>NZ_BAABKC010000108.1:0-11415 GCF_039543625.1 Streptomyces similanensis | reverse complement strand
CCGCCGGCCCGCGCGCCGCGCCCCCCGGCCCGCTCCCGCCCCTGCGTCCGCGCCGGACCTGGTGTCCGCGCCCTCCCCCGCATCCGCTCCCCCGGCGCCCGTTCCCCCCGCTCCCCGGGCCGCGAGGACGTCGGCCGTCAGCGCGGGCAGCTCGCGCGTCCGGACGTACGCGTTCTGCCAGCCGTGGGCCGCGGCCGGGTCGGCGTACCCCTCGTACGCCGGGGCCGCGGGCGCCTGCGGGTGGTACACGTTCGGCGGGCCCTGGGGCGCATCACCCGTACGGGGGACGGCGGGAAGGCCGGAAGACATGGACATGGCCGGAAAGCATAGGTACCGGGGCGACCGGCGGCACCGGCGCGGGCCGTCAATCCGACGCCCCGCGATGTCCCACGTGGCGGAAAACACGGGCCGCCGGGCGATACCCGGCCGTAAGCTCCCAGACATGCAGGTGATCCAGTCGACCAAGCTCGCCAACGTCTGTTACGAGATCCGGGGCCCGGTGCTCGAGGAGGCGATGCGGCTGGAGGCGGCCGGCCACCGCATCCTCAAGCTGAACACCGGCAACCCGGCCGCGTTCGGCTTCGAGTGCCCACCGGAGATCCTGGAGGACATCCTCCGCAACGTCTCCACGGCACACGGTTACGGCGACGCCAAGGGCCTGCTGGCCGCGCGCCGCGCGGTCGTCATGCACAACCAGACCCTCGGCATCGAGACCGACGTCGAGCACGTCTTCATCGGCAACGGCGTCTCCGAGCTGATCGTGATGGCGATGCAGGGGCTGCTGGACGACGGCGACGAGGTGCTGGTGCCCGCGCCGGACTACCCGCTGTGGACCGCCGCCGTCTCCCTGTCCGGCGGCACCGCCGTGCACTACCGCTGCGACGAGCAGTCCGACTGGATGCCGGACCTCGCCGACGTGGAGCGCAAGGTCACCGACCGCACCAAGGCGATCGTCGTCATCAACCCCAACAACCCGACCGGCGCGGTCTACGACCCGGCCGTGCTCAAGGGGCTGACCGACATCGCCCGCCGGCACAACCTGCTGGTCTGCTCCGACGAGATCTACGACAAGATCCTCTACGACGGCGCCACGCACACCCCGACGGCCTCGGTCGCACCCGACCTGCTGACCCTCACCTTCAACGGCATGTCCAAGGCGTACCGGGTGGCCGGCTACCGGGTCGGCTGGATGTCGATCTCCGGCCCGCGCGCCCACGCCGACTCCTACATCGAGGGCCTGACCATCCTGGCGAACATGCGCCTGTGCGCGAACATGCCGGGACAGCACGGCGTGGTCGCCGCGCTCAGCGGCCGGCAGACCATCAACGACCTGGTCCTGCCCGGCGGCCGGCTCAAGGAGCAGATGGAGGTCGCCCACGAGCTGCTCACACGGATCCCGGGCGTGACCTGCGTACGGCCCAAGGGGGCGCTGTACCTGTTCCCCCGGCTCGATCCCAAGGTCTTCAAGATCAAGGACGACCGGCGGATGGTCCTGGACCTGCTGCGCCGCGAGAAGATCATGGTCGTCCAGGGCACCGGCTTCAACTGGCCCGAGCCCGACCACTTCCGGGTCGTCACCCTGCCCTCGGTCGGCGACCTGCGCGACGCGGTGGGCCGCATCGGCCACTTCCTGGACGGCTACGGCCAGCCCTGACGCCCGGCGGCACCCCGGCCGGAGCACGCCGCGCGCTCACCCTCGGTGTGCGCGCGGACCGTTTCCGCGAACGGACTCAACTTTAGACGAGATCTAATGTAGGATGACTTCTGTCAGAGCACAGGAGGCCATCCCATGTACGAACCGATCCGCGCCAAGTCGGTCCACACGATGGCCGGCACCGCCGCCGACTTCCCCCACCGCTCGCGCGAGGAGGAGTTGGACATCCAGCTCGCCGGTCATCTCGCGGCGCTGCTCGCCGTCACCGACGAGCTGCGCGCGCTGACCGAGCCCTCGACCGACCTGGACACGGCGGCCGAACGGCTCGCCGTGCAGGTGGCCCGGCTGCGCGGCGGGCGCGCCCCGCTGCGGGCGGCCGCGTCCGCCGGCCGTACGGCCGCCCAGGCGCCGGCCCTGCACCAGCGGGCGCACACGCTCGCCGGGCGCGCCCTCGTCGTGGCCGCGTCCCGCGCCGACACCAAGGCGGCGATCCTGGCCGCCGAACGGATGGACGCGCACGCGCCCGCCGCCGCCCAGGAGGACCCGCTCAGGCCGGTCGGCGCCGCGCATTAGGGCCTCTCGCCCCCCTCGACGGCCCCGGTCCGCGCGCACCCGCAGCGACGCGCGGACCGGGTGCCCTACACTGCGCGGGCCCGTGTCCCCGAGGCGAGAGAACCGAGGCGAGACAGAAGCTGTGACCGCCCCCACCGCCACCGTCCGGGCCGCCCTGCGCGCCGACCTCGCCGAGGTCGCGGACATCTACGGGCACTACGCCCTGCACAGCGTCGCCACCTTCGACGAGGCGCCGCGGCCGCTCGCGGAGTGGGAGCTGAAGTTCGACGAGATCGCCGGGCGGGGGCTGCCGTTCCTGGTCGCCGAGGAGGCGGGCCGGATCGTGGGCTTCGCCTACGCGGCGCCGTGGCGGCCGAAGCCGGCGTACCGCGACACCGTCGAGGACACCGTCTACCTCGCCCCGGACTCGACCGGCCGCGGCCTCGGCGCCGCCCTGCTCGACGCGCTGCTGACCGCGTGCGGCGCGGCCGGGGTGCGGCAGGTCGTCGCGGTGATCACCGACCCCGGCAGCGAGGCGTCGGCGGCGCTGCACCGCCGGCTCGGCTTCACCGACGCCGGCCGGCTGACCGCGGTCGGCCGCAAACACGGCCGCCTGCTCGACACGGTGCTGCTCCAGCTGGCGCTGTGAGAGGTCGCGCCGTGGAGCGGCCGCGGCGAGCACCGTAACCGGTCGCCGCGCGGGCGACGCGAGGGCTGCCGCGGGGACGGGTGCTCAGCCGAAGATCACCACGATGATCACGAACACCACCAGGATCGCCAGGACCACGCCCCAGACGGGCCAGTTGCCGCGCCCGTGCGGCTCGTCGGGGCCGCCGCCGCGCGGACGGTCCTCGGCCAGACCCGGATCGTCCGGACGGTCGTGCTTGTAGAAGTCGCCGTCTCCAGCCATGCCCTCATCACGCTCCTTCACCGGGAGGCGACCCGAGTACCCCGGAGCGCGGGCCGCCATACGGAGCGGTGGGCCGGGCGGGTGACCGGGGCACGACGGCCGGGCTCCGCGGCCCCGCGGCCCCGCCCGGATCGCACGGGAGAGGCCGGGCGCGCACGCCGTTGTGCGCGCCCGGCCTCCCTCCTCCGTGCCGCGGCCGGCCGGAGCGACGTCGCAGGTCAGGGCAAGTCGCGGCCGGCCGCGGAACTCGTGCGGCCGAGGGCGGGCCGCCTCAGCCGAGCCGCTCGACCAGCGCGCGGTACTGGTCCCACAGCTCCGAGGGGGTGTGGTCGCCGAAGGTGTTCAGGTGCTCGGGGACCAGGGCGGCCTCCTCGCGCCAGACGTCCTTGTCGACCGTGAGCAGGAACTCCAGGTCGGACTCGGACAGGTCCAGGCCGTCGGTGTCCAGGGCGGCGCGGGTCGGCAGGACGCCGATGGGGGTCTCGACGCCCTCGGCCCTGCCGTCCAGCCGCTCGACGATCCACTTCAGCACCCGGCTGTTCTCGCCGAAGCCCGGCCAGACGAACGCGCCCTCGTCGTTCTTGCGGAACCAGTTGACGTAGTAGATCTTGGGCAGCTTGGACTGGTCCTTGTCCTTGGCGACGTCGATCCAGTGGCCCATGTAGTCGCCCATGTTGTAGCCGCAGAACGGCAGCATGGCGAACGGGTCGCGGCGCAGCTCGCCGACCTTGCCCTCGGCGGCGGCGGTCTTCTCGGAGGCGACGTTCGCGCCGAGGAAGACGCCGTGGTTCCAGTCGAAGGACTCGGTCACCAGCGGTACGGCGCTGGCGCGGCGGCCGCCGAACAGGATCGCCGAGATCGGCACGCCCCGGGGGTCCTCCCACTCCGGCGCGATGATCGGGCACTGCGCGGCCGGGGTGGTGAAGCGGGCGTTGGGGTGGGCGGCCGGGGTGCCCGACTCGGGCGTCCAGTCGTTGCCCTTCCAGTCGGTCAGATGGGCCGGGGTCTCCTGCGTCATGCCCTCCCACCACACGTCGCCGTCGTCGGTGAGGGCGACGTTGGTGAAGACCGAGTTGCCCCACAGGGTCTTCATCGCGTTGGCGTTGGTGTGCTCGCCGGTGCCGGGCGCGACGCCGAAGAAGCCGGCCTCGGGGTTGATCGCGTACAGCCGGCCGTCCTCGCCGAACCGCATCCACGCGATGTCGTCGCCGACCGTCTCGACGGACCAGCCGGAGACGGTGGGCTCCAGCATCGCGAGGTTGGTCTTGCCGCAGGCGCTCGGGAAGGCGGCCGCGACGTACTTGGCCTCGCCGGTGGGTGGGGTGAGCTTGAGGATCAGCATGTGCTCGGCCAGCCAGCCCTCGTCGCGCGCCATGACGGAGGCGATGCGCAGGGCGTAGCACTTCTTGCCGAGCAGCGCGTTGCCGCCGTAGCCGGAGCCGTAGGACCAGATCTCGCGGTCCTCGGGGAAGTGCGAGATGTACTTGGTGGAGTTGCACGGCCAGGGGACGTCCGCCTGGCCGTCGGCCAGCGGGGCGCCGAGGGTGTGCACGGCCTTGACGAAGAAGCCGTCCTCACCGAGTTCGTCGAGGACCGGCTGTCCCATGCGGGTCATGGTGCGCATGGACACGGCGACGTAGGCGGAGTCGGTGATCTCGACGCCGATCGCGGACAGCGGGGAGCCCAGCGGGCCCATGCAGAACGGGACGACGTACATCGTCCGGCCCTTCATCGAGCCGCGGAAGACACCGCCCTCGCCGTTCTCGCCCCGGAAGATCTCCCGCATCTCGGCGGGGGCCTTCCAGTGGTTGGTGGGGCCGGCGTCCTCCTCCTTCTCGGAGCAGATGAAGGTGCGGTCCTCGACGCGGGCGACGTCGGAGGGGTCGGAGGCCGCGTAGTAGGAGTGGGGGCGCTTGATCGGGTCGAGCTTGCGGAAGGTGCCCTTCTGGACGAGCTCCTCGCACAGTCGCTCGTACTCGGCCTCGGATCCGTCGCACCAGACCACGTCGTCCGGCTGCGTGAGTTCCGCGATCTCGTTGACCCACGAGACCAGGTCCTTGTGGTGGGTGGGAACGACGGGGGGAGCCGCGATGTCGCGCGCCACGATTGCTCCTAAATGAGGGATTTTTGTCTTGTCGCCCCGTGGGGGCCGCGACCCGGATGCTTCGTAGCCGCTCATCCGGTGCCGACCGCACTCATTTGATCATCCGACGCCCGCGCCCATCTGTCCAGAGGGCCGCACAGGTGAGCAGCGTGAGGAATCCCACGGTTTTCCGGCCTTTTTTGCGTCCGCGTTGGGTTCACCTGAAGGACTTTTTGCGTTTCCTCCCGTCGGCGAGATCACAGGCCATCGGAACCAGCCGCTCACCCCTCGCTTACGGGGTCGCCGGTACCATGCGGCCATGACTGCGTCCGCCTCCGACGCGCCCCTGGACCCGCCGGCCCGTGGCCGCGGTCCGGCCGCGCTGTCGCTGCCGCACCCGATCAAGCCGAAGCTGCGCGGCTGGCTGCACCTCGGCATGTTCCCGGCCGTCCTCATAGCGGGACTGGTGCTCACCGCACTCGCCGACTCCACCCGCGGGCGCATCGCCTGCGGGATCTACGTCCTGAGCGCCTGCCTCCTGTTCGGCGTCAGCGCCCTCTACCACCGGGGGAACTGGGGCCCCCGGATGAGCGGGGTGCTGCGCCGTCTCGACCACGCGAACATCTTCCTGATCATCGCCGGCACCTACACGCCGCTGTCGCTGCTGCTCCTGCCCGGCGCCACCGGCCAGTGGCTGCTGTGGGGCATCTGGGCCGCCGCGCTGGCCGGCATCGCCTTCCGCGTCTTCTGGGTCGGCGCGCCACGCTGGCTCTACACCCCCTGCTACCTCGCCATGGGCTGGGCCGCCGTCTTCTACCTGCCCGACTTCATGCGCAGCGGCGGCATCGCGGTGATGGTCCTGGTGATCGTCGGCGGCCTGCTCTACAGTGCGGGCGGCGTCGTCTACGGCATCAAGCGGCCCAACCCCTCACCGCGCTGGTTCGGCTTCCACGAGGTCTTCCACTCCTTCACGCTGGCCGCGTTCGTCGTCCACTACGTGGGGATCTCCCTGGTCGCCTACCAGCACGCGTGAGCGCCCGCCCCGCACCGGTCTCCCCCTCGGCCACGGCTCCCCGAGCCGTGGCCGAGGCCGCTGCGGCTGCAGCTGCGGCCGGCTGCGGCTGCCGGTGCCGACGGCGGTGCCGATGCCGATGCCGATGCCGGACAATGACCGCATGACGGCCGCACGCACCGCGTCCCGCGCCGACGGCCTCCCGCCGGGCCTGCGCGAACGGAAGAAGATCAAGACCCGTGCGGCGATCCGCGCCGCGACGTACGCGCTGGTCGAGGAGCGGGGCTACGACGCCACGACGATCGAGCAGATAGCCGAGCGGGCCGAGGTGTCGCCGTCGACCGTCTCGCGGTACTTCCCCACCAAGGAGGACATCGTCCTCACCGACGAGTCCGACCCGGTCCTGCTGGAGGAGCTGCGCTCCTGCCCCGCCGGCGAACCGTGGCCGCAGTCCGTCCGCCGGGTGCTGCGCCGGGCCGTCGGCGCGAGCGTGGCCGACGACCCGGCGGCGGTCCGGCTGCGCACCCGCCTGATGGTCGAGGTGCCCGCGGTGCGCTCGCGGATGATGGAGAGCATGTCGGTCACCGGGCGCCTGCTGTGCACGGCCATCGCCGAACGCACCGGCCGCGACGCCCAGGACCTGGAGGTGCGCGTCTGCGCCATGTCCCTGGTCGGCGCGCTGATGGAGACCACCCTGTACTGGGCCGAGAACGACCACCGCGGCGACCTCGCCGACCTGGTCGACCGCACCCTCACCGTCCTCGAACACGGCCTGCCCACGACGGACACCGCGACGAACACCTGAGACGCCCGCCGCCGCCCGCGGAAGGCGTCCGCGGCTCCCGCGGAAGACGGCCGGGCGGCTCCCGCGGAAGACGGCCGCGGCTCCCACCGAAGACGACCGCGCCGCCCGCGGCCCCCGCCGGAAAGCCCCCGCCGGCCACCCTGGAAATGAGCTGCGGCGCACGCGGGCGGCCGTGCCATCCTGGCCGGGTGAACGGTCCAGAGATCCACGTCGAGTTCGCCCCCGGCCTCGGCCTGTTCGTCCCGCACACCCGCCGCCGCGGCGCCACCCCGGTGGCCACCGACGGCGCCTCCACCCTCGGGCACGTCGTGGAGTCCCTCGGCGTGCCGCTGACCGAGGTCGGCGCGCTGGTCGTGGACGGCAGCCCGATGCCCGTCTCGCACGTCCCGCGCGCGACCGAGACCGTCGAGGTGCGCGCCGTCGAACGCCCCCAGCGGGTGCCCGGCGCCCCGCTGCGCTTCCTGCTCGACGTGCACCTGGGCACCCTCGCCCGCCGGCTGCGCCTGCTCGGCGTCGACGCGGCGTACGAGTCGACCGACATCGGCGACCCCGCTCTCGCCGCCCGCTCGGCGGCCGAGCGGCGGGTGCTGCTCAGCCGCGACCGGGGCCTGCTGCGCCGCCGCGAACTGTGGGCGGGCGCCTACGTCTACAGCACCCGCCCCGACGAGCAGCTGACCGACGTCCTGGACCGCTTCCGCCCCGAACTGCGCCCCTGGACCCGCTGCACCACCTGCAACGGACTGCTGCGGCAGGCCACCAAGGACGAGGTGGCCGACCAGCTCGCCCACGGCACCCAGCGCACCTACGACGTCTTCGCCCAGTGCCGCGACTGCGGCCGCGCCTACTGGAAGGGCGCCCACCACGACCAGCTGGAGGCGATCGTGGAACGGGCCCTGACCATGCGCGCGCAGGGGAGTTGAGGCCCCGCGGAGTCCGGGCGGCCCCTCACCCGCCGAGCGCGGCCCGCAGCCGCTCCGGGTCGGTGGTGGGGGCGTCGCAGGTGAAGTCGCGGCAGACGTAGGCGGTGGGGGCGCCGTCGACCAGGGGGCGGCCGGCCAGGAGCGGGAACTCCTCGCCGCCCTCGGTGCCGTAGGCGACGACGGCGCCGGGCGCCGTGCCCAGCAGCGCCGTGCGGTGCAGGGCCCTGGCCGCCTCGTCGGCGAGCGACGGCGCCACCACGGCGACCTCGCGCGGCCCGTCGAGGGCGGCCTCCGCGACGGCCAGTCCCCAGCCGATGAACCGCGGCGCGCGCGGCCCGAGCGCCTTGACCACGCCCAACGCCCGCTCGGCGGCGGTGCGGTGGACCTCGGACCCGGTGTGGGCCGCGTAGCCGAGCAGCGCGCCGGCCGCCGCCGACCAGCCGGACGGCGTGGCGTTGTCGGTGGGGTCCTGGGGGCGGCGGATCAGCTTCTCCGCGTCGGCGGCCGTGTCGTACAGCGCGCCGGACTCCGGATCGGTGAAGCGGGCCAGGACGTGGCCGAGGAGCAGCCCGGCGAAGTCGAGCCAGACGCCCTCGCCGGTGACCGAGGCGAGCGCGAGGAAGCCCTCGGTGACGTCGGCGTAGTCCTCCAGCACACCGGCGTTCGCGCCGGCCTGTCCGTCCCTGCTGGTGCGCGCGAGCGCCGCGTGCTCGTCCAGGTGCAGCCGTACCAGCAGATCGGCGGCGCCGACGGCGGCCTCGACCAGGTCCGGGCGGTCGAAGTAGGCGCCGGTCTCGGCGAGGGCGGCGACGGCCAGGCCGTTCCAGGCGGCGACGACCTTGTCGTCCCGGCCGGGAGCGGGCCGTCCGGCCCGCCGCTCCAGCAGCCGGCGCCGTACGGACTCGATCTTCTCGGCGTCGAACACACCTTCCTGCTGCGGAAGCTGGAGCACGGAGGCGCCGTGCTCGAAGGTGCCGTCCTCGGTCACGCCGAAGTACTGGGCGGCCAGCTCCGCGTCCTGCTCACCGAGGGCGTCGCGCAACTGCTCCGGCGTCCACACGTAGTACGCGCCCTCGACGTGCCGTCCCGAGCCGTCGTCGCTGTCCGCGTCCAGCGCGGAGGCGAACCCGCCCTCTTCGGTGCGCAGTTCGCGGACCATGAAGTCGGCGGTCTCCAGGGCGACGCGGCGGGCGAGCGCGGAGCCGGTGGCGCGCCACAGGTGGGCGTAGACGCGGCACAGCAGCGCGTTGTCGTAGAGCATCTTCTCGAAGTGCGGCACCACCCAGTCGCGGTCGACGGAGTATCGGGCGAAGCCGCCGCCGAGCTGGTCGTAGATGCCACCGCGGGCCATCCGCTCGCAGGTGTCCCGGGCCATCTGCAGGGCGCCCTCGGAACCGGTGCGGGCCTGGTGGCGCAGCAGGAACTCCAGCGCCATGGACGGCGGGAACTTCGGCGCCCCGCCGAATCCGCCGCGCTGCTGGTCGTACTCGCGGGTCAGCCCGAGCAGCGCCTGCGCCATCTCGTCCTCGCCGGGCGGCCGCGCGCCGCCGTAGCCGATCTCACGCTGCGCGAGGTCCCGCACGATCTTCCCGGCGACGTCGGTGACCTCCGCCCGCCGGGTCTGCCACGCCTGCCGGACGCCCTCCAGCACCTGCCGGAAGGACGGCATGCCGTGCCGGGGCGCGGGCGGGAAGTACGTGCCGAAGTAGAACGGCTCGGTGTCCGGCGTGAGGAACACCGTCATCGGCCACCCACCCTGCCCGGTGGCCGCCTGCACCGCCTCCATGTAGACAGCGTCCACATCGGGCCGCTCCTCACGGTCCACCTTGACACTGACGAAGTGCTCGTTGAGGAAGTCGGCGGTGACCTGATCCTCGAAGGACTCGTGCGCCATGACGTGGCACCAGTGGCACGCCGAGTACCCGACCGACAGCAGAACGGGCACATCGCGCCGTTTCGCTTCCTCGAACGCCTCGGGCGACCAGGGCCACCAGTCGACCGGATTGTCAGCATGCTGAAGCAAATAAGGCGAGGTCACACCAGCCAGCCGGTTCATGTGGTTCAGCCTCTCACAGCACCTGGCGTGACCGAAGAAACCCTCGCGCTCCCCGCTCGGCCGAATTGCACTTGTGAGCGGCGTTCATCCGAGTCGGGCAGCCCGGCACCTCGGAACAGTAGGCTTGGCGCAGCACCGCCGGACCTGCCGAGGCCTCTCGAAGGGGGCACACCATGACCGCCGAGATGGTGGCGCCCGCGTGGATGCATTCGCAGATCAGCGCGGAGCAGTACGACTCCTGGTCCGAGGAGCAGTGCGCCGGCATCGAGGTCGTGGACGGGATGGTCGTCGTGAGCCCGAGCGCCTCCAAGCGCCACCACCGGCTGGCCCGCATCCTGGCCAACGCCCTGGACACAGCCGCGGGCCCGGACTGGAACGCGGACACGGACTTCGACGTCCGCCTGCAGGACGTTCCCCTCACCAACCGCCGTCCGGACGTCATCGTCTACCAGGCGGAAACCATCGACCTCACGCCTACCCGCCCGGAGCACGTCCTCCTGGTCGTCGAGGTGGTACCCCCCGGCTCGGAGACGACGGACCGGATCGTGAAGGTCGACCAGTACGCCAAGGCCGGCATCCCCTTCTACTGGCGCATCGAACAGGCCGCCACCGGTGTCCCGATCGTCTACACCTACGTCCTCGACCCCGCCACCACGGCGTACAGGGACGGCGAAATTTTCACCGGCACGATCAAGACTGTTGCACCGTTCCCCGTCACTGTCGACCTGGGAGCCGTCTGACGGCGCCCGAACACTGGATCATCGCACCGCCTGCAGCCAGCGACCTGAGCCCTGTGTCTGCGATTCCGCCTGTTCTCCGCAGCCGCTCAGCTCTTCACCACCGGCCTGCGCAAGATTCTTAGTTTCACTCAGCACTGGCCCTGGACCGGTGAGATCACCGCTGCCCTCGAACGGCTCACGCTTCTGCCCGCCCCTGGCTGACCAGCATCTCCCGCCGTCCCGACGACAGCACCACCCGATCCCGGCCCGTGGAACCCGGCGCCCACCCGACGCGACAACCGGGCCACCGGCTTGTCCACCACCAGCTCCGAAAAAAGGGCTCACCGACCGACTCCGTCGGCGGACCCTCACGAAAGGTCGAGGCTAGTGCCCACAGCCCTCACAGCTATTCGAATGGAAACTGCGTCCGAGCTTTCACGTCGGCCGGTCGTTCATCTGATCATGAAGGCCGATCCTGCCGTTTGGCGGACCAGGGATAGCTTGAGCCACTTCAGCCACTTCAGGGAAAACAGCGGTCGTGAATTCATCAGCTTCCGGCCGATACGAGGCCCCGTTATGTTTTCCGCGGTTCCGCAATGGGGCCGCTGGCCTCCGGGCCCGGCATGACTGTTGCCCCCTGTCGAACGGATGACCTGGGGGGTGGTGTCACCGGGCCCGGGAGGTGCCGTCGGAGACGCTGATGA
>NZ_BAABKC010000107.1:0-20953 GCF_039543625.1 Streptomyces similanensis | reverse complement strand
GCCGGGCCGCGAGGCCCCTGCCGCGCCGGCTCCCGGCGCCGTGCCCGCGCCCTGGAGCGGGGCGGCGATCCCCGCCCCGCGCTCCGCCGGTTCCCCCGTCTCGGGCTCCCCCGTCTCCGGCGCCGCCCGGGGCCCGGGGGCCGATGCCGTGCCCGGCGGTCACCGCGCCGACGGCTGCCGGGCGGCCAGCGTGCTGATGGTGCGCTTCTGCCTGGGCCCGGAGTTCGACGACCTGGCCGCCGGGGACATCGACCGGGTGCTGGACACGGTGTGCGAGCTGGCGCGTGAGGAGATCAGGAAGGCCGGCGGGTGCGCGCCCTCGTCCATAGGGTCCTCACTGATCGGCCTGTTCGAGGAGGAGGCCGGCCGCGAGGACCACGCGCAGCGGGCCGTCCGGGCGGCCCTCGCGGTCCGGGACAGCCTGAGCGTGTCCGCCTCACCGCTCGCCCCGCCCACCATGGTGATCAAGGGTTTGTCGGTGCACGCCGCGGTGGCGACGGGCACGGCCTTCGTGTGCCGGTGGCCGCCCGCAGCGCCCGGCGGCGGCGAGCCGTGGATCGGCGGGGAACCGGTCGACGTCTGCGAGGCGCTGCTGTGCCCCGCGCCGCCGGGCGAGGTGCACATCTGCGACGAGACCCGCAGACGCACCCGTGAGACGGTCACCTGCGGGCGGCTGTCCGGCCCCGGCGCGGGCTGGCGGGTGCACACGGTACGGCCGGCCGCCGGGGAGCCGGGCCGCCGCTTCGAACGGGAGCCGGACCTCGATCTGATGACCGGTTTCCTCGGCCGGGCCCGGCAGCTCTCGACGCCGCACCTGATCACGGTCCTCGGGCCCTCCGTCATGGACCGCAGCCGACTGCTGATGGAGTTCCACCGCCGCCTCGCCCAGGCGCCGGACCCGGTCCGGGTGCTCAACGGCTCGGTCGCCGAGGCGGGTGACGCCCTGTCGGCGCCCGCCGGGATGCTCGCCGCCTACTGCGGCCTGGCCCGCGACACCGACTCCCGCACCGCCGAACGCTGCCTCGCCCACGCGGTGCGGACGGTGGCGGACGCCGCGGACGCCGCGGAGCTGCTGCCGCCGCTGCGCTCCCTGCTCGCCCCGGTCCGCTCCGGGGGCGAGCGGCGTCTGCTGCTGGCCGCCTGGCGCCGCTTCATGGCGCTGGCCGCCCTGCGGGCCCCGCTGGTGCTGGTGTGGGACGCCCTGCACCGGGCCGACGACGCGCTGCTCGACACCGTCGAGCAGTTGTGCGCGGACTGCCCGGACGCACCGCTGCTGGTCGTGGTCGGCGCCCACAACGACCTGCTGGCCGGCCGCCCCGGCTGGGCCGCCGGCCTCCAGCACGCGATGACCCTGCGCCTCACCCCTCTGACCGAGGACACCCTGGACCACCTGCTCCGCTCGGTCTTCCTCCCGGACACCGACGCGGCCTGAACGGCCGCAACCCGACGGCGGCCGTATCCCGACGGCGGACGGAACCCGACGGCGGATGGAACCCCGGCGGCGACCGGAACGCGACGGCGGCCCGAAGGCGGCGGTGAGAATCCGACGGCGGACGTAAGCCAGCGGCGGGAACCTAGCGGCGTCCCGAGCCCGACGGCGGCCGCGCCCCGGCAGCTGCCAGAACGCGACGGCGGCCGTAACCCAACAGCGGACGGACCCAGTGGCGTCCCGAACCCGACGGCGGACGAACTCCGGCAGCGGACGGGACCCGACCACTCCACAACCCCGACCGCGATCCGGACCCGGCAGCCGCCAGAGCCCGGAGGCAGCCGTAACCCAACAGCGACCACAGCCCGACAGCCACCCGAACCCGACGGCGGACGAACCCCGGCAGCGCACGGGACCCAACCGCGACCCCGACCCCGATCCGGACCCGGCAGCCGCCAGAGCCCGACAGCCACCCGAACCCGACGGCGGACGAACCCCGGCAGCGCACGGGACCCAACCCCGACCCCGATCCGGACCCGGCAGCCGCCAGAGCCCGACAGCGGCCGGAGCCCGACGGCGGCCGTAACCGGGCGGCGGACGGAACTCAACAGCGACCACGGCCCGACAGCCACCCGAACCCGGCGGCGGACGAACCCTGCGGCGGACGAACCCCGGACGAACGGCCGGCGACCGAGCGGCGACCGCTCCAGCGGATGTCGCCGCCCCCGGCGGTGCCGTCGGCCACGCCCGCGCCGCCTGTCGGGCGGCTGCGCCGCGCCCATCCGGCGCACGCCCGCGGCAGGCGGCCGGCGCCGGCCGCCGGGGTCAGCCGCGGATGTCCGTCCGGGGAACCGCCGCCGGTTGTTCCTCGTGGGCCGGGGCGCCGAGCCAGCCCGCGTCGAGCGCCGGTTCGGCCGTGGCTCCGGGCAGCCGCTCCAGGGTGAGCGTGACGCTGTGCCGCAGGCCCGTGCCCCAGCGGGGCCGCCGTTCGAGCAGGTCGGCGGGCCGGGCGAGGGCGACGATGAGCAGCGGCACCTCGTGCGGCACCGACGCCAGCCGCTCCACGAGGTCCAGCACCGCGTCCTCGGCGGCGTGCGCGTCGTCCACGCACAGCACCAGCGGCTGTTCCCGCGCCAGCAGCACCAGCAGTTCGCACCAGGCGTCGAACGCCTCGGCCCCCTGGTCCCCGCTCCGGTGCGGCCGCCCCGGGCCGAGTCGCCGCAGCAGCCGCTCGGCGGTCTCGCCCCGTCCCGCCACCCGGCGCACGACGCCGGTCAGCCTGCTGTCGGCGGTGTCGGACACCGGCAGTCCGCAGCAGGCCCGCAGCACGTCGCACACCGTCCAGCCGGCCACATCGCCGCCGCGTACCCGCACCACCCGGACCGCCTCGTCCTGGATGCGCCGGACGAAGTCGGTGAGGAACCGGGTCTTGCCCACGCCCTGTCCGCCCAGCAGGTTCACCAGGTGCGGGGCGTCGAGTCGGCGCGAGCGCGCCAGCAGACCGGTGACCAGGCCGAGTTCGGCCTCGAACCCGCCGGACGGATCGGGCAGCGCCGCGGCCTGTCCGGCCGTGCGCAGTCCGGCCACCGCCCGCACCCCGGCCCGCTCCGTGGGCAGTTGCCGTACCAGGTCGGCGGTGTCGCGCACCGCCTCGCCGGTCAGCTGGATCTCGCCGGCCGGCACGCCGGTGAGCAGAGAGCGCGCCTCGTCGACCAGGCGGCCCACGACGCGCACGGGGGCGGACGCGTCGTAGGGGTTGTGGCGCACCAGCGCCTCACCGGCGGACACCGCGGCGTGCCAGGTCGGCCCGGGCACCTGGCTGAGGCGGGCGCGCAGCGCCAGGGCGGCGCGCACGGCGTGCAGCGAGGCGCCGTCCCGGCCGGTGCCCAGGCCGAAGACCGCCACCGTGCTCCCGCCCAGCGACCCGGCGACGGTGCCGCCGAACTCCTCCACGCAGTCGGCGACGGCGGCGACGGCGTCGTACAGCGCGCGCGAGGACCGCGCCTCGGCGCCGGTCTCCTCGGCGGTGCGCACCCCGACCAGCAGCACGGCCACCGAGCGGCGCTCGGTGTGCGGGGCGGCCGGCCCGGCGGCCCGGGGCGCGGCCGGCTCCGGGAGCGCGCGCTGCGGTTCGGGCGGCTCCGGCCGGGTGTGCACGGCCGGCAGTACGGGCGCGACGGTGGCCGGAGCGGCCAGCGCCGGGTCGTGGACGAGGATGTTCTGCTGGAGCAGCTGGAGTTCGCGGGAGGGTTCGAGACCGTGCTCCTCGACGAGGGAGCGGCGCACCCGGCTGAAGACCTCCAGCGCCTCGGCCTGCCGACCGCACCGGTACAGGGCGAGCATCAGCTGCCCGCACAGCCGCTCGCGCAGCGGCTCCTCCTCGGCGAGGGACACGAGTTCGCCGAGCACGGAGTGGTGGTGGCCGCTGCGCAGCTCGGCCTCGAAGCGGTCCTCCATGACGTCCAGCCTCAGCTGGCTCAGCGCGGTCAGCTCCGGCCAGTCGGTGCCGGCCTCGGCGAGGTCGGCGAGGGCCGGTCCGTGCCACTCCTCGAGGCCCGCGCCGAGCAGGGCGGCGGCCTGCGCGGGCTGCCCGGCGGACAGGCGGGCGCGGCCTTCGGCGACCCGGCGGTTGAACCGGTGCAGGTCGACCGTGTCGGGGTCGACGCGCAGGAGGTAGCCCGGCGTCTGGGTGACGAGTTCGGGGCGCGGGCCGCGGACGGCGCCGCCCCCGTCGGCGAACAGGGCCCGCAGGCCCCACACCGCGTTCTGCACGATCTTGCGGGCGGTGGCGGGCCGGCTCTCGTCAGGCCACAGCGCGCCCAGCAGTTCGCTGGTCGCCACCACCCGGTTCGCGCGCAGCAGGAGCAGTCCCAGCACCGCCCGCTGCTTGTGTCCCCCCAGCGCGAGCTTGCGCTCTCCCTCCGACGCCTCCAGCGGGCCCAGAATCCGGAATTCCACTGCTTCCCCCAGTCCGTGTCCGCAAGCGGCCCTCGACGACGGTGGCCACCTCGTCCAGCCGTTCGCTCAGATAGAAATGGCCCCCCGTGAAGACCAGGACCTCGTTGTCCTGCCGGGTCTGCCGTGCCCAGCCGGCCACCGACGCGACCGGTACGACCGGGTCGGCGTCCCCGACGAGCACGGTGAGGGGGGTGTCCAGCGCGGGGCCGGCCTGCCAGCGGTACGAGGCCAGGGCCCCGTAGTCGGCGCGCAGCGCCGGCAGCACCATGTCGACCAGTTCCGGATCGTCCAGGACGGAGGCGTCGGTGCCTCCCAGGTCCCGGACGGCGGTGAGGATGGCCGCGTCGTCCGTGAGCCGGTCGTGCCGGTTCGGTGTCGGGCCGGGCGCGCCGCGCCCGGACAGGAACAGGCGGACCGGAGGCGGCGCGGATCCGGCGTGCAGGATGCGCGCCGTCTCGTAGGCGACGAGCGCGCCCATGCTGTGGCCGAAGAACGCGTACGGCCGGTGCGGTTCCGCGGTGAGCCGGTCGGCTATCCGCGCGGCCAGGCCGAGGACGGAGTCGACCGGCGGCTCGCCGCGCCGGTCCTGACGGCCGGGGTACTGGACGGCCAGCACGTCGAGCGTGCCGGCCAGTTTGCGGGCCAGTGGCGCGTAGGCGCCGGCCGCGCCGCCCGCGTGCGGGAAACAGAGGAGCCGGCAGCCCGTCGGCTGCGGCTCGCCGAACCGGCGGAACCAGGTCGTGTCCATGTGCGTCACTCCTCCGCGCGAGCGGGGTAGGGATGGGTGTACGGCTCGTGGGAGCGCGCCCGGTGCAGGGCCCTGGCCCACCAGCCGAGCCGGTCGAGCAGGGCGACGGCGTCGTCGTGGCGGTCCTCGGTGTCGAGGAACCGGCCCTCGGGGCCCCACCGTTCCCGGTAGTTGTGGAAGCTGACGGTCTCCGGGATGGTCATCGCGTGGGACTCGGCGAAGACCTGGCGCAGTTGGCCGACGGCGCACAGTCCGCCCGAGGGGCCGCCGTAGCAGACGAAGCCGACGGGTTTGGCGTGCCATTCGCTGTCGTACCAGTCGATGGCGTTCTTCAGCGACGCCGGACAGCCGAAGCGGTACTCCTGCGTCACCACGGCGAAGGCGTCGGCGGCGGCGAGCCACGGGGACAGGTCCCGCACGGCGGAGGGCCGCGGCACCGCGGGGTCGGCGGTCATCATGTCCGGCAGCCAGGCCGTGGTCAGGTCGATGACGTCGACCTCGAAGTCGCTGCGCAGCCGGGCGCGGGCGGCGAGCCATTCGGCGGCCGCGAGGCCGAACCGGCCCTCTCGGGCCGCGCCGACGAGAATCACCAGCCTCAGCCGGTCGTCGTCGTCCATGTCCGCCCCTCCAGCCCCGTTCGAGCGCCTGTCAGCACCTGTCCCCACTGTGCGACATATGCCTTCGGAAAGGCTTCGGGTCTCCTTAGGGTCCCTTCGGCCACCCGCCCGCCGACCGAGGACGCCCCGGACCGGACAGCGGCCGGCCCGCGGCCGCCCCACCGGCCCCGGGAACGAATCAGGACGACAGGATTTGAACCTGCGACCCCTTGACCTCCAGGAGTGTGATGTTGATCTCACAGTTACTGCGGGTAAAAACCTGACGTGACTCCGGTAAGGCGTCGGCAAGCTCCTTACACAAGCCACACACAGGGTCCACGAATTCTGCGTCCCGTGTGCGGTTGCAGAACGTAACTGGTCCTGGAAATACCGCCCTTGCCTGTCGAATCGCCGGCGTGCCTATGGTGGCGTCCGCTCTGGCAGGGCCATGACCAGTCCTGGGCCGGAGCGAGCGGCGTGTCCACGGGGGGAGCGCCCAACACCGCGTGAGGTCCCGTGCGGGGGCCTCGTCCCTCCTTGGCGCGTGCCGCAGCAGCCGCGAGCAGAGAGGGACACGCGTGTCGTACAGACTGGTGGGGAAGTGGGGCACACGCCCCAGATGGTTGGGCGGTACGGCGACCTTGGTCGCTCCGCTGGCCTCGTTGGCGCTGCTGGCCGGCGTCGGGATACAGCCGGGGGCTTCGACTGGCGGCGGGGAGCCGCGCGTCGGTCTGGTGGCCGACTCCTACGACGGGTTCGACGCCCAGGCCGCAGAACAGCTCCGCAGTGATCAGTGTGTGGGGGTCGACGGGCTGCGCAAGGGCGGCCCGAACCTGTTCGCCCTGGCGCAGGGCGCCATCGGACTGCCGCCGGATCAGCTGCATCAGAAGCTCAACCGGGACCTCTACGACACCAAGGACCCACTGCACACGGCCTTCTCCGCCGACGAGGACAACAGCTTCCAGTGGCAGCAGAAGGTCATGGATCAGCAGCACGCGTTCCCCGCCGCTGTCTCGGGTCTGAGCGACTACCCGGGCAGGCCGACGGGAGCTTCCGAGATCTACGACAAGATCGGGCTGCTCCCGTGGATCTACCAGTCGTGGGGCAAGGCGATGGACGTGTTCTCGCCGTTCTACGAGACGTCGCCCACCGCTGACGACGACACGAAGAAGGCAGCGCTCGCGATCGGTGACCAGCTGTACACCTCCGGAGGGACACCGCAGGAGCAGCAGGCGTGGGCACTGTGGAAGAAGAACTCCGGCAAGATCGAACCCAACACGCTGTTCGTTCCGCGGGTGTTCGCGGACGACGCCCGTATCTTCCTGTCCGCCGGCGGTTTCCCGAAGACGGCGCCGGAGCCGGACACGCCCGAGTTCCGTATCGCGGTGGAAGACCTGAAGGCCCGTTTCGCCGCCTGCGGATGGCACGATCCGATCGACCCCAACCGGGTGCTCGGCAAGGAAGTGGCGCAGGCGAGCACGGAGTGGCAGCAGGAAATCACCTCGCAGGCGACCCAGCGCCAGCAGATCCTGGGAGCTTCCGCCACCGCCACGAAGGCGTTGCAGGACGGCTCGTTCGCGTTGGGCAAGCTGGTGGGACAGTCGTGGATCGCCGACTACTCCACCCGCTGGCTGGACTACTACACAGAAGGCGGCTTCAACTGGATCGGCGACGGTGACCTGGAGATCCAGGTGCCGGGCGCTGCCGGCAAGTGTCTGGACGTGGCGGGGGGCGGCAAGACCAACGGCACTCCGGTGCAGGTCTACACGTGTAACGGCGGTGCCGCCCAGAAGTGGCAGTTGTGGGCCACGTACGACGGTGGCCGCACCCTGCGCAACCCGAACTCGGGCAAGTGCCTGGAAGTGCTGAACGGCGCCACCGCCGACGGTACGAAGGTCCAGATCCGGGACTGCGGCAGTGCCAAGGCCCAGCAGTGGAAGTTCGACGTGCGCAGCGCCGGCCCGCTGGTGAACGCGGCGTCCGGCAAGTGTCTGCACCTGCCGACGTTCGACAACAGCAAGGACGCCGTGTCGTCGGCGTGCAACGGCTCCGCGGCACAGAAGTTCCGGATCGTCGCCAAGACCCACACCGGCAGCGCGCCGGCGAAGGCCGACGTGGACAAGGCCAAGGCGAACATCACCGCCGCGCAGACCGAGGCGAAGAAGCAGCTCGCCGCGGTCAAGGCGCAGCTGGCCATCGCCCAGAAGGCCGCGACGACGTCGGACTTCGCGCTCCAGGCCGCTTACGGCATCGCCGATGCCGCGGGTGCCCCGCGAGGCCGGGGCCTGCTGGTGGGTCTGCAGAAGGACCAGGTCACCAAGGGCGCGGCTGCCGCGCTGACGGCGTTGGAGAAGGCCGGCGAGACCGCCGAGGCGGCGACCCGTGCCGCGGCAGGGGACAGCGCGGCCATCACACAGCGCGCGCTCGCGCAGTCGGCGCAGTCGGCAGCCGAGTTCCGCAAGAAGGCCGCCGAGGCAGCGGAGCTGCAGGCCAAGGCCGCTGCGGACGCGGCCAGGATGCACCGGGACAACGCCAAGCAGGACAAGGAGACCGCCGAGGCCAAGCTCGTCGTCGCGGTGAAGGCCGAGGGCGACGCCAAGGCGGCCGCCGCCGACGCCCACGCCAAGCGGCTCGCGGCGGAGGCCGAGGAGAAGACGGCCAAGGCGGAGAAGGAGACGGCCGCCGCCAGACGCGCCGAGGCATCCGAGCACCGCCGCAACGCCGAGTCCGAAGCGGCCAAGGCCAAGGACGCCAAGGACAAGGCCGAGGCCGAGGAGAAGACCGCCGGGGAGCGGCGGGACGACGCGGTCGCGGCCAAGGACCACGCCAAGGAGATGCGCGACGACGCGTGGGACGCCGAGCAGAAGGCGGACGCGGCCCGCGCCAAGGCCGACGCCAAGGACGCTTACGCCGACTCCCTCGACTCAGGTGACGCCGCCGACGCGGCCCGTGCCGCGGCGAACGCGGCGGACAAGGCGGCCGGCGACGCCGAAGCGGCGGCGGCCAAGGCTCGTTCGGAAGCGGACGCGGCCACGCAGGCGGCGGCGGAGGCGGACGCGGCGGCCACCCGTGCGGAAGCCGCGGCCAAGCGGGCGCGCTCCGACGCGGACGCCGCGCAGGCGGCCAAGCTGAAGGCGGACGCGGCCGTGCGGACGGCCACCAGTGCCGCCGCGGACGCCATCAAGGCGTCCCAGGACGCCGCCGCCGAGGCGCAGACCGCGGTGAAGCTCGCCGACGAGGCCGAGCAGCACGCCAAGGACGCCAAGGCCCAGGCGGATGCCGCGAACAAGGAAGCGGGCATCGCGCTCGCGGCCTCCGCGAAGGCGGCCGGGTACGCACACGTCACCGCGCAGGCGGCCGTCGACGCCGGCAAGGCGGCCCAGCAGGTCGCCGCCCCCGCCAACGACGCCGTGGAACTCGGCTCCCCGTACATCGACAGCGACTCCGCCGCCGGTCTGGTCGTACTGACCGGGCAGGGCTCGAAAACGATCGCGGAGCAGCAGCAGGCCGTAGCGGACGCGCACGCCAAGAACGCCGCCGCCGAGGCCGACGCCGCGAAGAACCTCGCCGACCAGGCCAAGGGCGACGCCAAGGAGGCGTACCAGCACGCGGCGAACGCGGCCAAGTACGCGGCCGACGCCCGCACCTATTCCAAGGAGGCCCTCGGCTACGCGGCCGACGCGGCCAAGGCCGCAGCAGCGGCCCAGGCATCACTGGCCCGCACCATCGAGTACGACCAGCAGGCCACCGAGGACGCGGCAGCCGCCGACAGAGCCGCCGGCGGTGCCGAAGGCTACGCCAAGGACGCCCGCGACTCCGCCGACGCCGCCGAACTCGATGCCGAAGCCGCCCGCTCCGCGGCCGGACGGGCCGAACAGGACGCCAAGGACGCACGCGCGGCAGCAGACCGCGCCGACGCCGCCGCGACCGAGGCCGAACAGGCGGCCAAGGACGCCGACAAGTACGCCGAGGAAGCCCAGGCCGCGGCCGACCGCACCGAACGGGAGCAGGCTAACGCGCAGGCGTCCAAGGGATCCGGTACCGGCATCGCCGGTGTGTTCGCCGTCCCGGACGAGTCCACCGTGGAGATCGTCAGCTCCCGGCAGATCGGCGAGTGTCCCCCGATGCCGCAAGCGGCCATCACGGGCTGCGACGCCGCGTACCACCTGGTCGTCACCTACGAGGCCGACTTCTACCTCTGCACGGACGACGAGGCGCAGGCCACCGTGGACGGCTGCCCGAAGGAGTCGTGGCAGTTCCTCCAGCGGTCGACCCTGAAGAACGTCAAGATCGAGAACTGGCAGCACCACTTCTCCGGCAAGGACATCGTCCGCGCCGGGTGGCAGAGCCTCTTCGGCGACGTGGCCGGGTCGATCCTGTTCTCGTTCTTCGCCGAAGACATGATGGACTGCCTCCACGGCAGCATCAGCGGCTGCGCCTGGGCCTACGCCAGCTACTTCCCGGTGGAAGGCCTGATCGCCGACATCAGCAAGGCGGTCAAGGCGGTCGACGCCTCCATGAGACTGGACATCGGCTTCGTCGACGCCTACAAGGGTCTGCGTGTCGCCGGACTGTCCGAAGAGGCCATCGCCGGAATCATCAGTAAGGTTTTCCAGAAGCTGCGCGGGCTCTGTCTGAGGGGAAGCCTCCCCGCCGGAGCGGGCGCACTGCTGGCGGGTGGAAAGACCGCTGGCCTGCAGCCTGGCATCACCGGCTCCGCGGTCAGGAGCGGGCCCGGGTGCGGAAGCTTGTGGATTTCGGGCGATAGGCTTCCGCATCACTACATGTCGCTGAACAACGAGGGGGTTATGCACGCTGTCGACTTCGGCATCACGGGCTCTTACAACAAGGTGAATGCCCAAGCGTTCATCGTCACGATCGAACAGTTCGTGAAGAACCCGGGAACACGGCAGATCACGGGCACGTACAGGGGTCAGGCAGCCATCCACTATGTGGACGACACAGGACTGCACGCCTCATTCGCCGCAGACGGCCCGAACGTCGGGGAGTATCTGGGAGGGTGGCGATCCACCGGTGATCAGCTCACCTACCTGCTGCGGGACGGGAAGCTCTAGAGACAGAGCGTCGACACGAAAGCACGATCCGAAGAGAGATCTCCGTGAAGATTGAGTTGACGGACGACCAGGCGCTCGTTCTGTCCGACTGGATGAGTCGCGTCATGCATCGGGCAGAATTTTCGGCGGTCGTCGATGACCGTGCCGTCTGGTCCGCTCTGTTCAAGATCAACGGGACGCTGGAAACACAATTGTCATCGATCTTCGATTCCTCCTACTCCGACCAGTTGGCGGCGGCCCGCCGACGGCTGATCAGCGAGCTCGGAGAATTCGGCGAACAATGATGTGACACATGTGCCGCCATGCCCGGGTCTCCGGCATGGCGGCACCGTCCGCGGGAACCCGACCGGCTTGAGTACCATCCTCGCCGTACCGACCTGCGGGGCCGGATCCGGGACTGTGTACGGGGCCTGCTCGCCCCGGTCGGCCGCAAGAACGGCCGGCAGCCGGCCGAGTTCGCCGGACACCGCACCCCCGACGGATTCCAGCGGTTGCTGAACGGAGCGGCCTGGGACGACGACGACGTCCGCGACGACCTGCAGTCATACGTCGCCCAGCACCTCGGCGACGACAGCAGGGCGCTCGCCATCGACGACACCGGCTTCATCGAGCTTCGACGCCTACGCCACCAGCATGATCAGCGTACTGCGCGCCCCGCGCACGCTCCCCCGCGACGACTGTCCTCACTCGCTGACGCCAGTCAAGGAACGCTGGCCCCCACCTGGTCCCCAGAAATGATCGAGGGCCGGTTTCGGATGCCTCCGAAACCGGCCCTGATCTGCGACTGTCTCCAGTCGGGAGGACAGGATTTGAACCTGCGACCCCTTGACCCCCAGTGAACGAAACACCGTCCACAGGGGTCTGTGAGTTCCGGGGAGTGCGCAAACATCCAGGTCAGGGCCAGCTTTTCCGGCTCGTTCCACGGAGTCCGTGAGATCTGCGTGAGACGACGAAGCCCCGGCTCGGTGGAGTTCACCGGCCGGGGCTTCGCCGCGCCTGGGGGCGGTCAGTTCTGCTCGTCGCCCTCGGCCTCTGCGCCGACGGCGGGCGGCTCGGGTTCAGCCGGGGCCGTACTGATCCGCAGGCATCCGTCCGTGCCGAACAGCTCGATCAACTGCGACAGATGGGCGCGCGCCGCGCTGCGGCCGGGTGTCTCTCCCGTGGTCACTCGCGCCCCTCCAGGTCCGCCCACACGATCTTGCCCCAGCGCCGCTCATCCGTGCCCCAGTCGGCAGCCAGCGCCGCCACGAGGCGCAGACCACGCCCGCCTTCTTCACTGTCGTCGGCTTCGCGCTGCACCGGCCGCGCCCGGGAGAGATCCGCGACGCCGACACGTACCCGCGCAGCGCCGGGACGGTCGATGACGACCCGGATGGACTCCCGCCGGGCGTGCTGCACGGCGTTGGTCACCAGCTCGGAGACGATCAGCGCCCCGTCCTCGGCCAATGCGTCCAGCCCCCGGACGGCACAGGCGGTACGAAGCAGGCGCCGCGCGGTGGCTGCGCTCTCGGGCTGCCTCGGCAGGGTCTCGCTGTACCCGGGGTGCCCGGTCTGGCGGGCCCGGATTGTAGGTTGCGGCATGTCGGTCTGCTTCCTTCAGATCGGCCAGCCCCGGGGCCGTTCGCGCGGTCGCCGGGGCGCTTCGCGTTCAGGTAACCGGGGTGCGTGATCATGCGGAGGAGCCAACCAGGCGGCCAGGGAGGGGCCACACTAGATACGGAAGGGGGCCACCATGAGCGACACCACCGAGCGACGCCGCGAGTTCGGCGCCTATCTCGCCGGTCTGCGGCGGCACTCCGGCCGCTCGCAGCGGCAGTTCGCCGCCGTGCTGTGCGCCGTGTCCGGCGCCCAGTCGATCACGTGGAACGAGGTCTCCCGGTGGGCGCGCGGGGAGCGCATCCCGGACGCGTGGCTGCCCACCTTCGCCCAGGTACTCGGTGTGCCGCTGCGTGAGCTGGAGCAGGCCGCCGCGTACGCCCGGGGGGACGCTCAGGCCACCCTTCCCGGGGTCGCGGCCACCCTCGCGGACTTGCTGCCCGACGGGGACGCGCTGGAGCCCTTGGCGACCCCCCGTGGCCGTCGGATCGGCGCCACCACCGTGGACGGCCTGGCGGCTCGCGTCCACGGCCTCCGGCTCGCGGACGATGTGCTGTCCGGCGGTGACCTGATCGCCCCCGCCTTCCGGGAGCTGCGCGCCGCCGTCCGCCTGTACCGCAAGTCCGAGCACTCCGAGGAGACGGGGCGCGGCCTGCTCGTGCAGATTGGGGAATTGGGCCAGATCGCCGGTTGGATCGCCTCGGACGCCGGTCGGGGTGACGACGCGGAGCACGCCTACCGGCTCGGGCTCTCGGCCGCCCGCCAGGCCGGGGACGCGCCGCTGGTGGCACAGCTCGCGGGCAGCCTCGCCTACCACCTGACGAACAGCGGCCGGGAACGGGAGGGCCTGGAACTGGCGAAGGCAGCGGTCTGCGAGGCCGGGCCGGACGCTCCGGCCACAACCCGCGCCCTGTTCCTGGACCGCGTGGCGTGGGCGCACACGCGTGCCGGGGAGGCGCAACCGGCCCTGCGGGCGCTCGGGGAGGCCCACGCCGCGCTGGATGCCACGGACGGCCCTCCCGCGCCGACGTGGGCCTATTGGGTGAACCGCGAAGAGCTGGAGGTCATGGACGCCCGGGTGTTCACCGAGCTGCGTCGCCCGCTGCGCGCGGTGCCGCTACTCCAGGACGTGCTGGGACGCTACGACGCCACCCACGCCCGGGAGGTCGCGCTGTACCGCTCATGGTTGGCCGTGGCGCTGGCAGACGCGAACGAGCCCGAGCAGGCTGCCGAAGAGGCCCGCCGCGTCATCGACACGTCCGGCGATCTTTCCTCGGAGCGCACGGCGGAACGGGCCCGGACGGTCCTCCACCGGCTGAAGGATTACGAGGACGTGCCCGAGGCCCGCGAAGTGCTCACCGACTACGGGCATCTGCTGCTCGCCTGATCGCAGCGGTCGCCCTACTTACCGGTCCGCGTACAGCCCACGGAGATGCTGACTCAACCGGTCCTGGAGGGCGTCAAGCGCCGTTCGAGCCGCTGCCGCGTTCTCATGGCTGCCCAGCCACGTCAGCACGCTGCTAGCCAACTCCCGGTCTTCGAGCCGGGCTATGTAGGCGCGGAGGTGCATGGCTGACTCCGTGGCCACCGTCCGGGCCTGATCAGTCAGCCGCCCGTTTGGGGCGCTGTTCGCGGCCATGACGCCTTCCAGCGCGTGTTGTATCTGCATGACGGCTTCCCGCTGGAGCGTCACCCGCTCCGCTGCCAGACGTTCCTTCGCCTCCTCCTTGGCGAGTAGCCGGTCACGCCGGAGCGTGCGACCGTCGGAGAGCTTCTGCCCGAGCAGCGTGCCGAGACTTCCCAGAACGACGCCGACCAGCGGCGCGATCGTTTTCCACCATTCCATCGGGGGATCGTAATCAGGGTCCGCAGCGTTGGACGGTGGATCGGTGGCAGCGGGCTGGCTTAGCGTTTACACGATAGGAAGCCGCAGCTCACACGGGCTGCGGCTTCCGTGCGTTCAGGCGGCGGGGAGTTCCGGCCGCCCCTCGGCGGCCATGCCCCGCAGGAGACCGGCCATCACGTCCGGTACGCGGGCGCGCTGCGCGGCCGTCAGCTCCAGGGCGTCCAGCGCCCGGTTCATCGCCTCGTACATGATCTTCGTCTGGACCTCGGCCAGCGTCACCAGGCGCTCTTCCACGCCCATGCGGGCCGCGAGGTCGCACATCTTCAGCAGCCGGTCCCGTTCCTCTCCGTACAGCCGCACCCAGCCGTTCACGGCCGCGCTGTACGTGGTGTCCACGCCGGGGAACTCCCCGCGTTGGCGCTCCACTTCGGAGGTCATGCCCCACACCAGGGCGTCCGCCTCGGTCTGAGGACGAGGTGAAGCGGTTCCTGGAGGGCATTCAGGGACACCGGTCCTACGCCCCCATGCTGCTCGCCCTGATCGCAGAGCGTCCGGCGGAAGTGTGCGGCGCCCGCTGGAGCCCGGACGTGGACCTGGCGGCCGGGACGATCGCCGTCGGCACCAACACGCGGACGATCGTCTACGACCGCACCCAGGAGAGGGGGCAACGGAACAAGGTCGTGGAGAAGGGGGCGAAGACCGAGGCCGGGAAGCACACCCTGCCCCTGCCGAAGCCGGTCCTGCGGGCGCTGAAGGCGTTCCGTGCCTCTCAGACGGCGGAGAAGCTGGCCGCCGGGGAGGCGTACGAGGACAGCAGGTACGTCCTCGTGGACGAGCTGGGGCGGCCGTGAAAACGGACAAGCTCCGGCGCGAGGCGCACAAGCTGATGGCCACCACGGGAGTGCGGAAGGTGCGGCTGTACGACGCGCGGCACGCCTGCCTGTCGTGGATGGCGAACAACGGGGTGCCGGACACCGTGGTCTCCGCGTGGGCCGGTCACTCGGACCTCGGGTTCACGAAGCGAACCTACGTGCACCCCGACCCGCAGTCGCTCAGGGCGGGTTCGGAGAAGCTGGCCGAACTGCTCGGCTGACCTTGATCAACAGCGTTTGTGAGAAATTGTGAGATGGCCCCCCTGAAAACGATCAAGAGGGGCCCCGAAGGACCCCTCTGATCAGCGACGTTTCCGTCGGGACGACAGGATTTGAACCTGCGACCCCTTGACCCCCAGTCAAGTGCGCTACCAAGCTGCGCCACGTCCCGTCGCGTTCACTGCGGGATGAACCGCGTGATCGCGCGAACGTCACTTTACCGCACGTCCGGGGCCGCGCCGAAAGGGGCGCGGAGCCGGGGGGAGAAGCAGGGGGGAGAATCCAAGGATGAGCAGCACATCCGCCGAGCGGCCCGACGGCGCCCGGGACCGGGACGGCGCCGGGCGGGCGCGGAACGCCCGGCCGCGCGACGGACTCGGGCGCCCCCTGCCCTACGGCGCCGAGGGCGTGCCCCGGCAGCCCGAGGGAGTGGTCCGCACCCCCGGGGAGACGGTGGCCGAGGCGCAGGCGCTGCTGGACGCCGGGCGGCCGTTCCACGCGCACGAGGTCTTCGAGGACGCCTGGAAGTCGGGTCCGGACGCCGAGCGGACCCTGTGGCGCGGGCTGGCCCAGCTGGCGGTCGGGCTCACCCACGCGGCCCGCGGCAACGCCACCGGAGGCGCGCGGCTGCTGCGGCGCGGGGCGGGCGCGGTGACGCGGTGGACGGCGGAGTCCGGGGTGCGCGACCCGCACGGCATGGACATGGCCGGGCTGACCGCCTGGGCACGGGAGCTGGCGGCCGCCGTGGAGGACGGGACGGCCGGCGCCGTGGACGCCGCCGCCCGCGCGCCCCGGCTGCGCGGCAGGGCGTAGCGCCCGGTACGGCGGCGTCCGGCGTCCGCCGCGGCACCGGTGCGCGGGCCGTCCGTGCCGTACGGCAGACTCGGGGCGTGCGAAAGATCCATGTCATCGGCATCGGCGCGGGCGACCCCGACCAGCTCACCCTGCAGGCGGTCAGGGCGCTGCACGACACGGACGTGTTCTTCGTCCTGGACAAGGGCGAGGTGAAGTCGGACCTGGTGCGGCTGCGCCAGGACATCCTGGAGGCGCACGTGCCGGCGGGGACGTACCGCGTGGTGCGGGCGCGGGACCCGGAGCGGGACCGGGCGGCGGACGGCGCCGGCTACTCCCCCGCCGTCGGGGACTGGCGCAACGCCCGCGCCGACGTCTACGAGCGGCTGATCGCCGACGAGCTGGGCGCGGACGGCCGCGGCGCGTTCCTGGTGTGGGGCGATCCGTCGCTGTACGACAGCACGCTCGGCATCCTGGAGGAGGTGCTGGCCCGCGGCTCGGTGGCGTTCGCGTACGACGTGGTGCCCGGCATCAGCAGCGTCTCCGCGCTGGTGGCCCGGCACCGCACGGGTCTGAACCGGGTCGCCCGGCCGGTGCAGATCACCACGGGGCGACGGCTCGCGGAGGGGTTCCCCGAGGACGTGGACGACGTGGTGGTGATGCTCGACGCCCACCAGGTCTTCCGGCGGTACGCCGATCAGGACATCGACATCTACTGGGGCGCCTACATCGGCACCCCGGACGAGATCCTCGTCTCCGGCCCGATCGCGGAGGCGGGGCCGCGCATCGAGCGGCTGCGCGCGCAGGCGCGGGAGCGGAAGGGGTGGGTCATGGACACCTATCTGCTGCGACGCCGGCCGAAGGAGCCGCAGGAGCCAAAAGGGTAGGGGCGCGGTCCTCGGCGAGCCGGAGGGCGGTCGGTCGCGCGGGCCGGTTCCGGCGCACCTCGTGACCGGACAGCGGGCCCACCTCCCAGCCGGCGTCGCGGCAGGCGGCCACCAGGGTGGGCACCGCGCCCAGGGCGGCGTGCCAGCAGCCGGGCGCGGAGGCGCGGTCGGAGTCGTGGAGCAGGATCGTGCCGCCGCCGCGCAGGCCGGCGCCGACGGTGGCGTGCACGGAGGCGGGAGTGGCCTCGGCCGTCCAGTCGCGGCCCCAGGCGGTCCACAGCACCGGGCGCAGCCCGAGCCGTCGGGCCGCCGCCCAGCGGCCGCCGGTGAGGATGCCGTAGGGCGGCCGGTACCAGACCGGGCGCCGGCCGGTGGCCTCGTGCACGGCGCGCACCGCGTGCGCGGTTTCCCCTAGGTCCCGGGCGGGTGCGGGCAGCCAGGGGCGGCTGTGCGTCCAGCCGTGCACGCCGAGTTCATGGCCCCGGGCGGCGATCTCCCGGGTCAGCTGCGGGTGGCGGGCCACGCTCTCGCCGAGGACGAAGAACGTGGCGCGCACGCCGAGCCGGTCGAGTACGTCGAGGAAACGGGGTGTGGAGGCGGGATCGGGGCCGTCGTCGAAGGTGAGCGCGACGTGGTCGGGGCGGCCGAGGCCGGCCAGGCCCGGAAGACAGGCGGCGCGCAGGCGCGGCAGCCAGGTGGCGGCCGGGACGATGTGCGCGGCGGCGACGGCGGCGAACGGCGCGAGGGCCACGGCGGTCCGCGCCACGCCGCCGCCCGGTACTGCTCCTCCCACGGTCCGCTCCTCTCCCGTCCTCTCCCGTCCTCTCCCGTCCTCGCCCGTCCCGCCCATCCCCTCCCGTCTCTCCGCCCCCTTCCGCTCGGGCCCTCCGCCTGCCCGCCCCGTTCAGCCGAAGCGGGAGGCGAGGCGGCGGTACAGGGCGGGGGCCGCGCCGCGCACCCGGCCCGGGACACGGGTCCAGCCGGGGACGTAGACCTCGTCCCGGCCGCGCGCGACCGCCTCCCACACCGCGTCGGCGACCCGGCTCGCCGGGACGGGCTTGGGCCGGGAGCGCCGGTAGGGCACGCCGCGGCGGTCGAAGAACGGGGTGTCGACGACGCCGGGCACGACATGGCTGATCCCCACCCCGGTGCCCCGCAGCTCGTAGCGCACGGCGTCGGCGAACGCGCCCAGTGCGGCCTTGGTGGCGGAGTAGACCGCCTCGTCGCGCACCCCGACCGTGCCCGCCAGGGAACCGATCAGGACCACACGGCCGGCGCCCTGGCCGACCATCCGGGGCAGCAGCAGCCGGACCAGGCGCAGGGTGGCGAGCACATTGACGTCGAACACCTCGTCGATGGCGCGCGGCGGCATGGTGTGGAACGGTCCGGCCCAGCCGATGCCCGCGCCGGCCACCAGCAGGTCCACCCGGCCGACGCTGTCCAGCGCGAACTGGGCGAGCCGGTGCTCGGCGTCCGGAGTGCAGAGATCGGCCGGATAGGCGAGCGCCGAGGTGCCCCGGGCGACCTCCTCCAGACGGGTGGGGTCGCGCCCGTTGAGGACCAGGCGCCAGCCGCCCTGTGCGGCGAGCCGGTGGGCGACGGCGGCGCCGATCCCGGAGGAGGCGCCGGTCACCAGCGCGCCTCCGCCCAGCGGTGTGCGGTCGGCGGTGTGGCGGCGCGTGCTGCCCGGCGTCGTCGGGGCCTCGACCGGGGTCCTGGAACCTGATCGGACGCGGGAAGGGGCTGGGGACATCGGAGCGCACCTCTGGGTCGACGGTGACCGAGGGCCGCCGGTGCGGCCCCGGCGGCCCGGGACGGCCGCGCCGGGGAGTGAGGCGTCCCGGCGGCCGCGCCCGGACCGTGGGACGGTCGGGGTTGCGGGGGTGTTCGTTTGACTGCGCTGGGTGAGGGTTACTCACTTCCAGTGTCGTCCCAAACGCCCGCGCCGCCACCCCTGCCCGCCGCTCGGGGCCCCCGCACCGAACAGACGCACGGCCGCCCGCCGGCGTCCGAGGCCGGCAGGCTGCTGATCCTCAGCGCGAGCATGGGCTCGGGCCATGACACGGTGGCCGCCGAGCTGGCACGGCGGGCCCGCGCCGCCGGCAAGGAGGCGGACGTCGTCGACGTGCTGGCCCTGCTGCCGTACGGCCTGGGGGACGGGCTGCGCGGTTTCTACCAGACCGCCGTCCGGCACTGTCCATGGGTCTACGCCGGTATCTACGACTTCTTCCTGAGGCCGGGCCCCCGTCCCCGGCCGAGCGGTACTCCGCTGGCCCGGCTGGCGGCCGGCCGGCTGCTGCGGCTGGTGCGTGAGCGGCGGGCGGACGTCGTGGTGCCCGTCTTCCATCTGGCGGCCCAGCTCACCGGGCATCTGCGGGCCCGTGGGACGCTGCGGATTCCCAGCGCGGTGGTCGTGGTGGACTTCGCGGTGCACCGGCAGTGGCTCCATCCGGGCAACGACCTGCATCTGTGCGTCACGGATCAGGCCGCCGACGAGGTGCGCCACGCGCTGGGCCGACCGGCGGTGACGACCGGCCCGGTGGTGTCCCCCGGCTTCTTCGACGCGGGGCCGGGGACGGAGACGGGCTCGGATGCGAGTGCGCGAGCAGGGGCGGGGGCGGTCGGGTGGTCGGGGCGGTTGCAGGGGTTCGGCGGCGGGCGTCCGGCCGTGCTGCTGTCGGCGGGCGCCTGGGGCGCGGGGGCGGATCTGGCGGGCACCGCGCGGCTGCTGACGGGGCACGGTTTCCTGCCGGTCGTGCTGTGCGGGCGCAACGAACGGCTGCGCCGCGCCCTGTCCGCCGTGCCCGGTGTCCTCACCCCCGGCTGGGTGACGGACATGCCGGAACTGCTGCGCGCGTGCGCCGCCCTGGTGGACAACGCGGCCGGGCAGACCGCCGTGCAGGCCCTCGCCGCGTCGCTGCCGGTCGTCGGGTACCGGCCGCTGCCGGGACACGGGGCGGAGGGCGTACGCCGGATGGCGGCTCTCGGGGTGTCCGATCACGCGCCCGACGAGGCGGCCCTGCTGCGCTGCCTGGGCCGCCTGACGGCGGACGGCCCCGAGCGTGAGCGACGGACGGCGTCCGGACGGGCGCTGTTCCGCGAGGACGCGCTGACCCACGTCGTACGGGCCACGGCGGCCGGCGGACCGCCATAGACTCCACGCGCCCGGCCGGCGGACCGCTCTGCCCCCCTCCCCCGCAAGCCCACGGCCGGCGGGTCTCCGCGCATCCCTGGAACGCCGTATGAGCCCTACGCCCCTACGACCGCTGCGTGCGGTCGCCGTCCATGTGGGCGATCCGGGCGACGTTCTCCCGGTCGTCGGCCTCCTTGCTGGGTTCGGCGGCGAACCAGGCGTCGAGTATCTCGGTCAGCAGCGGCTCGGAGGTCAGTCGTAGGCCGAGGGCGAGCACATTGGCGTCGTTCCAGCGGCGCGCGCCGTCGGCCGTGTAGGCGTCGGTGCACAGGGCGGCCCGGATGCCGGGGACCTTGTTCGCGGCGATGGAGGCGCCCGTGCCGGTCCAGCAGCAGACCACGGCCTGGTCCGCCCGGCCGTCGGCGACGTCCTGCGCCGCGGCCCGCGAGCACACCGCCCATTGCGGGTCGGCGCCGGGTCGCAGCGCGCCGTGGGTCATCACCTCGTGGCCGCGTTCGCGCAACCGGGTCACCAGGGCGCGGGCCACGGGTTCGTCCATATCGGAGGAGACGGAGATTCGCATGTCTCGGAGCGTATCGGCCGCCCCCCGAAGTCCGGCACCTGTGACGTCTCAGGGTGCGAAGCCCGGCAGCCCCCCGGCCCCCGGCCCCGTTATGTTTTCCGCGGTTCCGCAATGGGGCCGCTGGCCTCCGGGCCCGGCATGACTGTTGCCCCCTGTCGAACGGATGACCTGGGGGGTGGTGTCACCGGGCCCGGGAGGTGCCGTCGGAGACGCTGATGA
>NZ_BAABKC010000106.1:44607-68066 GCF_039543625.1 Streptomyces similanensis | reverse complement strand
TGGGCGCCGGCCGCGTGGGCGCCGGCCGCGTGGGCGCCGTGGGAGGCGGGGGCGCGCAGCCGCTCGCAGGCCGCCGCGAGCGCGGTGACCGCGAGGCCGAGCAGCAGCCACACCACCAGCGTCCACACGGCGCGGGCGAGGCCGTCGCCGTCGAAGTACAGCAGGCTGCGGGCGCCCTCGACGAAGCCGGCGCCGTTCCAGAAGGCGTGCAGCGTGCCGAAGAAGCCGTTCTGCAGTTCCGGCCGGAACAGGCCGCCGGAGCTGGTGAAGTTGAGCATCACGAACAGCACCATCATGGTGAGCGTGGTCCACCGCTTGAGGAAGGTGTGCAGGCCGACGCCGATGAAGAGGATGCCGGCGGAGTAGAGCCAGGCCATGCCCCAGACGCCGGCGAGGCCGTGGTGCGCGAGGTGGAAGACCGGTCCGGCGAGCAGGGCGCCGATCCCGCTCACCACGGCCGACACGCCGAGCGTGAGCAGTGCCCGGACGCGCATGGGCAGGGCGGCGCCGGCCGCGCCGAGGGCGGCGACGGAGGCGTAGGAGCCGATGCTCAGCGCGATCAGCAGGAAGAACAGGCCCTGTCCGGTGGGGTCGTCGGCGGCCGGCGCGGCCACGTCGGTCACCTTCAGCGGCCGGCCCTGCTCGGCGGCGACGGGGGTGAACACCTTCTCGACCGCCGTCGCGCCCATGTCGGAGGCGGCGGTGGCGACCATCAGTTCGGGGGCCTTGGCGCTCGGCACGTAGGCGCCGGTGACGTCGCGGGACTTCAGCAGGTCGACGGCCTGGGCGCGGGTGGCGACGGTGCGGACGTCGAGCTGGTCGCCGGCCCGGTCCTTGACCGTCTGGGCGAAGACCTTGGCCTGCGGTCCCTCGCCGACGACGGCGACGGGCAGGTGGTGCGGGTGCGGGGTCACGAACGCGCCCATGTACGCGAGCCCCATACCGAGGCACATCAGCAGGGGGGTGATCAGGTGGGTGAGCACATGGCGCAGCGCGGGCGACCTCATCGCTCTCCTCCATTGGTTGGCTTATACAACTCTCTTTTCAGTTGTACTATACAACCAGCGAGCCGGGGAGGTATTCCGTGACAGCAGGCGAAGGGCCCGACGAACCCGCCGGGGAGTCGGCGGTGGAGACGATCCAGCGCGAGATGACGGTCTTCGCCCGCCGGGCCAGGGCCTCGGCGGGCCGGATGCACCCCGAGCTGTCCCTGGTGTCGTACACGCTGCTGGGGCACCTGGAGGAGCGCGGCGGCTGCCGCGCCACCGACCTGGCCGCGCACTACGCGCTGGACAAGTCCACGGTCAGCCGGCAGGTGTCCGCGCTGGAGCGGACCGGCCTGGTCGAACGGCGTCTGGACCCGGAGGACCACCGGGTGCAGGTGCTGGTCCTGACCGACGCGGGACGGCGGATCCTCGCCCAGGTCACCGAGAGCCGCCGCGCCGCCTTCACGGAGCGGCTGGCGCGGTGGCCGGCCGAGGACCTGGAGCGGTTCGCGGAGTACCTCGCCCGCTACAACGCCTGGACGCCGCCGCCCGACGAGCCGTGAGGCGGCGGCGCGTGCGTGGACGCCGCGACGGACCGGCGCACGGGCGCATGCCCGCCATGACGGACCGGCGCACGGGCACATGCCCGCCATGACGGACCGGCGCACGGGTGTCGGGTCTGCCCGCGCGCCGGTCCGGTCTCTCCGGCGGCTACGCCACCGGCACGGCCTCCCGCCCGTCGGCCAGCGGCTCCGGCACCCGGGCGGCGAGGAACGCGGTATGCCGCCGCAGCCGGAAGCCCAGGGACTCGTACAGCCGGATGGCCGTCGTGTTGCCGGCGCCGGTGTGCAGGAACGGGGTCTCGCCGCGTTCGCGGATGCCGTGGGCGACGGCGAGGATCAGCCGGGTGGCGAGCCCCTGGCCGCGGACGGCGGGGTCGGTGCACACCGCGCTGATCTCGGTCCAGCCGGGCGGACGCAGCCGCTCCCCCGCCATCGCCACCAGGGCGCCCGCGCGCCGGATGCCGAGGTAGTCGCCCAGTTCGACGGTGCGCGGCAGGAACGGGCCGGGCCGGGTGCGGGCGACCAGGTCGAGCATCTCCGGCACGTCGGCCGGGCCGAGGCGGACCGCCTCCGGGTCGGGCGCCGCGGCGAGGCCGTCGTCCACGAACTGCACGCCCGCCACCTCGAAGGTGATCTCCCACCCGTCCGGGACGCGGCCGCGGAAGCCGGCCAGCGGGACCTCGGCGCCGGGGCCGGCCAGGGCGGCCACATCGGCCCAGTCGTCGGCGTCCGGCTCGTCGGGCAGCGCCAGCCACGGCGACACGTCGAGGGGGTAGCGCAGCACCCGGCCGCGCCGCTCGGCGAAGTGGGCGTGCGGCCCGGTCAGGGAGGCGAGGGCCGGGTTGTCGAGGACGTGCCCGCCGCTCGCCGCGGCGGCCGGATCGGTCGTCCCGCTCACGCGGCCACCTCCGACCGGCCCCCGGGCCGGCCCGTGCGCGCCTCGTGACCGGCCGCGACCACCGTCGCCGCCGGTGCGCGGCCCGCGTCCGGTCGGGCCCGGTCCGTCCCCGTCGGCGCCGCGGGCTCCGCGCCGCCGTACCGGGTGAACACGTATGCCTTGGGCATGCTCCCACTCTCCTGCCGTCGTTCTCACCGCGTCGCCGGCCGCGGACGACCGCGGCCGGCACGCCCCGTGCAAGAAGGATCGCCGGGCGGCTATTCCCGGCGTCCGGGAGAGTTCACACGCCCGTCACGAGGGGCGGCCGGGCCGCCCCGGACCGGTCCCGACGGGCACGGACGACGGGGAGGCGCCGACCCACTTCCGGCCAGGGGACGGGCCGCGCCAGGCGGGCTGCGGTTTTGGCGCGGGACGGGCGGGCACTTCGTCTGAGGTCGCGGCGAACTCGGTTGACGGGCCTGCGAGTTCGGGACGGTGCGGGTGTGCCCGGCGGGACATCGGCGGCGGTGAGGGGGTCGGCATGCGAAGGCGTGGGCGCGCCCGGCGCCGCAATCCGCTGCGGCGCCGGGCGGACGTCGTCCGGGCGTGGGCCGCCCTCGTCCTCGCGGTCCTGGTGTGCGCGGGCGCGCCGCTGCTCGGGCTCGGCACCGCCTGGTGGGCGTACGGCGAGGCGCGTGCCGCGCAGACGGCGCAGCGGGCCGACCGGCACCGGGTCCGCGCCGAGGCCGTCGGCGACACCCGCGCCGCACCGCTCACGGCACGGGCCCGGCCCGGCGACACCCGTCCGGTCACGGTGCGCTGGACGCAGCCGGGCGGCCGCCCGCGTACGGCGACGACGCGGGTCCGGACCGGGGTCCGGCCGGGCGATCCGGTCGACGTGTGGCTGGACTCCGGGGGCCGGGTCGTCACCGCGCCCTCGGGCGACGGCACGGTGTGGCAGTACACGGTCAGTCTGGGCTGTTACGCCACCGGCGGCGCCGTCGCCGTCCTGCTGCTGGGCCGCGCGGTCGCCCGCCGGGTCGCCTGGCGCCGCCGGCTGGACGAATGGGACCGCGCCTGGGCCCGCACGGGCCCGCGGTGGAGCGGTCGCCGCGCGTGAGCGGGGCCGCGGCCCGCCTCCCGGGGGCGGAGCGCGACGGCACGGCCGCCGTCCCGACGATCCGCGCGGGCGCCGCCGTACGGTGCGGTCGTCCGCGGGCCTCGGCCCGCCGGGCGGTGGCCGGCGCCCCGTCCGGCCTTCCTCTCGGCGCACTCCGCGAGTACCGTCCGGCACGCACGCGATGTCCGGTGTTCGCCCGTCGTTCGGCGGTCGGCCGACTCGCTCGGGAAGGGTCTTCGGCAGGCATCTGCTGAAAGGTTTCAGCCGAATCCTCCGAGCGGCCTTCCCAGCTGGTTTAGACCAATGTTAGACCTGGTGGCGCAATGAGCCCGAGTGGCTACGGTACGTCATCAACAGGAGGCGCGGCATGGCCCGCACCACCCCCCACGACCGACCCAGGACACGAGCGAGGGCCGAAGGAGGTCCGCTGTACTGGAAAGTCGCCGCCCGACTCCTCGACGAGCTGCGCGACGGCACCATCCCACCCGGTGAACGTCTCCCGGCCGAGCGGCAGTTGGCCGTGCACTTCGGGGTCAGCCGGGAGACCGTGCGCCAGGCGCTGGAGGTGCTGCGCCGGGACGGGCTGGTCGCCACCGACCGGCGCGGCAGCCACGCCGCGCTGACCGGGCCGCCGGTGGCGGCGCCGGTCCGCCTGACCTTCCCGGTCGGCGCCCGCAGCGGCGACCCGGACGCCTGCGACCGGACCGCGGTGGCCTGGGAGACGCCGCCGCCCGAGCACGCCGCCGCGCTGGGGCTCGCCGCGCACCGGCCGACCCTCGTGCACCACTACCGGTCCACGGCGGCCGACGGCAGCGACCTGCGCACGGCGGTGACATCGTTTTCCCCCGTCGCCCTCGCCGAGGTCGCCGAACTCGCCCGCTACCGCGACCGCGCGGACGGCTCTGACGGCGCCCAACTGCGCCGCGCCTACGACTGGATGCGCCGGGCGGGCCTGACCCTGCATCACCGCGACTCCATCACCCGGCTCCCGGACGGCCCTTCGGTGCGCGTCACCCGGCGCGTGCGCGACCAGTACGCCCGCCTGCTGGAGATCACCGACCTGCTCGTGGACGCCCGACAGGACGCCCTCGTCTACGAGTTCACCCTGCCGGCGGCGGTCTGACCGCCGCTCTCCGCGACGGGCCGCCGGTCCGTCACGGCAGCCTGCGGGCCGCGATCAGCCGGGCCCGCGGGCTGCCGTCGGCGCGCTCGCCGAACTCGGGCAGCGCGAACGGCTCGACCCGGAAACCGGCCCGTTCCAGCTCGCGCAGCACGTCGCCGAAGCGGTAGGCGCGGTAGTACATCACGAACGGCGGCCGCCACACGGCGTTGCGCACCCGCATGACCGCGTCGAAGCCGAGCAGCGTCCAGAAGGCGCGGGAGCGCGGCGGGGGCGGGGCGAACACCGGGAGGGCGAACACGCCGCCGGGCCGCAGGACCGCGTGCGCCTGCCCAAACAGCACGGGCAGTTCGGCGGGGAGGAAGTGCCCGAGCGCGCCGAAGCTGACGACGAGGTCGAAGGCGGCGGTGAAGGGCAGCGCGCGGGCGTCCGCGCGCACCCAGGCGGTCGGCACGGCGGCACGCGGGGCGCGCGCCCGGGCGACGTCGAGCATCCCGGCGCTGAAGTCGACGCCGGTCACCGTCCTCCGGCACACCCGCGCCAGCACATCGGCGCCGGCGCCCGTCCCGCAGCACAGGTCCAGCCCGTCGTCGTACGGCCCGGTCCGCTCCAGCAGCGACGCCACGGCGTCGAGCACCGACGCCGGCGTGCGGAAGGGGGTGCGGTCGAACTTCGGCGCGAGCAGGTCGTAGCCGCGCTCGACGGAGGACAGCGCCTGCACGGCGAGTTCGCGGACGGTGGGGCCTTCGGGGCTGAACACCCACGTCAGCCTAGTCCTCGGCGCGCCGCGAGAACATGAGGGGCGACGACGGCGGAGGATCGTGCTACAGTGCATGCAGCACCTTTCTCTGTCCGCCTCTTCGGACCAGGTGCGAGCGGGTCTCCCGCTGCTCCGTCTGCCGCTCCGGCCAACCAGTCCGGCGATCGGCACACCGGATCTTCTCCACCACCTCGCGTGCCAGGCGTACCACCGTTTCGGGCCGCCCTCCCCGAGGTGCGTTCTCCCGCCGCCGAAGGCAGCCGTGCGCGCCTTCCCTCTCGCGGCCGTTCCCCCCTTCCCCCCTTGCTTCCTCCCCCGCACGGCCTCCGTGCCCGTCGTCCGCGAAAGGACACCCACCCCATGACCACCACACTCGAACACCCTCCCGTACGACAGCGGCCCGACCAGGCCGTCCAGCTCGTGACCGGTGTCCTGGACGTCGACCACAGCGGAGCGGGCCGGCTGCGCGGCCGGGACTGCCTGCCCTCCCCCACCGACCCGCACGTGTCCGCCGCGCTGATCCGCCGCCACGGACTGCGCGGGGGCGACCTCGTCGAGGGCGTGCCCGGTGAGAAGCGCGCCCTCACCGCGGTCGCCCGGGTCGGCGGCCGCGCCCCGGAAGCGCTCCGCGGCCGCCGCCGCTTCGCCGACCTGACCCCGCTGCACCCCCGCGAGCGGCTGCGCCTGGAACACCCGGCCGCCGGTCTCGCCGGGCGCGTCGTGGACCTGCTCGCCCCCGTCGGCAAGGGCCAGCGCGGACTGATCGTGGCCCCGCCCAAGACCGGCAAGACCGTGCTGCTCCAGCAGCTCGCCGCCGCCGTCGCCGGGAACCACCCCGAATGCCGGCTGATGGTGGTGCTGCTGGACGAGCGCCCCGAGGAGGTCACCGACATGCGGCGCTCCGTGCGCGGCGAGGTCTACGCCTCCACCTTCGACCGCACGGCCAAGGAGCACATCGCGCTCGCCGAACTCGTCGTGGAGCGCGCCAAGCGGCTGGTGGAGGCCGGCGAGGACGTCGTGATCCTGCTGGACTCGCTGACCCGGCTGTGCCGGGCCCACAACAACGCGGCCGCCCCCGGCGGACGCACCCTCAGCGGCGGTGTCGACGCGGCGGCGCCGCTCGGCCCCAAGCGGCTCTTCGGGGCCGCCCGCCTGGCCGAGGAGGGCGGTTCGCTCACCATCCTCGCCACCGCGCTGGTGGAGACCGGCTCGCGCGCCGACGAGTTCTTCTTCGAGGAGCTGAAGGGCACCGGCAACATGGAACTGCGGCTGAGCCGCGAGCCGGCCTCCCGGCGGGTGTTCCCGGCCGTCGACGTCAGCGCCTCCGGCACCCGCCGCGAGGAACTCCTGCACTCCCCCGCCGAGTCCGCGGCGAGCGCCGGACTGCGGCGCGCCCTGCTGAGCCGCGACGGCCGCGACGGCCGGACCGGCCTGGAGACCTTGCTCGAACGGCTGCGCGCCACCCCGGACAACGCGACCTTCCTGCGCCGCGTCCAGCCGACGCTGCCGAGCGCCTAGGCCGCTTCCGTCGCGGACGCGGCGGCTGAGCACCCCTCACCCCGGGGCTCGGGCACCCGCGCGCCGCAGGCGTGCCCGGGACGCCGCCGTCGGGGCCGCCCACTGGGGCATCCGGGCCACGCGCTGGGACATCCGGGTGCTCGTGCTCCCCGTTCGGCCCTCGGCAAGGTCACGCCCGCGCCGGTTCGTTCCTACGTTGGCGCTATGACGATCAAACTCCCCACCAGGGTCGCCCTGTCCACCTGCGCCCTCTGCGCGACGGGCCTGCTGATAGTGACCTCCCCGGCCGCCGCCACGGGCCTGGCCGGGACGGACCCGGGAGCGCCGGGGCGGCCGAAGACGGCGATGCCGCAGCCGGCCCTCCTGGAACGCGAGGGCACGCAGGTACGGCCGCGGTCCGAGGCGCCCGAGACGCCGGCGGTCTCCGCGCTGTCCTGGCTGGTGGCCGACGCGGGCAGCGGCGAGGTGCTCGCCGCGCACGACGCGCACGAGCAGCTGCCCCCGGCGAGCACGCTGAAGACGCTGTTCGCGCTGACCGTGCTGCCCGCCTTCCCCGGCGGCCTGCGGCACACCGTCAGCGGCGCCGATCTGGCCGGCATCGGGGAGGGCAGCAGCCTGGTCGGGGTGGTCGAGGGGCACACGTATCAGGTGTCCGACCTGTGGCGCGGGGTGTTCCTCAACTCCGGCAACGACGCGGTGCACGTGCTCGCGGCGCTCAACGGCGGCTGGGACCGCACCGCGCGGCAGATGCAGACCAAGGCGCGCGCGCTGGGCGCCGTGGACACCGACGTCGTCTCCCCCGACGGCTACGACGCCGACGGGCAGGTCTCCTCGGCCTACGACCTCGCCGTGTTCGGGCGGGCCGGGCTGCGCAACCCGGACTTCGCGCGCTACTGCTCCACCGTGAACGCTCTGTTCCCGGGCAACGACGGCGGCTCGTTCGGGATCGCCAACACCAACCGGCTGCTGACCGGGGCGGACGGCGTGGAGCCGTATCCCGGGCTGATCGGCATCAAGAACGGCTACACCACCAACGCGGGCAACACCCTGGTCGCCGCCGCCCACCGCGACGGGCGCACCCTCATCGTGACGTTGATGAACCCTCAGGAGGGCGACGGTCTGGAGGTGTACGAGGAGGCCCGCCAGCTGCTCGACTGGGGATTCGACGCCGCCGGGCACGTCGACCCGGTCGGCTCGCTCGACGCGCTGCGCCCGGTGGCGCACGCCGCCGCGGCCCCCGCGCCGGCCGCGTCGCCCTCCCCCTCGCCCTCGCGGGCGCCGGTCACGACGGCCCAGGCGCCGACGGCGTCCAACTGGCCGCGGACGGCCGCGATCGTGGGCGGCGCCGTCGGGGCGGGCGCGCTGGCGCTGCTGCTGGGTCTGCGGCGCAGGAACACGCGGCCCTGGCGCCGCTGACCGCCGGGCGGCCCGTGCGCCCGACGGCCGCGCCCCCGGCGAGGTCAGAACACCGACAGGCCGGTGAGGGTGGTGAAGCGGTCCAGCGCCGCCACCCCGGCGACGGAGTTGCCCCGCTCGTCCAGGCCGGGGCTCCACACGCACAGGGCGCACCGGCCGGGCACGACGGCGATGATGCCGCCGCCCACGCCGCTCTTGCCGGGCAGCCCGACCCGGTAGGCGAAGTCGCCCGCCGCGTCGTACGTCCCGCAGGTCAGCATGACGGCGTTGACCTGCTTGGCCTGGCTGCGGGTCAGCAGTCGGGTGCCGTCGGCGCGGATGCCGTGCCGGGCCAGGAAGGCGGCGGCCAGGGCGAGGTCGGCGCAGGAGGCCGCGATCGAGCACTGCCGGAAGTACTGGTCGAGCAGGACCGGCACCGGGTTGTCGATGTTGCCGTAGGACGCCATGAAGTGGCCGAGGGCGGCGTTGCGGTCGCCGTGCGCGGTCTCCGAGGCGGCGACCGCCAGGTCGAAGTCCAGGCCGGGGTTGCCGCTCTCGGCGCGCAGCAGCCGCAGAAGCTCGCCCGCCGCGTCGCCGGTACGGGTCTGGAGGCGGTCGGTGACGACCAGGGCGCCGGCGTTGATGAACGGGTTGCGCGGGATGCCGTTCTCGTACTCCAGCTGCACCAGAGAGTTGAACGGGTTGCCGGAGGGCTCGCGGCCTACGTGCTCCCACAGTTCGTCGCCCTCGCGGGCCAGGTCGAGGGCGAGGGTGAAGACCTTGGTGATGGACTGCGCGGAGAACGGCTCGCGCCAGTCGCCCACCCCGTACACGGTGCCGTCCAGCTCCGCGACGGCCATGCCGAAGGCACGCGGGTCGCGGGCGGCGAGCGCCGGGATGTAGTCGGCGGGCCGCCCACGGCCGGGCGTCCGCCCGATCTCCTCGGCGATTCGCTCCAGAACCGGCTGGAAGGCCATCGAGGACGTCACGCTCCCCATTGTGCCCACGCCGGGCGCGGGCGGCGTCGGGCGGGCGGGTCAGGCGCAGGCCGAGGGGCGGGGCTCGGGGGCCAGGGCGTCGACCGGGCGGACCCGGCCGACCGGCTCGCCGCCGCCGAGGAGGGGTTCGCCCGCGAACGCGGTGAGCCGGGACGGGTCGACGCCGGCCCGGACCAGGGCCGCGGCGGTGACCGGGACGCGGGCCCGGTCCGCGCCGTCGGAGATCTTCACCGCGACGGCCCGGCCGTCCGGCAGCGCGGCCGCCTCGACGCCCTCGAAGCCGTCCTTGGCCAGCAGCCCGGGCACGGCCCGCATCAGCGCGGCCACGTCCCGGCCGGCGCCGGAGGCCGTCTCGGCGTGGGCGCGCATCGCGTCGGCGACCCGGGCCTCCGGGGTGCCGGGCGCGGCCGTGGTGACGCGGGCGGCGGCGCGGGCCAGGCCGTGCAGGGAGACGGCGAACAGGGGCGCTCCGCAGCCGTCGACGGTCACGCGGGCCACCCGCTGCCCGGTCAGCTCCTCGACGGTCTCGGCGACGGCCCGCTGGAGCGGGTGGGCCGGGTCCAGGTAGTCGTCCAGCGACCAGCCGTTGAGCCGGCAGGTGTAGAGCATGGCGGCGTGCTTGCCGGAGCAGTTCTGGGCGAGCCGGGAGGGCAGGCGCCCCGCGCGCACCCAGGCGTCCCGCACGCTCGCACCGAACGGCAGGTCGGGCACGTTGCGCAGGTGGCCCTCGGTCAGCCCCGCCAGGTCGAGGATGCGCCGGGCGCCCGCCAGGTGGCGTTCCTCGCCGGAGTGGCTGGCGGCGGCGAGCGAGAGCAGCTCGCCGTCCAGCGGCAGCCCGGCCCGCACCATGGCGACGGCCTGGACGGGCTTGAGCGCCGAGCGCGGGTAGAAGGCGGCCTCGGTGTCGCCGAGCCGGAAGCACACCTCGCCGTCGGCGTCGAGGACGACGACGGAGCCGTAGTGGACGCCTTCGACGACGCCGCCGCGTATGAGGTGGGCGACGGGTGCGTGGCGGGGTTCGCGGACCGGGGGCGCCGCGGCGGGGGAAGCGGGGGGAAGGGTCTGCATGGCTGCCTGCGTCACTGGTGAGTGGGTGGGTGGAGACGCGCGGGGTGTGCGCGGTTGCTGCGGTGGCGCGGTGCGGCCGCGGGTGGCGCGGCGGAGGGCGCGGTGGGGGCCGGGGGCGTCCGGGGCGTCTTACGTCCCCGGTCCGCCCGGTGCCGGGTGGTGCGCGGGGCGCACGATGGCGGTGAGGGTGTTCTCGACGCGGTCGAGGTGGTGGGTCATGGCCTGGACGGCGTCGTGCTCGCTGCCGTCGGTCAGCGCCTCCACCAGGGCCCGGTGCTCCCGGTTGGACTGCTCGCGCCGGCCGCCCAGCTCGGTCAGGAAGGCCGACTGGCGGGCCAGGGCGTCCCGGATCTCCTCGATGACCCGGCGGAAGACCGGGTTGCGGGCGGCCTGGGCGACGGCGAGGTGGAACAGGGTGTCCAGCGCGACCCACGAGGTGGTGTCGGTCTCCCGCTCCATCCGCTCCAGCAGGTGGACCAGGTGGTCCAGGTCCTCCGGGGTGCGGCGCAGCGCCGCGTAGCCGGCGACCGGGACCTCGATGTGCCGGCGCACCTCCATCAGGTCGCCGGCCGCGTAGTCGCCGAAGGTGGGGTCCTCCACGGCGTCGGCCACGACGAAGGTGCCCTTGCCGGTCCTGGACCTGGTCAGGCCCATGGTCTGCAGGGCGCGCAGCGCCTCGCGCAGCACGGGCCGCGAGACCTCCAGGGTGCGGCACAGCTCGGCCTCGGAGGGGAGCTTGTCGCCGATGGCGTACTCGCCACGTTCGATGGCGCCGCGCAGGTGGGTGAGCACCGCTTCCATGGCGCTGACGCGTCGGGGTGCCACCACACCTGTCTGGCTGTCTGACAGGTTCAGGTTCACGGGGCGATCCTGCGGGTCGCGGACGAACCCTGTCAAGCGGGGCAGTGCGCGCCCACCGCCCACGGGGGCGGGACCGCGTCGGCGGTCACGCCCCCGTGGGCGGTGGGCGCGGCGGCCGCCGCGCCGCTCAGGCGTCCAGCACGCCCGTGCCCAGCAGGCCGAAGAGGAGGGCGCCGACGGCGATCCGGTACAGCACGAAGGCGTTGAAGGAGTGCTTGGCGACGAACTTCAGCAGCCAGGCGATGGAGGCGTAGGCCACCACGAAGGAGACGACGGTGCCGACGGCGAGCGGGGCCGCGCCCACGCCCGCGCCCAGGGCGTCCTTCAGCTCGTAGATGCCGGCGCCGGTCAGGGCGGGGATGCCGAGGAAGAACGACAGCCGGGTGGCGGCGACGCGGTCCAGGTCCAGGATGAGCGCGGTGGACATGGTGGCGCCGGAGCGGGAGAAGCCGGGGAAGAGCAGGGCGAGGATCTGGGAGGCGCCCACCAGCATCGCGTCCTTGAAGGACGTGTCGTCCTCCCCGCGCTTGTGCCGGCCCATCTGGTCCGCGCACCACATCACACCGCTGCCGACGATGAGCGAACCGGCGACCACCCACAGCGAGCCGAGCGGCCCGTCGATCAAAGGCTTGGCGGCCAGGCCGACGAGGACGATCGGGAGGGTGGCGTAGATGACCCACCAGGCGAACTTGTAGTCGTGGTGGTAGCGCTCCTCGCGGTCGGTCAGCCCGCGGAACCAGGCGGAGACGATCCGCACGATGTCCTTGAAGAAGTACACGAGTACGGCGGCGATGGCGCCGACCTGGATGACGGCGGAGAACCCGACGACGGAGCTGTCGTCGACGGGGATGTCCATGAGGCCCTCGGCGATCTTGAGATGGCCGGTGGAGGACACGGGGAGGAACTCGGTCACCCCCTCGACGACTCCGAGGACGACGGCCTGACCGACGGAGATGGCGCTCATGGGATCCAGTTCTGGGGATGGGTGGTCGACAATGGCGCAGACACGCTTGCGTCGCAGTCACTCTTACTGCGCGGAGGTGACATCCGGGTGTCCCTCGACCGGCGCTCACCTGAACGGGAACCTCGCCGGGGCGTCGCGCCGGGGCCCGTCGCACCCCGCCCGGGCAGGGCCGTCCGCCCCGGCGCGGGACGCCGCGGCGGACGGGTGGCGCGGCGCGCGGTCTACGGCCGGCCGGACGGCCGGCCGAGCGCGTCACGGGCGCGGCCGTCCGCCCCGGCGGCCGCACTACGATGCGGGCATGGGAGCGAACGCGGCCGGCGCCCGGCTCGGCGAACAGTGGCGGGAGATCCTGTGCCTGCACGCGCGCACGCTGTGCGAGATCGACCGCGTGCTGCACCCCTACGGGCTCGGCGCGAGCGACTTCGAGGTGCTGGACATCCTGGCCTCCGAGTCGCCCGCCGACGGCGATCTGTGCCGGGTGCAGAACATCGCCGGCCGGGCGCACCTCAGCCAGAGCGCGCTGTCCCGCCTCATCGGCCGGCTGGAGAAGGACGGTCTGGTGAACCGTTCGGTGTGCGCGGAGGACCGGCGCGGGGTGTGGGTCGCCCTCACCCGCAGGGGCCGTGACCTGCACGCCGAGGTGCTCCCGCTGCAACGCGAGGTGCTCGCGCGCATGCTCGACGGCTGACCCCGCGGCGGGCGCGGACCGGTGCGGACACGGGGCGGGCGCGGACCCGCGCGGATGCGTCCGGCCCGCCGGGGATCCGGTCCGGCGCTACGGCCGGGCCAGCAGGGTGCGGACGCCCTCCGAGGTGAGGGTCAGGCCGTGCGGGGAGCTGGCGTCTATGGTCAGCGACAGGTCCTCGGCCGGCCACTGGGAGGCCAGGGCGCCCAGCGGCACCAGGCGGTAGCGGGAGACGAAGGGCAGCAGTTCCGACATCTCCAGTTCCGAGGTGAACACGGGCACCATCGGCACCCCGCCGGGCTGCTCCAGGACGGGCAGGGCCACCGACGACGGGTTGGTGGCGTCCTCGTCGCTCACGTCGTCGGGCACCGGGATGAGCACGTCGCTGTGGGCGAGCGCGTCGAGCGCCGCCCGGTCCTCGGCGTTCTCGGCGAGGACGTCCAGCGCCTGCTGCGCCTGCGTGGCGGTGCGGTCGTTCTCGGGTGTGTCCATGGCGATTTCCCTGCTTGCGGCGGTCGTGCGGTACGCCCCGGGAAGGGTGATCGCCCGGGCACGGTTCTGGACGCGTACCCGAACGCCTCCGGCGCAACCGCCCCTGACCACGGGAATCGGGGGCGCCGCGCCTCTCGGTACGAGCTCCGCGCGGCGTGCCGAGCAGGCCCGGGAGGGCGGCCGGCCGGGGCAGTCCCAGCAGCTGCGAGACGTGCCCGAGCCGCCGGTGGAGGAGGAACCGGACCGCTGAACGGCGCTCACGGCTCCCGGCGGCCGATCGCGACGGCCGCCGCGTCGTCGCCGAGACGGCCCCGGGCGTGGGCGAGGAGGTCGTCGCGGAGCCGGTCCAGCAGCCGGTTAGGCGCCGCGGCGTCCCGGGCGGCGGCCCAGCCGGAGGCGCGGGCGGCGAGCGGGAAGAACGCGCCGTCCGCGTCCCGCGCCTCCAGTACGCCGTCGGTGTGCAGCAGCAGCGTCTCGCCGGGCCGGAAGGGGAAGGTGGCGACGGCGTAGGCGGTGGCGTCGGTCAGGCCGCCGAGGCCGAGCGGGGGCGCGACGGTCTCGGCGACCAGGGTGCGGGCGCGGCCCTCGGCGATGAGGACCGGCGGCGGGTGGCCGCAGTTGACCAGGCGGACCACGTCCTCGTCGTCCGGGATGTCCAGGAGCAGCGCGGTGGCGAACGCCTCCTCGGTGTCGAGCGCCTCCTCGGTCTGCCACTGCCGCGAGTCCCACCGCATGGCGCCGTCCAGGTGGACGGCGAGCAGCGGCAGCGCGGGCCGGCGGTGCGAGGCGGCGCGGAACGCGCCCAGCAGCAGCGCGGCGTGGCTGATCGCCGGCAGTCCCTTGCCCCGGACGTCCGCGAGGAGCAGCCGGGTGCTGTGCCGGGTGCGGGCGGCGGCGTAGAGGTCGCCGCCGAGGGTCGCCTCGTCCTGGGCGGCCAGGTACACGCTGGCCAGCCGCAGCGGGCCGCTGCGCTCGGGCAGCGGCGGCAGCAGCACCTCCTGCACGGCTTGGGCCACGGTCCGGCTCTGGCTGAGCTGGCGCTCGCGGCGCTCGCGGACCAGGCAGAACACGACTATCAGGGCGGAGACCAGGATCAGCGCGGCGATCTGGGCGATCAGGTTCTCGGTGCCGAGCACGCCCCGGGCCGCCCCGATGAACACCTGGGCCGCGACGGCCAGGGCGCCGATCAGCGCGGTGCGCCGAGGGCCGGAGAACGCGGCGGCGAGGGCGGGGGCCGCGACCAGCAGGGGGCCGAGGTGCACGTCCGGCGGGGCCAGGACGTCCACCACGCAGACGGCGGCGATCATTCCCAGCGGGACGAGGACCAGCGTCCGCCCGGGGCGGGAACGCCACAAGCGCTGGAGCGGCGGCACACGTCATGCTCTCATCCCCCGCGCCCGGTCACCACCTAGGCCGCGGCGCGGGGGGTGTCTGTGCTCCGGTGCGGCGCTACGCGGGTACGAGGCGGCCGTCGACGTCATCCGGTCGCGGTCCTGCGCCGCCCGGCACGGCGGGGCCGGGCACGGCGGGCCGGCCGGCGGCGAGGCGGAGTTCGATGACGGCGCGGGCGGTGGGCCACTCGTCGTCGAGGATCGAGTAGAAGGCGGTGCTGCGCACGGCTCCGTCCAGTCCCCGCGAGTGGGCGCGGCGGACCCCCTCGCAGCGGGCGCCGAGCCGTTCGATGGCGGCGCGCGAGCGCAGGTTGCGGGCGTCGGCGCGGAAGGAGACGCGGCGTACCCGCCAGGTCTCGAAGGCGTGGCGCAGCAGGAGCAGCTTGGCCTCGGTGTTGATGCCGGCGCCCCGGGCGCCGGCGGCGAGCCAGGTGTTGCCGATCTCGGCGGCGTCGGGCACGGCGGTGCGCGGGTCGCCGTACGGGACCCCGGGCGCCGGGGGCCAGATCAGCGGGCCCTGCCAGTAGTCGAGTTCCAGGAAGCGGGTGGAGCCGACGATCCGGCCGTCGTCGGCGCGGATCACCGCGAACGGCAGGGCCCGGCCCGCCGCCTGTTCGGCGAGGGCCCGTTCCACGTAGGCGCGGGCCGCGTCGGGGCCGTGCGGCACGGGGGTGAAGGCGTAGGAGGCGCGGTCCTCGTGTGCGGCCTGGGCCAGGCCCTCCGCGTGGTGCGGAGCGAGGGGTTCCAGCCGCGTCGTGCGGCCGGCGAGAACGACGGGTGCGGGCACGGGGCCATCGGTCTTTCTGCGAACGGCGGGTGCTGCCACCCGTGGCCGGCGGTGCGGCGCGGGGCGGTGGTACAGCATGCGCCGGGGGCGCCGGTGGAGGGGAAACGGCCGGGTGAAGAACGGGAAACGGTCGGATGAAGCCCACTGAGGGCCCTCCGCGGAGAACCACGGCGCGGAGAGCCCGGTGGGGGCTCACTTCCGAACCCCTCGCCCTCTGAGTAACCACGCCTTCACGGCCGATGCGCCCCCGGCGCCGAATCCGTCCGGCCGGCCGCCGGGCGCGCCGGGTTCAGCGCGGCCGTCCGTCGGGCCGGACCCAGTCCAGGGACCGCTGGACGGCCCGCTGCCAGCTCTCGTACTCCCCGGCGCGCCGTTCGGGGTCCATGGCGGGCAGCCACTGCCCGGCCCGGTGCCAGTTGCCGCGCAGCACCTCCAGGTCCGACCAGTAGCCGACGGCGAGCCCGGCGGCGTAGGCGGCGCCCAGGGAGACCGTCTCGGCCACCAGGGGCCGGACGACGGGCACGTCCAGCACGTCGGCCAGCATCTGCATGAGCAGGTGGTCGGAGGTCATGCCGCCGTCGGCCTTGAGCTGTTTGAGGGCGAGCCCGGAGTCGGCGTTCATGGCGTCGACCACCTCGCGGGTCTGCCAGGCGGTGGCCTCCAGTACGGCCCTGGCCAGGTGGCCCTTGGTGATGTAGGAGGTGAGGCCCACGACGACGCCGCGGGCGTCGCTGCGCCAGTGCGGGGCGAACAGGCCGGAGAAGGCGGGGACGATGTAGCAGCCGCCGTTGTCCTCGACGGTGCGCGCCAGGGTCTCGATCTCGGGCGCCGTGCTGATCATGCCGAGCCGGTCGCGGAACCACTGGACCAGTGAGCCGGTGACGGCCATCGGGCCTTCCAGGGCGTAGACCGTGGGCTGGCCGGCGATGCGGTAGGCGACGGTGGTGAGCAGTCCGTGCCGGGAGCGGACCAGGTCGGTGCCGGTGTTCATGAGCAGGAAGCTGCCGGTGCCGTAAGTGCACTTGGCCTCGCCGGGCGAGAAGCAGGTCTGGCCGAACAGGGCCGCCTGCTGGTCGCCGAGGGCGGCGGTGATGCGGACGCCGGGGAGCAGCGCGCGGGCCTCGCCGTAGCTCTCGGCCGAGGAGCGGATCTCGGGGAGCATGGCGCGCGGCACGCCGAAGAAGTCCAGCAGTTCCGGGTCCCAGGTCAGGGTGCGGATGTTGACCAGCATGGTGCGGCTGGCGTTGGTGGGGTCGGTGATGTGCAGTCCGCCGTCGCGGCCGCCGGTGAGGTTCCAGATCAGCCAGCTCTCGACGGTGCCGAACAGCACCTCGCCGGCGCGGGCGCGCCGTTCCAGGTCCGGGGTCTTCTCGAACAGCCAGCGGATCCTGGGGGCGGAGAAGTAGGTGGAGGGGGGCAGGCCGCAGCGGTCGAGGAAGAACTCGTCGCCGGGGCGGTCGCGGAGCGTGTCGACGAGCGGCGCGGTGCGGGTGTCCTGCCAGACGATGGCCCGGCCCACCGGGACGCCGGTGCGCGGGTCCCACAGCACCGTGGTCTCGCGCTGGTTGGCGATGCCGATGGCGGCGATCTGCGCGGCGTCCACGCCGGCCGACTCCATCGCCTCGGGCACGATGCGCTGGACGTTGCGCCAGATCTCGACGGCGTCGTGCTCGACCCAGCCGGGCTTCGGGAAGTGCTGCTGGTGCTCGCGCTGGGCGACCGAGCACAGCCGTCCGCGGTGGTCGAACAGGATGCACCGCGTGGACGTGGTGCCCTGGTCGATGGACATCACATACCGGTCAACCATGTGCGGGCCTGCCTTCCGATGCGTGGCGCGGCTGGGGAAGCTGCGAGGTCCTGGCGGGGGCTACCAGCGGGTCGCCCCCAGGTCCCGGGAGATCGCCCGGGCGGCCTCCCGGAGCAGTGCGGTCAGGGCGGGCAGCGGCCGGCCCCTGGGGTCGCAGATCCGTTCGACGGGGCCGGACAGGCAGACGGCGCCCACGACGAGTCCGCCGTGGCCGCGGATCGGCGCGGCGATCCCGGCGTCGCCCATGGACATCTCCTGCACCTCCGCGCCCCAGCCCTGTTCGCGGATCTCGGCGAGCGCCCGGTCCAGGTCGCCGGGGTCGACCAGGGTGTGCCGCGTGTACGCCGTCAGGCCCTTGGGCGCCAGCGGGTCCAGGGCCGCGGCCCCGAAGGCGAGCAGGACCTTGCCCAGCGAGGAGGCGTGCAGCGGCAGCAGGGCGCCCACGTCGAGGGTCTGCAGCGTGTCGTCGGGGCGGAAGACGTGGTGGACGACGAGGACCTGGCCCTCCAGGGGCGTGCCCAGGCGGACGGCCTCGCCGCTGCGGGCGGCCAGCGCGTCCGCCCAGTTGACGGAGCGCGAGCGCAGTTCGTTGACGTCGAGATAGCTGGTGCCCAGGTGCAGCAGCGCCGCGCCGAGCTGGTACTTGCCGGTGGTCTCGTCCTGTTCGACGAAGTCGACGTGCTGGAGGGTGCGCAGGATGCCGTGAGCGGTGCCCTTGGCGAGCCCGAGGGAGGAGGCGACCTCGCCGAGCCCGAGCCTGCGCGGCCCGCCGGCCAGCAGGCGCAGGATCGCCGCCGCTCGTTCGATCGACTGGACGGGTCCGGCCATGGAGCGATATTAATCCTATTTGCCCCGTTCAGGACTGCCGTTCGGTAATGCCGACCGCGGTTCATTGACCGCCGCGTATCCGTTCCCTAGCGTTCCTTGTCGCGCCCGACTCCCGGTCGGCAGCGCCGCACGGAGAAGGAGGCCCCATGACCGCAGCGCAGCTCGACGCCGCGCCCCGCGGGGAAGCCGACCGCGCCGACCACGCCCGGCACGCTTTCCCGCTGCCGCCCACCCCCGGCGCCGTGCCGTCCGTACGTCATCGCGTCCGCGCGGTGCTCGGCGGCTGGGACCTGCCGACCGGGGCCGCCGACGATGTGCTGCTGGTGGTCTCGGAGCTGGTCACCAACGCGCTGGTGCACGCCCGGCCGCCCGCGACGCTGCGGATGTGGCGGGTGCCGTTCGGCGGACTCGGCGCCGTCCACGTCGAGGTGAGCGACCTGGGGCCGGCCGCGCCGCCCGGCCCGGCCGCGGCGCCGGACCCGGACGAGCACGGCCGCGGCCTGGGCATCGTGACCGCGCTGTCGGCCCGCTGCGGGGTGCGCACCGGCCCCGGCGGCACCCACCGCTGGGCGGAGGTCCTGGCCGGCTGACGGCGCCCTGACCCCGTACCCGGCGCGCCGAGGCGTGCGGGGCCGGTCCGGTCCTGGTCACCGCTCAGCGCGGCGTCAGGTCGGTGCGCGGGGTGATCGCCCACTGGTTGCCGCGCAGCACCCGGTCCGCGAACGGCACGTCGCGCTCGCCGAGCAGCCGGAAGCCCAGGGAACGGCACAGGGCGTTGGAGGCCGCGTTGTCCGTGGCCGGGAACGCGTGCACCGTGCCCCAGCGATCCTCGTCGCGCGCCTGTTCGAGCAGCCGGCGGGTCACGCGTCCGGCCAGGCCACGGCCCTGGAACTCGGGCAGGACCATCCAGCCGATCTCCGACACGGGCCCGTCGCCGTCGTCGTGGGACCACAGGCACACCGTCCCGGCCACCTCCCCGGGGACCCGCGGATCGGGCACGATCATCTTGATCCACGCGGTGTCGGCCGCGGCCGCCGCGGCGTCCCGGCGCACCTTGTCGGCCATGCCGTCGGCCGGCAGCGGTCCGCCGAGATCAGCCATCATCACCGGATCGCACCGCATCCGGAGATAGGCGTCGACGTCGTCCGGCGTGACGTCGCGCAGTCGCACAGGGTCCTCCCGTCGGTCGTGAGCTGGTCCGCTCCTAGTCTGTGCAGGGTCCAACGATCCGGCGGCGCCGGAAGATCCCGAGGAGAGAGCCCCGTTGAACACCGGCAGCGCGGTCCCCGACAGCTACTACGTGCGCATCGACGAGCACCGCTTCAAGCCCACCGCCCACGCGAGCGGCGCCTGGGACGAGAACGAGCTGCACTTCAGCCCGCTCGGCGGCCTGATCGCCCATGTCGTCGAGCGGCGCCTCGCCGCCCGCCCCCAGGGCGGCCCGGCCCTGTCCCGGATCAGCTACGACATCCTGGGCCGGCTGGCCCTGGACGAGTGCGAGATCCGGGTGGAGACGATCCGCCCCGGCCGCACGATCGAGCTCCTGGAGGCGGTGGTGACCGTCGCGGACCGCCCGGTGGTCCGGGCCCGCGCCTGGCTGCTGGCCGAGCAGGACACGGCCGCCGTCGCCGGCGGCGCCGGGGACCGGCTCACCGCGCCCGAGCGGCTCGCCCCGTGGCCGATGGCCGAGCTGTGGCCCGGCGGCTACATCGCGTCACTGGACGTACGCCCGGTCGCCCCGCCCCGGCCGGGCCGCACCACCGCCTGGGTGTCCACGCCGCTCGCCCTGGTCGCCGGCGAGCCCAGCGGCCCGTACGCCTCCTACCTCGCCCTCGTCGACACGGCCAACGGCATCGCCGTGCGGGAGTCGCCGACCCGGTGGATGTTCCCCAACGTCGACCTGACCGTCCATCTGCACCGCCGGCCGGAGGGCGCCTGGACCGGTCTGGACACCACGGTCGTCTTCGGACCGAGCGGCCAGGGCCTGACCAGCACGGTCCTGCACGACGTGCGCGGTCCCGTCGGGCGGGCCGAGCAGATCCTCACCGTACGGCCGATGCCGGGCGCCTGACCGCGCGGCCTCGGAGAGGATCGCGGCCGTCCGTCACCTGGAGGGCACCAGCGGCAGGTCGTCGGTGTAGCCGTTGACCGGCCGCTCGATCCGCCGGACGGCACGGGCGTCGAGATCGGCGCCGGCGGAGGCGGTGCCGAGCGTGCCGCCGGGGTGCCAGGCGCCCGTGACCGCCACCCAGGTGTCGCCGGGCAGCGCCGGCGTCCCGTGCACCCGCACCTTCACCGACTGGGCGTCGGCGGCGCAGCAGGACAGGATGATCCGGGTCAGGTACCAGGTGTCCCCGCCCTTGTCCGACGTGTCCGGCGTGACGAAGCCGGTCAGCAGGACCGTGCGTCCCGCGAGGGCCCGGCTGCGGTCCTGCCGCACCCGGCGGGTGAAGTCGGTGAGGGTCATCGGCAGCGGCGAGGTCGCGGGCAGCGGGTCGAAGCGGCGCTCCCCGGAGGCGACGGCCCGGGGCGCCTCCCGGGAGGCGGTGTACGCGCCGAGGGCCGGCGGGGCGTAGAAGAGCAGGCTCAGGGCGGGCAGGAACAGCAGCCAGGCCACGCGCGGGACGGTGGAGTGGTCATGACCGTGATCGTGTCCGTGGCCGCCGTCGCCCTGACCGCTGTCGTAGCCGTGGTCGTGGCCGCCGTCGCCCTGACCGCTGTCGTGGCCGTGGTCCTCGCTCCGGGCGTCGCCGTCGGGGCCGTGGTCGTGGCCGTGCCGCGCGGAGGGGGCCTCGGCCGGGGTGGACCACGCCTCCGCGATGCCCAGCAGGAGCAGCAGCACGCCGGAGGCGATGAGCAGCGGGCGCATCCCCTCCTTGACGTAGCGCAGGAAGAGGTCGGTGAAGAGGGAGGCGTGCAGCAGTCCGAGTCCGCTGAGGACGAGCAGGGTCACCTGGAGGGGGCGTTTCACAGCAGGATGCCTCCGACGAGCGTGCTGACCAGGACCGCGACGACGGCGGTGGCGGCGGAGAAGCGGGCGGCGAAGGCGCGGCCGAAGGTGCCCGCCTGAAGGGCGATCAGCTTGAGGTCGACCATCGGGCCCACCACCATGAACGTCAGCCGCGCCAGGGGCGAGAACCCGGTGAGGGAGGCCGCGACGAACGCGTCGGCCTCCGAGCAGACCGCGAGCAGGACGGCGAGGGCGGCCAGGAACAGCACGGAGAGCCAGGGCGAGCCGGAGAAGGCGTCCAGCACGGTGCGCGGGACCGCCACGTTGAAGGTGGCGGCGGCCATGGCGCCGAGCACCAGGAAGCCGCCCGCGTGCAGGAAGTCGTGCTGGAAGCCGCGCCGGAACTCCGTCCAGCGGCTGTGCCCCGGGCGGTGCCCCGTGTGCCGTACGGCCGGCCGCAGCCACTCCTCGCGGCCCAGGAGCAGCCAGAGCCAGCCCATGGCGGCGGCGGTGACCAGTGAGGCGAGCAGCCGGGCCAGGACCATGGCGGGGCTGCCGGGGAAGGCGATCGCCGTGGCGGTCAGCACGACCGGGTTCACGGCGGGCGCGGACAGCAGGAACGCGAACGCGGCGGCCGGGGTGACCCCGCGGTTGATCAGGCTGTTCGCGACGGGCACCGAGGCGCATTCGCAGCCCGGCAGGATCACCCCGGCCACTCCGGCGACCGGGACGGCGAGCGCGGCCCGCCTGGGCAGCACCCGGCTGAACACATGGGCCGGGACGAAGGCGTTGATGGCGCCGGACAGCGCGGTGCCGAGCAGCAGGAAGGGCAGCGCCTGCACGGTGACGGCGAGGCAGACGGTCCGCCAGGCCTGCAGGGCCTGTCCGTCGCTCCACCGGCCGAGGACGAAGACCACCGTGCCGGGCAGGACCGCCGCGCCCAGCAGCAGGGCCGGCCAGAACCGGGGCCACTCGCGCGCCGGGGCGGGGCCGGCCTGCGCCGCGGCCGGGGAGAGCGCCGGGTCGGCCGGGGTCGCGCCCGGCTCCTCGGCCAGTACTTCGGTCTTCTGCATGGCGGCTCCGAACGTTCCGATGTCCGCAGCGAACATAGCGGGCCCCGGCCCCGCTCCCGTGCGCGGGACGCGCCGCCGGACGCGTCGGGCGGCGGGCGACGCGGGTGACGTGCCGTCAGCGGCGGTGGGGCACCCCGCTTTTGAACGCGTTCAGTTCTGTGGTTACAGTCGTCTCCTCCGACAGAGGGGGACGAGAGCGATGAAGATCGTGCTGCCCGGCGGCAGCGGGCAGGTGGGTACGGTCCTGGAGCGCGCGCTGAGCGCCGCCGGACACGAGGTCGTGGTGCTGACCCGGCGGCCGGTGCGGCCGGGCCAGGTGCGCTGGGACGGGCGGACGGCGGGTCCGTGGACGGCGGAGATCGACGGCTGCGACGCGGTGGTGAACCTGGCCGGGCGCAGCGTCAACTGCCGCTACACGCCCGCCAACCTCCGGGAGATGATGGATTCCCGGGTCGACTCCGCGCGGGCGGTGGGCGAGGCGATCGCCGCGGCGGCCCGGCCGCCGCGGGTGTGGCTCCAGATGAGCACGGCGACGATCTACGCCCACCGGTTCGACGCGGCCAACGACGAGCGCGACGGCCTGATCGGCGGCTCGGAGCCGGGCGTTCCGGATTACTGGTCCTTCAGCGTCGACATCGCCCGGGCGTGGGAGCGCGAGCAGGAGCGGGCCCGTACCCCGCACACCCGCAAGGTCGCGCTGCGCTCCGCGATGGTGATGAGCCCGGACCGGGGCGGTGTCTTCGACGTGCTACTGGGGCTCACGCGGCTCGGTCTGGGCGGGCCGGTCGCGGGCGGCGCGCAGTACGTGTCCTGGATCCACGACCGGGACTTCGTGCGCGCGGTGCGGTTCCTGATCGGCCGGGAGGACCTCGCCGGGCCGGTGAACCTGGCCGCGCCGGCGCCGCTGCCGCAGCGCGCGCTGATGCGGGTGCTGCGGGCGGCGTGGGGGGTGCCGGTCGGTCTGCCGGCGACCGGGTGGATGGCCGGGATCGGGGCGTTCGCACTGCGTTCGGACACCGAACTGCTGCTCAAGAGCCGGCGTGTCGTCCCCGGCCGCCTGCTCGACGCGGGCTTCGCCTTCGACCACCCGCACTGGCCCGAGGCCGCCGAGGATCTCGTCCGGCGGGTCCGCGTCCGCCCACGCCCCGAGCGCCGCGGCCGCCGGGGGACGGCGGGCGCGGCGGGCGCTCCGCAGGGGCGCGCCGCGGGCTGAGGG
>NZ_BAABKC010000106.1:0-44589 GCF_039543625.1 Streptomyces similanensis | reverse complement strand
GGGGCGCCGCAGGGGCGCGCCGCGGGCTGAGGGCGGCCCCCGACCGGGGGCGGCGGCGGGTTCGGCGCGCGGGATGCGGGGCGAGCTGCTGTGCTGGAGTCGGGGGTGTCGTGCCGTAGCCGTCGCGGGAGGTCCGGATGAGTGCCTACACAGTCGCGCAGGTGACCGAGGCCGGCGGGCCGTTCGAGCTGGTCGAGCGCGAGGTCCCCGAGCCCGGACCCGGCCATGTGCGGATCGCCGTGGAGGCGTGCGGGATCTGCCACAGCGACGCGCTCTTCGTGGACGGGGCGCTGCCCGGCGTACGGTTCCCGCTGGTGCCCGGGCACGAGATCGCCGGCCGGATCGACGCGCTCGGCGCGGGTGCGGCGGAGTACGGCTGGCAGGTGGGCGACCGGGTGACGGTGGGCTGGTTCGGCGGCAGCTGCCACCACTGCACGGCGTGCCGGCAGGGCGACTTCATCGTGTGCGAGCACCTGAAGGTGCCCGGCTGGGCCTATGACGGCGGGTTCGCCGAGCGGACCGTCGCCCCGGTCGACGCGCTGGCCCGGATCCCCGACGCTCTCGCGGCGAGCGACGCCGGGCCCATGGCGTGCGCGGGGGTGACCGTGTTCAACGGGCTGCGCCGCAGCGCCGCCCGGCCGGGCGATCTGGTCGCGGTGCTCGGCGTCGGCGGGCTCGGGCACCTGGCCGTGCAGTACGCGGCGGCCATGGGCTTCGAGACGGCGGCGATCGCCCGGGGCGCCGACAAGGCGGAGTTCGCCGCCCGGCTGGGCGCCCGCCACTACGTCGACAGCACGGCGGACACCCCCGTCGCCGAGGCGCTCCAGGCGCTCGGCGGGGCCAAGGTGGTACTGGCCACCGTCGGCCACTCCGCGGCTGTCTCGGAGACGGTGGACGGGCTGACGCACCGCGGCGAGCTCGTGGTCATCGGCGTCTCGCCCGAGCCGCTGGCGATCAGCCCGCTCCAGCTGATCACGGGCGCCAAGGTGGTCCGCGGTCATCCGTCCGGCACCGCCGAGGACGTCCAGGACACGCTGGAGTTCAGCGCCCTGCACGGCATCCGGCCGATGACGGAGGTGGTCGCGCTGGCCGAGGCCGACGCGGCGTACCGCAGGATGCTGTCCGGCGCGGCCCGCTTCCGCATGGTCCTCACGACGACCTGACGCACCGTCACCCGCACACGGCGCCCGCCAGCCATCGGCGGGCGCGCCTTCACGTTTCCCGCACATCTCAGACACGTGGCGGCCATGTTGTGTGTATGCTCCTCGCGCCTCATCCGCATCACCGAGGGGGGAACCTCATGCGCATACGCACCGCACTGGCCGTCGCCGCCACGGCGGGCACGGTCGCCGTCGTCGCCGCGGCGCCGGCCCAGGCCACCGAGTACTCGTCCGCGCTGAAGATCAAGGGCGTCCAGTACGACGCCCCCGGACGCGACTCCAACAGCTGCGCCAAGGGCAACACCAAGGACGAGTTCCTGACGATCAAGAACTACTCGCGTTCGACCGTCAACCTCAAGGGCTACATCGTCAAGGACGCCACCGGCAACCGCTTCACGTTCCGCTCCAACCACTACCTGGAGCACGGCGACTACGTGAACCTGCGCGGCGGCAAGGGCACCGACTCCGACGCCAAGAACGTCGTCTACCGCCAGAACTGCAACTTCCTCTGGAACAACGACAAGGACACCATCTACCTCTACAAGCCCTCCGGCGCCCGCGCCGACGTGCACTCCTACACCAAGTCCCGCGACGACCGCGACGGCAACGGCTACATCACGTACCACGGCTGAGCCCGCGTCCGACCCTCCCGCCGCCGGCCGGCGCGCGCCTTCGGCGGCCCCGCGGGGCCGCCGAAGGCGCGGAGGCCGCGCCGCTCAGTCCTCGTCCACCGGGCGGGCCCGGCCGACCTCGGGCAGTTCCTTCCGCTGGGCGCGCAGGTGCAGGACGTCGCCGATGAACAGGTCGTAGACCAGCACCCCGATCAGACCGCCCACGAGCGGGCCCACGATCGGAATCCACCAGTAATCGCTGAACGAGCCCGCCGCACTGCCCGGCAGCGCCAACTTCCCCCATCCCGCGACGTAGGTGAACAGCCGCGGGCCGAAGTCGCGGGCCGGGTTGATGGCGTACCCGGCGTTCGCGCCGTAGGACATGCCGATGGCGGCCACGGCGAACCCGATCACCACCGGGCCGAGGTTGGCCTTCACGGCGGTGTTGCGCAGGTCGACGATCGCCACGATCAGCATCACCAGCAGGGCGGTGCCCACGATCTGGTCGATCAGCGGCCCCCAGACGCCGCCGTGGAAGTACGGCGCCGGGAAGGTGGCGAAGATCGAGAACGAGGCCACGGTGTGCCCGTTCGTCTTCGGCCCCTTCATCGCCTGGTCGAAGGTGTTGATGGCGTCGTGGTAGACGGCGTACACCAGCGCCGCCCCGGCGAACGCGCCCACCACCTGGGACGCCCAGTAGGGAACCACCTTGGCCCACGGGAACCCGCGCCGCGCCGCGAACGCCAGCGTCACCGCCGGGTTGAGGTGCGCGCCGCTGACGCCGCCGGCCACGTAGACGCCGAAGGTCACCGCGAAGGCCCAGCCCCAGCAGACCAGCAGCCAGTCGCCCGCGCCCAGGAAGAAGGTCGTGGGGCCCTCGGTGCGGCCCGAGCCGGGCAGCGCCGCGACCGCCATGGCCACCACGCCCGCGCCGAAGGCGATGAGGACGAACGTCCCCAGGAACTCCGCCAGGCATTCGCCCCACAGACCTCCCCGACGCCTGAGCCGGGAGGGTTTGATCAGAGGCGGGATTTCTACGGCCATATCGGCCCCCTCGACGAACGGTCCGGCGTACGAGCCGGCACGGTCCGGCTCCAAGGCCACCCGCGCCACAGCCCGGTCGCGGCCCCGCGCACTGCTCAGTGTGCGCGCCCGGCCCGGCCCCGGCCACTCGGCCCCCGTCGGACGTCTGTCGGACCCGTCCCCCGCGTGACGCCCGCACCGGCCCGCCTCCGCGCCCCGGCGCTCACCGCCCGTCCGCCCGCCCGCGCCGCGCCCACCTGCGTGTGAACTCCATACGGACGTGCCCGAGTGGCAGCCGCGGCGGGACAGCACAAAACTGATCCATGGTTTCGTGATCAGGCGAAAACGCTCGGTCTCGGGGACCGGCCACCGCTGGCCGAAGGTTTTCGACCTTTCCTCAGGGAGCTCGCATGGTGGAGAAATCTGCCGACATACTGATGCCCGGGCCGGACGGACCCGTGCTGGCCCGGGACACACCCGCCGCCCCGGCGACGGCGGACACCGAACGGGAACTCGCCGGAATTCTCGCGGCCGTCGTGCACGCGGAACACGTTCCGCCCGAAAGCCACTTCTTCACCGACCTCGGCGCCAACTCCCTGGTGATGGCGCAGTTCTGCGCGCGGGTGCGCAAACACCCCGATCTGCCGTCGGTGTCGATGAAGGACGTCTACCGGCACCCGACCGTCCGCGAACTGGCCGCGGCCCTCGCGGGTACGGCCGCCGCTCCCCCGCCGCCGGGCGCCGACGCCCCGGCGACCGCGGTCCCGGCGACCGCGCCGGCCGTCCCCGCGCCGCCGGGCGCGACGCGCCACGCGCTGTGCGGAACCGCGCAGGCGCTGGTCTTCCTCGGCTATTCCCTCGTCCTCGGCATGTCCAGCGCCTGGGCCTACGAATGGGTCGCCAAGGGCTCCGGCCTCCTCGACGTCTATGTGCGCTCGCTCCTGTGCGGCGGCATCGGATTCATCGCGCTGTGCGCCCTTCCGGTGGCCGCGAAATGGGTGCTCATCGGGCGCTGGAAACCCGCCCGGTTCGCGATCTGGGGTCCGGCCTATCTGCGCTTCTGGATCGTCAAGACACTGCTGCACGCCAATCCCATGATCCTGTTCGTGGGGAATCCGCTGTACGTCCTGTATCTGCGGGCCCTGGGCGCGCGGATCGGCCGGAACGTCACGATCCTCACCCGCACCGTGCCGGTCTGCACCGACCTGCTGGTCATCGGCGACGGCGCGGTGATCCGCAAGGACGCCTTCCTCCTCGGCTACCGGGCGCACGCCGGGTACATCCAGACCGGCCGGATCACCCTCGGCCGGGAGGTGTTCGTCGGGGAGAAGACGGTGCTCGACATCGACACCGCGCTGGGCGACGGCGCCCAGCTCGGCCACGCCTCCGCCCTGTACCGCGGCCAGGAGATCCCGGCCGGGCAACGCCGGCACGGCTCGCCGGCCGAGCCCACCGAGGTCGACCACGTCCGGGTCCCGCCGGCCCGGTGCGGCGCCCTGCGCAGGGCCGCCTTCGGCGTCACCAGCCTGCTCCAGCTCTTCCTGGTCTACCTGCCGCTGACGGTCGGCGGCCTCTACATGGTGTTCGCCGAGGTGCCCGCGCTCAGCAAGCGGCTGGACGCGGAGACCAGGACCGCCACGGCCGCCGAGTTCGCCACCGACACCCTGGTCGTGGCCACCGTCCTCTTCTGCGGCGCCCTCGTCCTCGGCCTCGCCGTCCTGTACACCGTGCCGCGGCTGCTGCGCCTGGTGGTCAGACCCGACCGGGTCTACCCGCTCTACGGCTTCCACTACGCCGCGCACCGCGCCGTGGCCGCGCTGACGAACGTCCACTTCTTCCCCTGGCTGTTCGGCGACAGCTCCTACATCGTCCCCTACCTGCGCGGCCTCGGCTACGACCTGAACCGGGTCGAGCAGACCGGCTCGAACTTCGGCACCGAGGTGCAGCACGAGACGCCGTTCCTGGTCTCGGTCGGCAGCGGCACGATGATCGCCGACGGACTGTCCGTCATGAACGCCGAGTTCTCCAGCACCTCGTTCCGGGTGAGCCGGGCGACGATCGGCGCCCACAACTTCCTCGGCAACAACATCGCCTACCCGGCCGGCGCCCGGACCGGCGACGACTGCCTGCTGGCGACGAAGGTCATGGTCCCGCTCGACGGCGAGATCCGCGAGGGCGTCGGACTGCTCGGCTCACCGTGCTTCGAGATCCCCCGCTCCGTGGAGCGCGACACCCGCTTCGACCATCTGCGCACCGGCGACGAGCTGCGCCGCAACCTCGCCGCGAAGAACCGCTACAACCTGCGCTCGATGGCGCTGCACCTGCTCCTGCGCTGGCTGCACACGGTTCTCCTCACGGCGCTCGCGCTCACCTCCGTCGACCTGTACGGCACGCTGGGGCACGTGGTGATAGCCGGCTACCTGGCCATCACCCTCGTCCTCACCACCCTCTTCCACGTCCTGGTGGAACGGGCCCTGGCCTCCTTCCGTCCGCTGCGCCCCCGGCTGTGCTCCATCTACGACCCGTACTTCTGGTGGCACGAGCGGCTGTGGAAGGTGCCCGACCGGTATCTCGCGGTGTTCAACGGGACGCCGTTCAAGGCCCTGGTGTGGCGGCTGATGGGGGTGCGGATCGGCCGCCGGGTCTTCGACGACGGCTGCTACATCACCGAGCGGACGCTGACCGTCGTCGGGGACGACTGCACGCTGAACGCCGGCAGCAAGATCCAGTGCCACTCGCAGGAGGACGGCACCTTCAAGTCCGACCACAGCACGCTCGGCGCGGGTGTGACCCTCGGCGTCGGCTCACACGTGCACTACGGCGTGACGATGGGCGACGGCGCCGTGCTGGCGCCCGACTCCTTCCTGATGAAGGGCGAGGAAGTCCCCGCGAACGCGGCCTGGGAGGGCAACCCCGCCGCACCGACTGCGAACTGAGGAAGGGGCATTCGATGGGAGCGCTCGTGGCAGCGGACCGGGACTTCTGGACGGAGGTGCTCAGCGCCGGCGGGTTCACCGCCGTACCGCGGTGGACGCGGCGGCCCGAGCCGGGTGTGGCCGAGCACCGGGAGCCGGTGCCGGCGGAGGTGGCCGGGGCGGCGCGCGCCCTCGCGGCCGAGCTGGGGGTTCCGGTGAGCGCGGTGCTGCTGGCCGCGCACGCCAAGACGCTGGCCGCGCTCGGCGGCGAGCAGGACGTGGTGACCGGGCACGCCACCGGCGAGGGCGCCCCGCTGCCCTGCCGGCTGACCCTCGCACCGGCGACCTGGCGCGGGCTGGTGCGCAGCGCCCGGCGGGTCGAGGCGGACCTGCTGACGCACCGGGACTTCCCCGTCGGCGAGCTGCGCCGGGAACTGGGGCTGACGGGACCGGCGTACGAGGTGGTGTTCGACCCGGACGTTCCCGAGGCCCCCGCGGGCGCTCAGGACGACGGCGGCGCGCTGCCCGAGGGCGCCGTGCTGAGCGTGGGGTGGAGCGACCCGGACGGGCGGACGGCGCTGCGGCTGCGCTACCGCACGGACGTGCTGGACGCCGCGGCGGCGGCCCGGATCGGCGGCTACCACCTGACCGCGCTGCGGCTGATGACGGCCGACGCGGACGCCGAGCACACCCGGCAGAGCCTGCTGTCGACGGCCGAGGTCCGCGCTCAGCTGACCGAACTCGCCGGTCCAGAGCGGGAGTTGCCGCAGGCGCGGGCGCACGAGCTGTTCGAGCGGCAGGTGCGCGCGCACCCGGACGCGGTGGCCGCGGTGCACGGCGACGTCTCCTGGACGTACCGGGAGCTGAACGCGCGGGCGAACCGGCTGGCGCGGGCGCTGCTGGCCCGCGGGGTGGGCCGCGAGGACGTGGTGGCGGTGGTCACCGAGCGCGATCTCGACTGGCCGGCCGCCGTGCTCGCGGTGTTCAAGGCCGGCGGCGTCTACCTGCCGATCGAGCCGCACTTCCCGGCCGGCCGGATCGGGGCGACGCTGTCCCGCTCCGGGTGCCGGCTGGTGCTGACCGAGCCAGGCTCCGCCGACACGCTGGACGAGGCGCTCGCCGCACTGCCGGCCCCGGTCGAGAAGCTGCTCGTGCCGGACGCGTACGCGGAGGGGCACGACGACGTCGACCTCGGGGTGGAGGTGACGCCGGAGCAACTGGCGTACATCTACTTCACCTCCGGCTCCACGGGGGAGCCCAAGGGGGCGATGTGCGAGCACGCGGGCCTGCTCAACCACCTCTTCGCCAAGATCGACGACCTGGGCGTCGGCCCGGGCACGGTGGTGGCGCAGACGGCGCCGCAGTGCTTCGACATCTCGCTGTGGCAGCTGCTGGCCGCGCTGCTGGTGGGCGGGCGCACGCTGCTGGTGGAGCAGGACGCGATCACGGACGTGGAGCGCTTCGTCGACACGCTGGAGCGCGGCCGGGTCGGCGTGGCGCAGCTGGTGCCCTCCTATCTGGAGGTGGTGGTGTCCTACCTGGAGCAGCGCCCGCGCGAACTGCCCGACCTGACCTGTGTGTCGGTGACCGGCGAGGCGCTCAAGCGGGAGCTGGTGCAGCGCTGGTTCGCCCTCAAGGCGGGCGTCGCCCTGGTGAACGCCTACGGGCTGACCGAGACGTCGGACGACACCAACCACGAGGTCATGGAGGCGGTCCCGGACCGGGTGCTGCTGGGGCGCCCGGTGAACAACGTCCGGGTCCTGGTCGTGGACGAGCGGCTGTCGCTGGTGCCGCTGGGCGCGCCGGGACTGATCGCCTTCTCCGGGGTGTGCGTGGGGCGCGGCTACGTCAACGATCCCGAGCGCACCCGCGAGGCCTACCGGCAGGACCCGTACCGGCCGGGTGAGCGCCTGTACCTGGGCGGCGACTGGGGGCGCTGGCATCCGGACGGCAAGCTGGAGTTCCTCGGCCGCCGGGACAGCCAGGTCAAGATCCGCGGGTTCAGGATCGAGATCGGCGAGATCGAGAACACGCTGCTGCGGGTGGGCGGGGTGCGGGACGGCGCGGTCGTGGTGGCGGAACTCGCGGGCGGTGGCGCGCACCTGATCGCCTACTACAGCGGCCGCCGGCTGACGGACGAGGAGCTGCGGCGGGCGCTGGGCGCGGCGCTGCCCGCCTACATGGTGCCGACGGCGTTCCACTGGCAGGAGAGCCTGCCGCTGACAGCCAACGGCAAGATCGACCGCAAGGCGCTGACCGCGTCGGCCGAGCGGGCGGCACGGGCGGCCGGGGAGACGGCCGGGGAGGGCGGGCCGGCCGGCGGCGAGGGGCGGCGGGACGCGCCGCGCACCGCGACCGAACGCGAACTGGCCGAGGTCTGGGCCAAGCTGCTGGGGGTGTCCGCGCACCGGATCGGGCGCCGGGACCACTTCTTCGACCGGGGCGGGACCTCGCTGACGGCGGTGAAGCTCACCATCGCCCTGGACCGCGCGGTGTCCCTGAAGGACGTCACCCGCCATCCCGTGCTCGCCGACCTGGCCGCGCTGCTGGACGGCGCGGGCAAGCGGCGCACGGAGCTGCTGCAACCGCTGTCGGACGCGGCGGGCGGGCAGGAGTGCGCGCTGGTGTGCTTCCCGTACGCGGGCGGCAACGCGGTCAACTTCCGGCCGATGGCGAGCGCGCTGGCCGGCAGCGGCCTCGCGGTGTACGCCGTCGATCTGCCCGGCCACGACCTGGCCGCCGCCCGGGAGCCGTTCGCGCCGCTGGAGCGGGTGGTGGAGGACGTGGTCGCCGAACTGGCCGGGCGCGGTCTCGGCCGGGTGATGCTGTGGGGCCACTCCTCGGGCGCCGCGCTCGCGGTGGCGACGGCCCGGCGGCTGCGCGAGCGCGGCGTGGAGGTGGTCCGGGTGTTCGTCGGGGCCCAGCTGCTCGGCACCGCGACGGAACGGCGTGCGGCGGCGGAGGAGTTGACGCTGCTGAGCGACGCGGAGATCGCCGCGCGGCTCGGCGCGGACAGCGGGTACACCGAGCTGGGCGAGCTGAACGCGGCGCACGCCGAGCACATCGGGGCCGCCTACCGGCACGACTGCCTGGCCGCGCACCGCTACTTCGCCGACGCGCTGGAGCGTCCGCCGGCCGAGCCGCTGGCCGCGCCCATCACCGTGGTCGTCGCCGCAGACGACCCGCACACGGCGGATGCCCGCGCCGCCCACCGCCGGTGGCGGCTGCTGGCCGACCGGGTGGAGCTGCGCGAACTGGCCGACGGCGGCCACTACTTCCCGCGCACCCGGCCGGCCGAGGCGGCGCGCGCCGTACTGGGCGCCGCCGAACTGCTGGCGTCCTCCTAGGGCCTTGCGGCCACCTTGCGAACGAAAGGAGACCCACATGTCGTTCTCGTCCCCGGCGTCGCTGCTGGAGGTGGAGCTGCGACCGGACCGGCCGCCGGTCCTGCACGTGGAGCAGCCGCTCGACGTGACCGGCTGGGCCGCGCAGTACCGCGAGGCGGTGCGGGCGCAGGTCGCCGAGCACGGCGCGCTGCTGGTGCGCGGCCTGGGGCTGCGGGAGCCGGACCAGGTTCGGGCCGTCTTCACCGCGCTGGCCGGCGAACTCCTGGCGGAGCGCGAGGCGTTCGCCCCGCGCACGTCGTACGGCGCGGGGCTGTACTCCTCCACCGCCTGGCCGGACAACCAGCCGATGTGCATGCACCACGAGCTGAGCTACGTCCAGCGGGTGCCGGGCCTGATGCTGTTCGCCTGCCTCACCGCGCCCGCGCAGGGCGGGGCGACCGCGGTGGCCGACGCGGAGGAGGTGCTGCGGGCGCTGCCCGCCGAGCTGACCGAGCGCTTCGAGCGGGAGGGCTGGCTGCTCACCCGCAGCTACAACGACGAGATCGGGGCCTCGCTGTCCGAGTCGTTCGGCAGTGAGGACCGTGAGACGGTGGAGAACTACTGCCGCGCCCACGCCATCGACTTCGAGTGGCAGCCGGACGGGTCGCTGCGCACCCGGCAGCGCCGCAGCGCGATCGTGCGGCACCCGGCCACCGGCCGCCGCTGCTGGTTCAACCAGGTCGCCTTCCTCAACGAATGGACGCTGGCGCCGGAGGTGCGCGAGTACCTGGTGGACGAGTACGGACCGGACGGCCTGCCGTTCAACACCCGCTACGGCGACGGCGGTCCGATCGACGAGGACGTCGTGCGCACCCTCAACGCCACGTACGAGGACCACACCCGGCGCACCCCCTGGCAGGACGGAGACCTCATGCTCGTCGACAACATCCGCACCGCGCACAGCCGCGAGGCCTTCACCGGGCAGCGGCAGGTGCTGGTCGCCATGGCCGAGCCCTGGCACCCGGCCGACGGCCGCCCGAGCCCGAAGGGGAGCCGGCGATGACCTCCGTGACAAGTCCCGACGCCGGCGCCGCGCACACCGCCCGGCCGCCCCGGACGCCGTCCTTCGCGGTGATCCCGGGCGCACAGGTGCACCAGGCGCTCCAGGGCCGCGAGAAGGAGATCGTGGACCTGGTCGAGGCGACCTACCGGCTGCACGGCGAAGGCCGGACGGTGAACCCGCCGTCGTACTTCCTGCGCTTCCCGGACCGGCCCGCCTCCCGGATCATCGCGCTGCCCGCGTCGGTGGGCGGTCCGGTCGGCGTGGACGGCCTGAAGTGGATCTCCAGCTTCCCCGACAACGTCGCGGCCGGTCTGCCGCGGGCCTCGGCGGTGCTGATCCTCAACGACCACGAGACCGGCTACCCGTTCGCCTGTCTGGAGAGCTCCATCATCAGCGCCTCCCGGACGGCGGCGTCCGCGGCGCTGGCCGCCGACCGGCTCAGCCGCGGCCGGGCCCGGCCCACCCGGGTCGGCTTCTTCGGCACCGGTCTGATCGCCCGCTACATCCACACGTATCTCGCCGCCACCGGCTGGGAGTTCGACCGGGTCGGGGTGTACGACGTGTCCGCCGACAGCGCGGCCGGCTTCAGCGGCTACCTGCGGCAGGCCGGCACCGCCGGGCGGGGTGCGGACATCACCGTCCACGACCGTCCCGAGGAGCTGATCCGCTCCAGCGACCTGGTGGTCTTCGCGACCGTCGCGGGCGAGCCGCACGTCACCGATCCGGGCTGGTTCGACCACCATCCCCTCGTCCTGCACGTGTCGCTGCGCGACCTCGCCCCCGAGGTGCTGCTCGCCTCGGCCAACTTCGTTGACGACGTCGACCACTGCCTGAAGGCGGACACCTCGCCGCACCTGGCCGAACAGCTCACCGGCGGACGGGACTTCCTGGACGGCACCCTCGACGACGTCCTGTCGGACCGGGTGCGGCCGCCGGCCGACCGAACCGTGATCTTCTCCCCCTTCGGCCTCGGGGTCCTCGACCTCGCCGTCGGCGGCTACGTCCACGACGAGGTGGCCCGGGCCGGGGAACTGCGCGTCATCGACGACTTCTTCCACGAACTTCGGCGGTACGGCTGATCCTCCGTCCGGCTGATCATCCGCTTACTCGGCCCGAGCGTCAGGAGGCCACCGTGCCCGTCATCACCGCCCCCCACGCCTTCAACGAAGGCCAGCTCTACGTCGATCTGCGGCCGACATTCGGGCGCTCGCTCTTCCTGAAGTGCGAGGGCTTCAACTTCGCGGGCTCGATCAAGCTGAAGGCCGCGATCGAGATGGTGGAAGCCGCGGAACGGGACGGGCTGCTGACGGAGGACTCGGTCCTGGTCGAGTCCTCCTCCGGCAACCTCGGCGTGGCGCTCAGCATGATCGCGGCCAGCAAGGGCTACCGGTTCCTGTGCGTCACGGACTCCCGCTGCAACCTCTCCACCCGTCTGCTCATGGAAGCGCTGGGCAGCGAGGTCCAGGTCATCGCCGACCTGGACGCCAACGGCGGCTTCCTCGGCGCCCGCATCGACTACGTGCGCGCGCTGTGCGCCTCCGACGACCGGTACGTGTGGCTCAGCCAGTACACCAACCCCGGCAACTGGGGAGCGCACTACCGCAAGACCGCCCCGGAGATAGCCCAGCAGTTCCCGCGCCTGGACGTGCTGTTCGTGGGCGCGGGCACCACCGGCACCCTGATGGGGTGCGCCCGCTACTTCCGCGAGTGGCACCGTCCGGTGCGGATCGTGGCGGTGGACACCGTCGGCTCGGTCGCCTTCGGCGGCGAACCGGGCCGCCGGATGATCCCCGGGCTGGGCATGAGCATGCGCCCGCCGCTGCTCGACGAGTCCTACGTCGACGAGGTCATCCGGGTGGAGGAGGCGGACACGATCCGCGCCTGCCACCGGCTGGCCCGGCGCGGCTTCCTGTTCGGCGGCTCCACCGGGACGGTGGTCAGCGGCGCCATGAAGTGGCTGGCCGAGCACGACGAGCGCGACCTGACCGCGGTGGCCATCGCGCCGGACCTCGGCGAGCGCTACCTCGACACCATCTACCAGTCGACCTGGCTGGAGGACCTGTACGGCGACGAGGTGCTCAAGTCCCTCCAGGCGTCCAAGGGCCCCCGGGGCGCGGAGCGGCTCGCCGGTGCGCCCGACCGCGGGCAGGAGCCGTAGGGCGGCGGGGACGTCCGACCGTGAAGACGCGCCGGCGGGGCCACGAGATCTTCGTGGCCCCGCCGGCGCGTCGTGGCGCGCGGACGCCGGGCGGCCCGGCGGGCGGTTCCCCGCGTCTCACTCCGGCAGGGTCAGCCGGCGGGTCTCCCCCGGCTCGACGCGGTACGCGCGGCCGGCCAGGCGGACCTCGACCGGGCTCTGGTGGGAACGCGGCAGGGTGATCTCCAGCCGGCCGTGCGTCAGCCGCAGCCGTACCCCCCAGTGGCCCCGGTAGCGGATGGCGAAGCCGTAGGAGGACAGCTCCGGCAGGGGCGCCGGGTCGAGCCGGAGCGCGCCGTCACGCGCCTCCAGGCCGGTCAGTCCGCGCTGGACCAGGTCCAGGGTGCCGCCCATGGCGCCGAGGTGAACGCCCTCGCCGGTGGTGCCGCCCTGCACGTCGGCGATGTCGCCGCGCAGCGCCTCCTGGACGAAGGCCCACGCCTCGGCGCGGCGGGCCCGGGCCAGCACCCAGCCGTGCACCAGGCCGCTGAGCGTGGACCCGTGGCTGGTGCGGGCCAGGTAGTAGTCGACGGTGCGGCTCCAGCTCTCCTCGTCCAGGCGGTGGCCCAGCCGGCGGAAGAGGGAGTGCAGTTCGGCGGGCGGGAAGAGGTAGCCGAGCATCAGCACATCGGCCTGCTTGGACGCCTGGTAGCGGTTGACGGTGTCGTCCTCCGCCTCCAGGATCCGGTCCAGACGGCGGATGTCGCCGTAGCGTTCGCGGTAGCCCGCCCAGTCGAGTTCGGCGAGGTCGCCGTAGCCCTCGAACTGGCTGACGACGCCGTCGTGCGAGGGGATGTGCAGGGTGCGCGAGACCTCCTCCCAGCGCTGGAGCTCGGGGCCGTCCAGGCCGGTGCGTTCGAGGAGTTCGCGGTGGCGGGGCTCGGGCAGCAGGCGCAGCGCCTCCAGCGCGCGGGCGAGCACCCAGGCGGCGGTGACGTTGGTGTAGGCGTTGTCGTCCAGGCCGGGCCGCTCGGCGTCCGGGTAGGCGTCGTGGTACTCGTCGGGGCCCATCACCCCCAGGATCCGGTGGCGGCCCAGACGCTCGTCCCAGGTGGCCGAGTCCGCCCAGAACCAGGCGATCCGCACCAGCATCTCGGCGCCCTTGGTGTGCAGGAACTCGGTGTCGCCGCTCGCCTCGCAGTACTGCCACACGTTGTAGGCGACGGCCGAGCCGACGTGCCGCTGGAGGTGCGAGTGGTCGGGCAGCCAGCGTCCGGAGCGGGGGTTGAGGTGCAGCCGCTGGGTCTCCTCCCGGCCGTCGCTGCCGCTCTGCCAGGGGTACATCGCGCCGCGCCGGCCGATCGCGCGCGCCGCCGCGCACGCCCGCTCCAGACGCCGGTGACGGTAGTCGAGCAGGGCGCGCGCCACCTCGGGCAGGCGCAGGTTCAGGTACGGCAGGACGAACAGCTCGTCCCAGAACACGTGCCCGCGGTACGCCTCGCCGTGCAGGCCCCGCGCGGGTACGCCCACGTCCAGGTCCGCGGTGTGCGGGGAGAGGGTCTGGAGCACGTGGAAGAGGTGCAGGCGCAGGATGCGGCCCGGTTCCCCGGGCACGTCGATGCCGGCCCTGCGCCACAACTGGGCCCAGGCGGTGCGGTGGTCGGCCAGCAGGGCCTCGAAGGCGGGCGCGGCGGCGACCCGGACGGTGGCGGCGCACAGCGGGTCGCTGATCGCGCGGTCGTGGGAGGTGTGCAGCGCGGCGGTCTTGTCGAGGGTGCGGGTGCGGCCGGGCGTCAGGCGCAGCCGTGTCTCCTGGAGGGCGCGCGGCGGCTCGTGCCGGGCGGTGACCTCGCCGTCGCCGGTGAGACGGGCGGCCAGGCCGATCTCGATGCCGGAGGTGCGGGTCCGGCAGCCCAGCCACACGGTGCCGGGCGCGGCGGTGCCGGTGTGCACCCCGGTGAGGTGGCGGCCGTCCAGGTCCCGGTAGCGGGCGACGCCGGAGTTGGTCACCCCGCCGTCGAGCGCGGCCTCGACCACCAGCTCCACCCCGCCGCCCTCGACGGTGAACTCGGTGCGCAGGGCGGCGAGATGGGGGTCGACCATGTGCACGATCCGCAGCTGACGCACGGTCAGGAAGCGTTGTGCGCCGAGTCCGTAGCGGGTGCGGCGCTCCAGCACCCCCGCGTCCAGGTGCAGGACCTGGAGGTGGTCGAGGACCGGGGCGGTGTCCGGGGTGATCCAGTCGCCTCCGGCGGGCCGGAAGCGCAGGGGCAGCCAGTTGGGCAGGTTGACCATGTCTTCGTTCTCGACGTGCTCGACGTGCTCGACGTGCTCGACGTGCTCGGCGTCGTCGGTGTGCTCGGCCTCACGGCCGGCGACCCGGGAGACCAGCCGGTTGTAGCACCCGGCGAGATACGTGCCGGGGTAGTGCACGTCGTCGGCGGCGCACTCCGGCAGTGCGCCGCGGGTGGCGAAGCGGCCGTTGCCGAGGGTGCACAGCGACTCCCTCAGCCGTTCGGCCGCCGGGTCGTAGCCCTCGTACGCCCAGGTCGTGTCCGTCACGGGGTCACACCCGTCGGGGCCCGGCGGCCACCGGGGCAGCTCCATCGCGCGCACCGCCTTCCGTCCGTCGGGTCCCGCCCGGGTGTGTGGAGTGGGGGTGTGCCGAGCAGGGGGTGTCGAGTGGGGGTGTCAGGCGGTGGGGACGGGGACCACCTCGCGCTGCGGTCCGCCGAGCACGACCTTGAGGGCGCCCGTCTCGGCGGCGTGGCCGAAGACGTCGTACGCCTCCTGCATGCGCTCCAGCGGGAAGGTGTGGGTGATCAGCTGCGAGGTGGGCAGCCGGCCCGCGGCGGCCATCTTCAGCAGCGTGGGGGTGGAATGGGTGTCGACCAGCCCGGTGGTGATGGTCACGTCCTTGATCCACAGGTCTTCCAGGTGCAGGGTCGCGGGTCGGCCGTGCACGCCCACGTTGGCGACGCGGCCGCCCGGGCGGACCATGCGGGTGCACGTCTCGAACGTCTCCGGGAGGCCCACCGCCTCCACGACCACGTCCGCGCCGAGTCCCGCGGTGAGGTCGGCGACCAGCTGCTCGGGGGCCTCGCGGGCGTCGGCGACCGCCTCGGCGCCGAGTCTGCGGGCGGCCTCCAGCCGGGCCGGGTCCACGTCCACGGCGATGACCCGTTCGGGCGCGAACAGGTGGGCGGCGGCGATCACGGCCAGACCGATGGGCCCGGCGCCGACCACGGCCACGGTGTCCCCGGGCCGTACCCGCCCGTTGAGCACTCCCACCTCGTAGGCGGTGGGGAAGATGTCGGCCAGCAGCACCGCGTCCTCGCTCGGCACCGCGGCGGGCAGCGCGTACACGGACAGGTCGGCGAAGGGGACGCGGACGTACTCCGCCTGGGTGCCGTCGACGAGGTGGCCGAGGATCCAGCCCCCGCCGCCCAGACACTGGCCGTACACGGCCTCGCGGCAGTAGCGGCAGCGGCCGCAGGCGGAGACGCAGGAGACCAGCACCCGGTCCCCGGGGCGTACGGTGCGCACGTCGGCGCCGACCTCGACGACCTCGCCGACGGCCTCGTGCCCCAGGACGGTGCCGGGGCGCACCTCGGGCACGTCGCCCTTGAGGATGTGCAGATCGGTGCCGCAGATCGTGACGGTGTCCACCCGCACGACGGCGTCGGTCGGGTCCTTGATGTCCGGGTCGGGCACGTCCTCCCAGGCGGACTGCCCGGGGCCGTGGAAGACATAGGCTTTCATGCCGGTCCTCACCCCTTGCTTCTCGGGCGGCTGTCCGGGGCCGGGCGGCACACGGCCGGCGGGGCGGCCTGAGGGTGACGTGTCGCCGGGATGCCCCTCGCTTCCATCTTGTCCGCTGACCGGAGGTTCCGCGCGGGCCGGACGGCCCGCCGTACGGACGCACGGCCTGCCGCACCGGACGCACCGCCTTCCGCACCGGACGGCCGCAGGGCCACTGGGGCCGGTCCCGAGGGGGCCGAACGGCCCTACCGCCCGAGGTGCCCGCCGGGATTTGCTTGCCGCATGTCCAAGAGCCAGACCCGGCCCCTGCTCGGCCACATCGAGCGCACGATCGGTGGAGCGACCGTCGTGACGCTGAGCGGCGACGTCGGCTTCGCCACCCGCCTGTGCCTCGGCGGACGGCTGGACGCGCTGAGCGCGGTTTCCCGCCCCGACCTGGTCCTCGACCTGCGCGCCGTGCCGTTCATCGACTGCGCCGGGCTGGGCCTGCTGTGCCGGCTGCGCAACCGGGTCACCGCCCGTGGCGGCCGGCTGCGCCTGGTGAGCGACAGCGCGTCGTTCCGGCGGATCCTGCGCCGTACGGGCCTGACGGGTGTCTTCCAGGTGCTGCCGGAGTTCACCGGGACGCCGGTCGCCGAGCGGGTGCGCGAGGAGCGTCCGGCGGTCCCGGCCGCACAGGGCTGACGAGGGCCGGCGGGGTCGCGCGCACGGCGGGCCGGTGCCGCCCCTCCCCGGCCGGTACTACCTCTCAGGTGCGACCCGGCGGCCGGGTTTCCCTCCCCGGAGGGACGAAGCGGCGGGGCGCCGGATGGTGGCATGAGGTGTCGGTCTCCGCGGGCGTCCGGAGGCCGGTGACGACGGCCGCGACCGCGGTCCGTCCCTCGCCACCCGCCGAAGGATGCGACACCTCCATGGGCTCCACCCTCGTCATCACCAACGACTTCCCGCCCCGTCAGGGAGGCATCGAGACCTTCGTGCACGCCCTGGCCACCCGGATGCCGGACGACGACGTGGTCGTCTACACCTCGCACGAACCGGGCGGCGCCGCGTTCGACGCGACCCTGCCGTTCCCGGTGGTCCGGGACGCGGCCCGCACGCTGCTGCCGACCCGGCGCGCGACGGCCCGGGCCGTCGGGATCGCCCGGGCGCACGGCTGCGACCGGGTCTGGTTCGGGGCCGCCGCGCCACTCGCCCTGATGGCGCCGGCGCTGCGCGCGGCCGGGGTGCGGCGCATCGTGGCGACCACGCACGGCCACGAGATCTGGTGGGCCCGGATACCCGGCGCGCGGCGGACGATGCGGCGGATCGGCGACGGAGTCGACGTCGTGACCTACCTCGGCGCGTACACACGTGCCCGGATCGAGCCGGCCCTCGGCCCGCGCGCGCGGATGAGCCGGCTGGTGCCGGCGGTGGACGCGCGGGTGTACCGGCCGGACGCCGCCGCCCGCGCGGAGGTGCGGGCCGAGCTGGGGCTGCGCGGCCGGCGGGTGATCCTGTGCGTGGCGCGCATGGTCGCCCGCAAGGGCCAGGACGTGCTGATCCGGGCGATGCCGCTGATCCGGCGCGCGGCGCACGACGCGGTGCTGCTGCTGGTCGGCCACGGGCCCGACGAGGCCCGGCTGCGCAGGCTGGCCGGCCGCCACGCCCCGGACGCGGTCGTCTTCGCGGGCGGCAAGGCGCACACCGAGACACCCCGCTACTACGCCGCCGCCGACGTGTTCGCCATGCCCTGCCGCACCCGCAGGGGCGGCCTGGAGGCGGAGGGACTCGGGATCGTGTTCCTGGAGGCGGCGGCGAGCGGACTGCCCGTGGTCGTCGGGGACTCGGGCGGCGCTCCCAACACGGTGGTCGACGGGAAGACCGGCATGGTCGTGGACGGCGCCGACGCCGCGGCCGTGGCCGGGGCGCTGAGCGGCCTGCTCCTCGACACCGAGCGCGCCGCCGCCCTGGGCGCGGCGGGCCGCGACCGGGTCCGGGACTCCTGGTCCTGGGACGCCTCGGCCCGCCGTCTCACCCACTTGCTGACGCCGGAACGGACGCCGGCCGAGGCCGCGGACGACGCGGACGCCTAGCACTCCGGCCGCAGGACCGGGTAGTACTCCAGCCGCAGGACCGGGCCGGCGCCCGGCGCACGAGGGCTGAGCCGGGACCGGCTTGCCGCGCCGCCGTGCCCCCGTGCCCGTCGGCCGGGGTGCGTCAGCCCTCGATCCAGCCGCGCTTCGTGGCGAACTCCAGCAGTCCGGCCCGCACTTGCAGAATCTGAGTGCCCGTCAGCGTCGGCGCGGCGGCGAGCAGGACCTCCGTCACCTCGGCGACGTACTCGTCGTGCCGCAGCACGTCGCACAGCCCGTCGTCCGCGGCGCTCCGTCCGCCCGCGGCGACCGGCGCGGCCGCCGGGGGCGTCACCGGGCTGCCGTCGGCCTTCGTGGCGAGCCGCACCGACGACGCCTTGGGACCGCGGTCGCCCTCCTCGATCTCGAATTCCACCGCGACCCCGGAGCGGACGTAGGACTCCGGCATCAGCATGTCGTTCACGTGCAGGAAGACGTCCTCCCCGCCGTGATCGGGCGCGATGAAGCCGTAGCCCCGCGCGCTGTCGAACCGGACCACCCGACCAGTGACCACACCTACCCCCAACACCATCATCGGGCGACCTGCCCGAACCATCTGGGGCAAGGGTAGTACGGCGGCGCGGCGGGCGAGCGGGCGGTGCCCGGCCTTCCGCGCGGGCCGGCCGCGCATCCGGCCCGGACACCTCGCTGCGCACGCGACGGGCGGGCACGCCGCGTGCACGGGGTTCTCCTCGGAGGTGCGGGGCCGTGCCGTCCCGGTCCGCCGGGCGGGTCGGGGCCGTTTGGCCCCGGCAACCGCCCACCCGCGCGCTCACCGAGGCCGGTCGGCGCCGGGCGCCCGCTCGCCGAGGGCCGCGTTCCAGGTGAGGCGGGCGGTGCCCGCCGCGTGGGCGACGACGAAGCCCGCGGGGCACGTGGCGAGCGCCGAGACGGCCGCGGGCAGGTGGTACGTCGCGGGCAGCCGCGTACCGTCGGCCGGGTCCCAGGCCAGGACACGGCAGTCGGCGCCGCCGCCGAGGACCACGGCCCGGCCGTCCGGCAGCCGGGCCGCGGCGAGCGCGGTCACCGGGCCGCGCGGGCCGTCCAGTCGCCGGGCGGCGGCCGGGTCGCCGAGGTCCCACAGCCGGGTCTCGCCCGTGGCCTCGCCGGACACGGCGACCGCGCGGCCGTCGGGCAGGGCGGCGGCGGCCACGGCGTCGATCCGGCCGGCCGCCCGGGTCAGGACCGCGAGCCGCGTTCCGGTGCGCGCGTCCCACAGCAGCAGGGCGCCGGCGTCGTCACCGCTGACGACGGCCCCCGGAGTGCCGGGGACGGCGGCGAGGGCGAGGATGCGCGCGCCGTCGTGCCCGTCGAAGACCGCCACGCGCCGGGCCGTCGCCGGGTCCCAGACCGTCGCCGTGCCCTCGTCGCCGCCCGCGACGACCAGCGTCGGCCCGGCGTCGCCCGGATGTCCGGCCGCCAGGGCCCGTACGCGGCCCGTCCCGGTGTCCCACCCGCGCAGGAGCGACCCGTCGGCCAGGTCCCACACCCGCAGCAGGCCGTCCCGGCTGCCGGTGACCGCCACCCGGTCGCTCCCCGGCAGTTCGGCGGCGACGACGGCGCGCACCAGCAACGGCCGTTCCGGATCCCGCAGCCGGCGTACGACCCGGCCCCCGGCGAGATCCCGCACCTCCGCCGTCCGCTCACCGCCCGCGGCAACCAGCAAGGCGCCCGCGCCGTGCGGCGCCCCGCGGTCGCGCACGGCTCCCCCGGCACCCGCGGCACGCGCCGCCCCGCCGCAGTCCGGCACGCCCCCGGCGGGCGGCGCGACGGCGAGAGCGGTGGGCGGTTCGCCGGGGCCGGTCTCCGGCGCGTTCGGGCCGGGGCCCGTGACGTCCCAGACCACGGCCCGTCCGTCGGCGCCGCCGCTGACCGCCGCCACCCGCTCGCCGAGCCGGCCGACGGCCACGTCGTGCACCCCGTCGGCGTGGGCGGCGACATCGTGGGTGCGCCGTCCGGAACCGAGGTCCCACACCGCGACCCGGCCGTCGGCGCAGCCGGTGACCGCCACGCCGGCCCCCGCGCCCTCGCCGAGGGCCACCCGGGTGATCACGCCGTGCTGCCCGTCGAGGTCGTGCAGCAGGCCGCCGGTGTCCAGGTCCCACACCGCCACGCGGCCCGACCGGTCCCCGCTGACCGCCAGGCAGCGGCCGCCGACCGGGCCGGCGGCCACCGCGGTCACCCAGTCGGCGTGCCGGCGCAGGGTGTGCACCGGCGTCCCGTCGGCCAGGTTCCACACGAGGACGGCGCCGTCCCGGTCGCCGGTCACCGCGAGGACGGCGCCGTCGCCGCGGCGGGCGGTGGCGGCGGCGCGGACGAACTCCGGGTGCGGGCCGAGGGAGCGCAGCCGGCGGCCGGTGCGCAGGTCCCACACCATGGCCGTGTACTCGTCCCCGGCGGCGAGCAGGACCGCCTCGCCGCCGGGGAGTTCGGCCGCCGCCAGGGCGCGGACGACCACGACGGGGCTGTCCTCCTCGTGCGCGAGCCGGCCCGCCTCCAGGTCCCAGACCAGGAACTCCTTGCCCTGTCCGGCGGTGACGGCCCGCGCGCCGTCCGGCAGGGCGAGCGCGGTGAGCAGGCCGACCGGCCGGGCCTCGGGGTCCGTCAGGGAGCGGACCGGGTCCCCGGTGCGCAGATCGTGCACGAGGACCCCGCCCGCGTCGCCGCCGGAGACCAGGACGGGCCGGCCGTCGGACAGCCGGGTCGCGGCGAACGCGCGGGCCGGTCCGCCGGCCAGGCCGGGCAGCGGGCGGCCGCCCAGCGCGTCGAAGCGGCGCAGCCGGCCGTCGCCCGCGGCGGTGACGACGAGGTCCGCGCCCGCACCGCCGGTGGAGGTGCGGGCCAGCGCCACCCGCAGGACGTGCCCGCCGTGCGGTCCCAGGGTGTGCAGCCGGGCCGGGGAGGCCGCCCGGCTGACCGCCCAGCTCGGCCGGGCGAGCACCCCGGGCGGGGCGCCGAGCGCTTCGGCCAGGGCGGGTCGGCGCCATCCGGCGGCGTCCAGGTCCAGCAGGTCGCGCCGTACGGCCGGGTCGTGGCGGCGCGGATCGTGGGCGGTGCTGTGCCGGTAGACGTCGGCGTGCGCCCGGGCCCGGGGGTCGCGCGCGCGGTGCAGGTGCGGGGTGAGCCGGTCGGGGTCGGCGTGCGGCAGGTAGCCGGGGTCGGCGAGGAGTTCGTCCAGGTCCGTCCGGCCGGCCCGGGCCGCGTGGTCGGCCAGGTGGCGCAGCAGATAGGGGTCCGCTCGCGCCCAGGCGCGGGTCGCGGCGCCGGCCGGGACGCGTTCCACGAGGGCGCGCAGGACGTCGTGGGCGTCCGCGCGGGGCGCGAGGTGTTCGGCCAGGGCGCGGTGGAAGAAGCGGTGCAGGCGGCGGTCGCCGTCGGCGGTGACGCGCAGGTAGAACCGGCCGTGCCACAGCGCCCGCCGGGTGTCCTCGGGCCGGGGCGGCAGCGGGCCGCGGGCCCGTTCGGGGGCCAGGGCGAGGGCCACCGCGTGGATCAGCTCCAGCGGCATGCCGGGGCCGGCCGCGTGAGCGACGGCGGTCAGCACCGGGCCGGTCCAGGGGTCCTCGGCCAGCAGGGTCCGCAGGTTCAGCTCCAGCGTGCCGGGCAGGCCGTCCGGCAGGTCGCCGAGGACCCGCTCGGCGGTCGGCGGCGCACCGGCGGCGGCCAGGGCGCGTACGTGGGAGCCGTAGAGGAAGGCGGTCAGGAACGCGCCGTGCTCCGGGGAGTGCGCCAGGCGGCCGCCGAGCGTCCGCGCGACCTCGGCGGGATAGCCGGGGCCCAGCATGCGGTCCAGGTAGGCGGCCAGGTCGCCGGCGAGGACGTCCGGGTCCTCCTCGTCGAGGTCGACGCGCTCGGCGGGCCGCCCGGCCAGGGCGGTGTGCAGGGCGGGCAGGGTGTCCGGCCACAGGCGGGTGCCGATCAGCACCCGGCAGCCGGGGGCCCGGTCCCCGGGGGTACGGCCGGCCAGCGGGAGCAGCACCTCCCGCAGCAGTTCCTCGGGGTCGGCGGCCTCGTCCAGGGCGTCCACGGCGACGGTCACCGCGCCGCGCGTGCCGAGGGCGTCCAGCAGGCATTCGGCGACGGCCTCGCTCGGCCCCTGCCCGGGGCCGGCGACGGCGGCCGGCTCGCCGTGGAGCTGCCGGTGCAGGGAGGCCACCACCTGCTGGGTGGTCAGGCCGCCGGCGTGCACGGCGACGAAGTCGGGGTCGGCGCGGGGGCGGAAGCCGTCCACGGCCATCTCCGTGCGCAGCGGGGCGAACTTCGGATGGACCGCGCACACCGCGGCGCCGAGCAGCGCGGACTTCCCGGCGCCCGGGCTGCCGGTGACCACCAGCAGCCGGCCCTGGTCGCCGTCGGGGTCGTCGAGCCAGCGCTGCATGCGCGCCAGCTGGCGGGCGCGGCCGCGGAAGAAGGAGGTTCCGGCGTGGCCGGTGCCGGTCGCGCGGGTGACGAAGTGGAAGGCGTCCAGCCGGGGGTCGAGTTCGAGGGAGGCGGCGAAGTCCTGGAGCCCGGCGTCGTAGGCGGCCCACAGCCGCTCGGCCCAGGACGCCCCGTGCCAGGGGTTGGGCAGGATCGGCGCCGGGAGCAGCGCGGCCTCGTCGTGCGGGGTGCGTACGACGTCCTGTTTCGGTTCGCCCCGCTCGCGGTCGGCCCGGGCCAGCGCGGTGTCGATCTCCCGGGCGAGCAGTTCCACCGGGACGTGCTCGTGCTCCGGGGGCACGACCAGTCTGCGCCGGGCGATGCCGTCCAGGACGGTGGCGGCGGCCGTGCTGAACCGGGCGCCGTAGGTGATCGCGTGGGTGTCGCAGGCCGCCACCACCCAGGTCCTGCGGTCCGTCACTCCGTGCAGGCGGGCGGTGAGCTGGGGGCGCAGCGCGGCGCCGGCGTGGCACACGTCCAGCAGGAAGAGCACCGGTCCGCCGTCGCCCTGGCGGACGTCCTTCAGCAGCGACTCCACCTCGACGGCGGTGTCGCGGATGCGGTTCCGGACCGGGCTGGTGCCGGCGACGGCGAGGTAGAGGTCGTCGTCGACGAGGAGGCCGTGGCCGCAGAAGTGGACGATCAGGGGGTCCTGGCCGGCCCGTTCGCGCGCGGTGCGCCACGCCGTGTCCCACTCCAGCCGGGTCGGGTCGGTGAGCACGGGCGCGACCCGGGCCCCGGCCGCCGCCAGCGCCCGGGCCATCTCGGCGACGGCGTCGGCGACCCGGGGCAGGCGGCGCAGCGCCACCGCGCCGGCGGCCCGCTCCTCCTCGGTCAGGGAGCGCTCCGGGAAGTTCCCGGCGCCCGCCACGAGCGCGTGCAAGGTCACCTGCCGGCTCCCTCCCCTGTCCTCGGGGCCCTCAGGAGCGGGAGCCGTCGAGGTACGGCGCGAGCGCGGCGGCCGTCAGACCGCTCGCGAGATAGCCGCCGAGGGTGTGCGGGTCGAACAGGCCGATGTCGGTGGTGTCGTGCCGGTCGACCTCGAACGCCTCGCCCAGCCGGGGCGGGATCGCCACCAGGTCGCCGAGGTCGGCGATGTTGATCCAGTTCCGTACGCCCGGCGGCCGGGCGCCGCGTCCGGCCACGGGCTCCGGGTCCAGCTTGCGCAGCATCGCGGGCAGGCCGAGCGGCGAGCCGAGGGTCAGCAGCAGGTCCAGCTCGATGTCGGGGTGGGCGTGCAGGGTCTCGTAGGCGACCACGCTGCCCAGCGAGTGGGCCACCACGACGCGGGCCCCGCTGTCGCGGACCGCCGTGGCGACGGTGCCGCGGACCAGGGCGCGGCGGCCGGGGCGCGAGGTGTAGGAGTCCAGGTCGCGGACGGTGGCCACCACGATCCGGGACAGCAGTTCGGTCAGTCTCTGCCGGGCGCCGGGCGGGGCGTCGGGGGTCCGCTGGGCCACGAGTCGTCCCAGCGTCCAGCGCAGCGGGGCGAGGGCCGCGGCCTGGGAGTCGTCCGGTTCGCGCGCGCCGGCCGCGCGCAGCCACTCCAGCGCCTCGGCCGCCTGCTCGGGCGTCAGGTCGTCCAGGGTGGCCTCGTCGCCGGACTGCGCCTGCTCGGGCCGGGTGCGGTCGGCGAGCTGGTGTGCGTAGTAGGCCATGACCAGGGGCGGTACGGCGAGGTGGGTCAGGTGTGCGGCGGCCAGGCCTTGGCGCAGCCGCCGCGCCGCGTCCGCGGCCTTGTGCCGGGCCGCGTCCTCGGGGGACAGGTCCGGTTCCTCGTTCCAGATGCCGTGCACCAGAACCACGGCGCCCATCCCCACCACCCCCATGGCCGAGCCGCTGTGCGGGAACCCTGCCCGGTCCGAGTCGGTCCGTACAAGTCGGTGCCGGTCCGAGCCGGTCCGAGCCGGTCCGACGCACCGGCGGCCGCCCGGGACGGCCGCGCACACGTGTCACACTCCCGCGCCTTCTGATGCCACGTCAAGTACGTGTCCGTCCGACGGCGTCGCCGCTCGCCGACCACCGTCCGCGGTGCTCCTCGGCCTGGCGGCGCGCCTCGCGCACGGCGCTCGCCGGGAGCGGCGTCCCGGTCAGTTCGGCGAGGGCGTGCGCCATCCCCGTGACGAAGCGGCGGCCGGTCGGCGTCAGCCGGTCGGCGCCGTCGGTCAGGATCGCCTCGGCGCCCTCCGCCGCGGCCCCACGCCAGCGCGCGCACCGCACCTGGGCCCGGTACCGCTCCTCGGGGCCGGGCTCGGCGGCCGCCTCTACGGCCCAGAACCGGGCCACGGACAGGAAGGCGTAGGTGCCGTGCAGCAGGCCGGACAGCGGCCTCGGGTCCTCGCGCCAGGGGGCGTAGTGCAGCGGCGCGTCGTCGGGGGCGGCCGGGTCGAGCAGGTCGACCAGGTGGGTCACGGCCAGCAGCTTGCTGTGCTGCATCTCGTGCACCAGCGTCTCGGCGAGGGAGCGCGCGCAGGCCGGGCGGCTCAGGGCGACGCCGCCGAACATCTCGGCCGAACTGCCGCTGTGGTGCGCGCGGTCGCCGTCGTCCTTCGCCACCGGGGTCAACGCCCTGAGACCGGCCGCGAGTTCGGCGGCGTATCCGGCGTGCCGGGTGCGCAGCAGCCGGAGCGCGAAGGCGGTCTGGGTCCGCCAGGAGCGCAGTTCGGCGGCGGAGAGCCGGGCCGGGGCCGTGCCGTCCGCGGGGTCGGCGTCGTCCAGGACCACTCCCCCGGCGGCCACCGCGCGCAGCGGCCACCACCCGGGGCGCTCGCGGGGCAGTTCGGCCGGCGGCGGCAGCCAGGCGCGTGCGCCGTCGCCGTACTCCAGCCGCCGGCCGCGCAGCCGTACGGCGCCGCCCCGCCCCGCGCCGGGCAGGGGCGCCGTCCCGACCGCGGGCAGTACGGCGCCCGGTCCGGTGGTGTGGAAGGCGACCGGGGTGTCGAGACCGGCGGCGGCCGCCGCCGCCGCCGCGACGGCCGCCAACGGCAGCGCGCTCTCGGGGCCGGGCTGCTCCAGGGCCCGCCAGGTGGTCACCAGACGCGGCCCCACGGAGGGGTGGGCGAGCACCCGCCGGGTTGCCTCGGGCGCGGTGCGCCGGGCCTCGGCGAGTACGCCGAACAGGTGCCGCACCCGGGTCTCCGTGCTCCCGCCGTGTTCGCGCGCCCGGTCCAGCACCGCCCGCAGGAGCAGCAGCCGCCGGCCGTACTCGGCGTCCGCGAGCAGCCGGACCGCGGGTGCGCCGCCCCCGCCCCGGGCCAGCGCCTGGAAGACCGGGGCGCTCAGGCGGTAGGGGCTCGGGGTCACGGGCACGTCCTGGCGGCCGGCGCCCGGCGGCGCAGCCGCGCGGTGTCGGCGGCCACCTCGCGGTGGACGTGCCGGATGAGTCCGGTGAGGTCGGGGCAGTAGACGCTGGGGTTTCGGAAGCCGGTACCGTCGGCGCGGTAGCGGTGGACATGGTGGCCGCCGCCGCACACCGGCAGCAGCGGGCAGGCCCGGCACACGGCGCTCAGCGCCGCCGCGCCCGACTGGCGCGCCCGGACGTCGGGGTGGCCCAGCGCCCGGTCGAAGGAGTCGCGGGCGACGTGCAGGCCGGTGCGGGCCGCGCCGGCGCGGGCCACCCGCAGGGTGTCGTCGAGGGCGATGGAGCCGTCGGTCTCCACGACGGCGTACCGGACCGGCTCCAGGCCCAGTCCCTCGGTGCGGGAGCGCCCGCCGAGCACCAGGGAGACCAGGTCGCGCAGCACGCGGACGTCCGTCTCGCGGACCGGCGCCGCGTACCACTGGTCGAACACCGCGGCCAGCCAGTCGCCGTACGGCGTGTCGGGCCGGCCGGGGATCCGGCCGGGCGGCGGCGCGTCCCAGGTGCCCAGCGGGAGCAGGAAGTCGATCATCGGGGGGCGGTAGCGCAGCAGTTCCCGGTAGGTGGTGTGCGGGTCGTTGCGCAGGTCGACGGTGCACAGCAGTCCGGCGAACAGCCGCCGGTGGGGGCCCTCGGCGAGCCGCTGGACGGCCGCGGCGACCCGTCGGTGGCTGCCCCCGCCGCCGGGGCGCACCCGGTGGCGGTCGTGGGCGGCGCGGTCGCCGTCCAGGCTCACGCCGATCCGCACGTCCAGTTCGCCCAGCGTGTCCAGCCAGGCTTCGTCCAGCCGCAGCGCGTTGGTCTGCACGGCGGTCGTCACCCGCACCCCGGGCCCCACCGCGCGGGCGATCTCGGTCACCGCCAGGCGCAGCAGCCGCGGTCCGGCGAGCAGCGGTTCGCCGCCGTGCAGCACCACGCTCACCGCGCGCAGACCGTGCGTGTGGACGTGTTCGGCGATGCGGCGCGCCGTCCAGGCGATGACCGCGGGCGACATCGAGCGGGGCTGGTGGCGCCAGCTCTGGTCGGCGGCCCGGTACATGTAGCAGTAGTCGCACGCGAGGTCGCACCGGCTGTGGAACTTCAGGACGAAGGTGTGGAAGGGGAATTCCCCGCGGCCGTCCGGGGAGGAGCGTTCCCCACCGCCCGGGTACGGGGTTTCCGCGCCGCCCGGGGAAGGGGATTCCCCACCGCCCGGGGAAGGGGTTTCCGCGCCGCCCGGGGAAGAGGGCCGGCCGTTTTGTGAGCGCCGGGCCGGCCACCCGCACTCACCTGTTTCCGCGCCCATGGAACTCCCGTGTGAACGTTTTCGCGTCCCGTGCCGGGACCGGCGGGCCGTGTGGCGCGCCGCCCGTCACCGAGCGCTCCGCGCGCCGCCCTTGCCAGTAGACTCAGCAGTGTGGCAGCAAGTCGGTTGTTTGGCAGCCGGGTTCACCGGCCAAACCACAACTGTCCGGCACTCCTCCACACCGTGGCGGATTCTCGACGGAAACGGGATGACGGGGCTCCGTATGGATGACCAGACCGAAGCGCGGAACGTCGTGGAATCGCCCTTGGTCGACCTGTCCGAATTCCCCTTCGAGGAAATCGCCGCACTGCCGGAATCCGCGCTGGTTCTCGCTCTGCGCCGGGTCCGGGACGAAGCCGCCCGCCCGGAGGCGCTGTTCCACACCAACTACACCCAGCAGCCCGATCCCCCGGCCCTGCCCTAAGGTCTTTCGTGTGGATCAGGCCGGATCAGGGAGCGGGGTCTGGTGCCGTGCATCGCAAGGCGGAGGAGGGCGTCATGGCGGAGCCATGGCAACCGACGACAACGCGGCGAGGTGCGGCACCAGGGCCCGCGAGCCCGGCGGGATCCACACGAGAGACCCTAGGCGCGCCAGAGCCACGCGGACGCACCCACCCCGAAGCGAAGTGGAGCCGAGATGTCCGAGGCGGAAGGCCGAAACCAGCGCCCCCGCGTGACGGTGTTCTGTTCCACGGCGGAGAACATCGGCCAGACCACGACCCTGCTCAACACCGCCGTGCTGCTGGCCCGTTCCGGCCGGCGGGTGCTGGTTCTGGACGCGCGCAACGCGGACGTCCGCACCCGGCACTACGTCCGCTCCGTCACACCCGGCCCGGCCCTGCTCGCCGACAGCGAGGGCGGCCCCGCGGTGGAGGAGTGGAGTCCGGCGGGTGTCGCGCGGCCCATCGGCATCGTCACCCTCAAGGGCCACGACGCGCTCACGGCGCTGCCCGCGCCGGAGCACCCGGCCTTCGCCGCCTACGACGACGTCCTGGTGGACGCCCCGCTGATCCGCACCGATCGGCAGGCCGCCGGCCTGGCCCGGCTGCCGTCGGTGCTGGTGATGTGCTTCACCGCGGCCTCCGCCTTCATCGAGTCCGCGGTCCGGCTGGCCGAGCGGCTGCGCGAGCACGCCGAGCGGCCCTTCGACGTGCTCGCCCTCGCCCTGCAGACCGACCCGGCCCACGAGGATCAGCTGCGCCTGGCCCGCGACCGGGCCCGCGAGCGGTTCGCCCCGCTCGGCGGCGACCGGCCCGCGCGCTACCTGGAGATCCCCTACCACGCGCTGTCCGAGCGCAGCCCCCGCCTGGGCATGGAGCTGGAGCCCGGCAACGGCTTCGCCGAACGCGTGCGCCCCGCGCTGGAACAGCTGGTTCAGGCCCTGTCCCGGCCCCGGTTCGACCGGCCCGCCAAGGCGCTGCTGGTCTGCGGCCCCCGGCACGCGGTGTGGGCGGAGTGGATCGAGGACCGGCTGCGCGGCGCCGGCGTCCAGGTGGTCCGCCGCTCCTACGACGACTGGGCGCTGCGGCCGCCCGGCGCGGACGAGGTGCTGCTGCTCCTGCCGCCCGCCGCGCCCGGCCCCGAGGACCGGCAGGCGCTGCGGGCGCTGTCCGACCCCGGCATCCGCATGGTGCTGGTGGACGACGAGGCGCTGCCCCGGGAGTTCGCCCACCACCAGCGCGTCGACCTGCGCCGGCTGTCCGAACAGCGCGCGGCCGAACGGCTGCTGCGCGGCCTGGACCTGCCCGCCGACACCGTACGGCCGTCGAGGGGGCGCCGCTTCCCCAGCCTGCCCCACAGCACCGACCTGATGGCCCGCAACGTCGCCTTCGTCGGCCGGGACGCGCTGCTGGGCGAGATCCGCGCCGCCGTGGCCGAACTGGCCCGCGATCACCGCCCCTGCCTGGTCCTGGGCGCGCCGGGGATCGGCAAGAGCGAGGTGCTGCTGGAGTTCTGCCACCGCTTCGGCGGCTCCTACGACGTGGTGTGGTGGCTGACCGGCGACGACCGGGGCGAGATCCTGTCCGGTCTGACCGCGCTCGGCGGCGCGCTCGGCGAGCCCACCATCCAGGACGCCGCCGCGCACGTGCGCGCGCTGCGTTCGCGCGCCGACGACCTCGGCGAGCGGTGGCTGCTGGTGTGCGACGAGATCGACGACGACGCCGGCGCCCAGGCCGCCGCCCGGCTGCTGCCCGAGCCGTCCGAGCACTGCCATGTGCTGATCGGCGCGCGCGGCGGCGCCGAGGCGGCCGCGCGCGGCGCCGTGGAGGTGCCGCCGTTCGCCCGCGCCGAGAGCGAGGCGCTGCTCACCACCATGGTGCCGGGGCTGACGCCGCTGTCCGCGCGGACCGTCGCCCAGCGGGTCGGGCCGCTGCCGCTGGCGCTGTGGCTGGCCGCCTGCTGGCTGCGGGTGGCCGCCGAGCGGGCGGAGGCGGTCAACCAGTCCGGCGCGCAGGCGCTGCTCACCGCCGTCGACGACTTCAGCCGGGCCTTCGACCTGCGCCGTCAGGCGCACGGCGTCGGCCCGCTGCCCGGCGTCGAGGTGCTGCTGCACCTGGCCCGCGCCTCCCTGCTGCGCACCCCGGCGGCCGAGGCGTGGTCGCGGGAGCCGGTGGGCAGCCGGGCGCTGGGGTGGCTGCTGGAGGCGTGCGCCCTGCTCACCGGGGCCGGCACCGACCTGCGGCTGCTGCACTCGCGGCAGCTGGCCGCCGCGCTGGCCCGCATCGCGGCGGACCCGGCCGCCGGCCCGCCCGGCGACCCGGCCGCGCCGGTCCGGTCGGGCGACCAGCTGCTCATCGACGCCTCGCTGTGGGCGATGAACCGGCACGGTCTGCTGGACTTCGACTTCGCCCGCCCCGACCAGCCCGTGCGCCAGCACCGGGTGCTGCGGGACCTGATCGTCGCGGGCATGCCGGGCGGCGACCGGGCCGACCGGGACGCGGAGCTGCGGGCCGCGATCGGCGACACCCTGCTGGTGACCGACCAGGACCGGCCGGCGCCCGCCGCGCAGACGGTCGTGCGCCGCGGCCGGCAGATCGACGCGCTCAGACTCTGGGCGGACCACCGCCCCGAGGTGCGCCAGGCTCTCCTCGCCCATCTGTCCGACCTGATCGTCAGCCAGGAGCGGCAGCACCTCCAGGACGCCCGGCGGCTGGCCGAACTGGCCGAGCGGTACTGGGAGCCCGATTCCTTCGAAGGGCTGCGGCTGCGCTCCATGCTGTCCCAGACCCTGCGCCACCTCCAGGTCTACGGCCCCTCGGCGCGGATGGCCCGCGGCGTCCTGCAGAGCTACCGCACCCGCCTCGGTCTCGGCCATCCCCGCGCCCTGCTGATGGCCGACGGGTACGCCGCGAACCTGCGCACCTTCGGCCGCTTCGGCGACGCCCTGGACGAGGGGCTGCACGCCGCGCGCGCCATGAGCCGGCTGCTCGGGCCGCGGCACTGGACCACCGAGCAGCTGCGCCGCAACCTCGCCTGGCGCTACGCCGTGCTCGGCAACTACACCGAGGGCCTGCGCATCCTGCGTCTGCTCTACGACCACCGGCGTGCTGTGGGCGGGGACGACGACCCGGCGGTGGAGGCCATGGTCCCCGAACTGGCCGAGATGCACCGGCTGCTGGGCCAGAACATCGAGTCCTACCAGCTGCTGAAGAAGGCCCGGGTGCTGGGCGGGGCGCGGCCCCGGATCAGCCGGGTGCCGCTGGTCGTGCAGGCGGAGAACGGGCTGGCGGTGAGCGAGCGCCGGCTCGGGGACCACGAGCGGGCCCAGGAACGCGACCTGCGCACCCTGGACATGGCGGCCGCGATGCTGGGCGAGCACGGCATCACCGCGCTGCGCTGCCGGTTCTCGCTCGCCGCCGACCACCATCTGCTCGGCGACCACGCCGGCGCCGTGGCGGAGGCGGAACGCTGTCTGGAGGGGCTGGAGGCGTCGCTGGGTTCGGCCCACCCGTTCTCCGATCTGTGCCGGGTGCGCCTCGGCGTCCATCTGCGCGGCGCCGGGCGGCTGCCGCAGGCGCTGGAGGCCGGCCGGGCCGCGCGGGAGAACCTGCGCGGGCGGCTCGGCGACCACCACCCCTGGGTGCTGGCGGCCGCCGCCTCCGTCGCCAACACCCTGGTGGAGCTGGACGAGTTGGACGAGGCGGTGCGGCTGGAGGAGTTCGCCCTGCGGGGCTACGACCGGACCGGCCTCGGACGGCACCCGGACCGGGCCGTAGTGGCGGACAATCTCGCCATGACCCGCGCCCGGCGGCTGGGCGCCCCGCCCACCGGCGAGGAGCCGCGCCGGCGCACGGACATCGACCTCGAACTACCCGACCTGTGACGCGGTCCGCGCCGCCGCGCGGCACGGACCGGAAGGAGCGTGCAAGCCGATGAAGCGGGACGCCGACGGGGCGGTGAGCGATCCGAAGGCCCTGGTCGCCCCCCACGCCGAACGGGGCTACGACCATCTGATCGAGGCCTGCCGCACGACCGCGGCGGCCTGCCCCGAGATCCGGTCCCTGACCCACCTCACCCTCAACACCGTCGACTTCTGCCTGCGGGCCGCCGCCGCGGTGCCCTTCGAGGACGCGCTGCCCTGGGAGGACGAGGTGGAGGTGGAGGGGCGGCCCGCGCGGCGGCTGGTGCGCTGGGTCACGGAGCTGGACGCCGCCATGCGGCCCCTGAACACCGGTGAGCTGATGCGGGTGCTGGCCGTCACCCGGTCCGCCGGGGCGCAGTGCTCCCGGCTGCGGGACGGGCAGTACGTCGTCGGCGTCAGCGCCACGGGCGCCGGCGGCGACGCGGTGGACCGGGCCGTCAACGCGATGGTCACCGATCTGCGGACCAGCCACTACCAGCAGGCGGACGAGCTGCCGGGCGGCGAACTGGACCGGCCCAAACGCCCCCTGGACGGCCAGGTCCCGCTGGTGATGCACGTCCTGACGCCCGACAGGGACGAGGAGAGCCGGCTGCGCGGCCTCTGGCAGCGCCATGTGAACCCCTACGACCTCCAGTACGCCGGCTACTACCGCAACCGCGCCCCGGTCTGCGTCGGAGACGCCTTCGAGCACGGGGAGCTGGCCGACACCTTCCTCGTCGTCCCCGTCCAGACCCGGCGCGCGCTCTACCGGGACCTCGTCTTCCGGCTCGGTGCGGCGCTGGTCGATCTGGCGGACATCCTGCGGCCGGTCACCGGCGACCCGCTGGAGCGGCTCGTCCTGGACGTGCAGGAGGGGGCCGTGTACGTGCACTGGCTGGACCCGGCCGCGGGCGACTTCCTGGTGGGCGTGACGGTACGGCAGCGGGAGGTCGCGGTGGCCGAGGAGCGGCTCGCCGACCTCATCGCGCGGCTCCGCCCGGCTCCGCGCTGAACCCGTCGCGCAGCGCGAACCACACCTGCTCGGCCAGTCCGGTGAGCACCTCCTCCACACCGCCGCCGGCCCGGGCGCCCGGGCCGGACTCGCCGGTGTCGACCCGGGGCAGCACCTCCACCGAGATCTCGAAGCTGCGGCAGACGGTGAACAGGCCCTGGGCGTTGCGGCCGTCGGCGTCGCCGCCGGCCTCCCACCAGTGGGTGATCGCCTCCCGGAATGCCTCCACCAGGCGGCGGGCGTAGAGCAGGGCGCCCATGGCCTGGAGGGTGGTCTGCTCGGTGGTGGCCCGGCGCGGCAGCGCGGCGCGCGCGCCCTCGGCGCCGGGCACGGCCGGGCCCAGGCGCGGGCGCGGGCCGACGCCGTCCTCCAGCAGCCGGTCCAGGGCCGCCTGCGCCTGCCGGAAGGGTTCACGGACGGGGGGCGGCACCCGCGGGTCGCTCGTGAGCGGGCCGGGCGTCGGCGGGGGCAGCCGGGGGTGGTTGACCGCGTGGTCGACGGCGTCGATGCGGTCCGCGAGCATGGCCTGCTGGGTCGTGATGGTCTCCAGCTGGTCCCGGACCTCCCCCAGCACGGCGTTGCGCCCGTTGGCCCGCAGCCGTTCGATCAGGCTGCGGACGCCGTCGATCAGCATGGACTCGAAGCGGGGGTCGTCGAACACCAGCGGTACGGTGCCGCAGTGCTCGGCGACGCGGTTGCGCATCTCCCGGCAGGCGTGGCCGTTCACGATGACCAGGATCTCGACGTTCTCGGGCGCCAGGACCGAGCGGACCCGGTCGACGAAGCGCTGGATGCCGTGCACGTCGTCCTGCGCCAGCACGGAGGGCACCGGCAGCAGCGCGATCCACGTCCTGCGGGTCACCTGGACCCAGCGGGGTTCGCCGCCCTCCCGCGGCGCGGACAGGCTCCGCACGGAGACCGGCGGCATGTGGTGCCACCACTGGCGGGGGGCGAGCACGTGCTGCAACCGGTGGGCGACCTCGGCCATGTCGCGTTTGCCGTGCGCGGAGCGCAGCGCGGCGTGCACGTCGGTCAGCCCGATCTCCCGAGGAGGCCCGGGCCGCGGCCTGCGGTCCTCGCGTGCGCCCGCCTCACGGCGTACGGCCTGGTCCCAGGCGCCCTCGCAGATCTGCAGGATCTGCCGGGGCACCCCGTCGGACTGGAGCACGATCTCCCGGAGCGCGGGCTCGGCGAACGGCGCGCCGTCCGGGCCCGCGCCCGGCGTCCGGTCCGCGCGGTGGACGTGCCCGGCGATCAGCCGGTCGGTCTCGGCCGGGCCCCAGCTGTCCAGCCACAGCGGCAGCACCCGTTCGTGCAGCGACAGCGGCAGCCGGCCCCACAGTTCCGGCCGGGCGCAGAACAGCAGCAGGCCGCCCTGGTTCACATAGCGTTCCACCAGCATCTCGAACGCGTTGATGAACACCGCCCGGTCCTGCTCGGGCCACTCCGTGGTCTTGTCCAGCTCGTCCAGGACCAGTGCGTAGGGCCGGCCGCTCTTGCCGTAGACGAGGCTGAAGACGGCGAGCGCGTCGAACACCTGCTGGATGCTGCGGATCGGTTCGCGGATGCCGCGTTCGCGGAGGTGGGCGACGGGTTCGCCGCCGGACAGCCAGTTCCACACGTCGTTCTCGAAGGGCCGGTTGAACAGCTGGGCGAGGGCGACGGCGAAGGTGCGGTGGGCGGTGACGCCCCGTAAGTGGCGGCGCAGCCGGTGCTGGATCCGCTCCTCGTCCAGGTTGAAGGCCTGGACGATCTTCTGCGGGTCGAGCCGGCGCGCCCGCAGCCCCTCCAGGAAGGCGCCGCGGTCGGCGCCGAACCGGTCGGTGTCGTCCTCGCCCAGGATCTCGGCGGTGACGTCGGCGTAGAAGTCGGTGATGGCCTGTTTGAAGTCCACGAAGGCGTCGAAGTCGTCGCGGGGGCTGGTCAGGCGCTCCTGGTAGACGGTCCGCATGTCGATCGAGGGCTGGCTGATCACCCACAGCGGCAGCGGCGGCACGTGTTTCCTCAGCAGCCGGGTGGCCTCCCGGGCCAGATGGCTCTTGCCGAGGCCGAACTCGCCGACCAGCGCGATGGCGCGCCCGCGCGTCTCCGGCTCGCCCCGGTGTCCGAGGTAGGCCTCGATGTGCTCGGTGAGCCAGGCGCTGGTGCGGCCCGGGATGTGGACGCCGGCGCCGGTCGGTCCGGTCCCGATCTGCGTGCTGTCGTCGAACGCCTCCAGCTGCGCGACGGTGCTCTCGCGGAAGGGGTTCTTGAGGGGACGTCCCTCGGGCGGGCGGGCGGGTGGCGAGGTCATCGCGTCTCCTGTCCGTGGCGGGTGGTACCCGGCTCGCGCAGGAAGGCGTCCGGCTTCGGCCGGTGTGCCTCGAACCAGTCGGCCACATGGCTCATGCGCAGTTGTCCCTCGTCGTTGAGCACCGCCTCCTGGGAGACCTGGCGAAGGCAGTCCTGGAGCCGGGAGATGCTGAGCAGCGCCCAGGTCTCCGGCTGGTACTCGAGCACGTCGTCGTGGATGACGATCTTCGGGGCGGGTATGTCCCGGACCTCCATCCAGTGCCGCAGGTACTTGCCCCAGTCCTGCGGCCGCAGGGCGGAGGTCTGCAAGTGGGTGATGCCCATCCGCTCCTTCTCCGTGAAGAAGGTGTCGAGGTCGCGTCCGACGTCAGTACGCTTCGTCTCCACGAAGAACACCACCCCGCGTGTGGACCGGTCGTAGCAGAAGCGCAGGAACCGCCGGGCGATGTCGGCGTCCTGCCAGTCGATGTGCGGCACGATCACCACGAGGGTGCGGCCCCGCGCCTCCAGCGTGGTGGTGAGCCGGCGCCAGGCCAGGTACGGGTCGGGCTGCTCGGGGCGGTCCGCGCCGTGCCAGGCGGCGGCGAACTCCTCGTCCGCGCACAGCTTCTCCACGATGAGGTGGGCGATGCGGTGGACCGTCATGTCGTACTGCGGGACGAAGGGCTCGGCCCCGGGCGGCGAGCCGAGGCCGCGGCCCTCGTTGGCGCTGCCGTCGATCCGGACGACGTGCACCGATCTGGCCGGGCGGCGCCGGCTCCACGGCCGTTCCGGCCGGGCGGACGCGGTGCTCTCGCACGGCGCCGGGTCGTCGGCCGGTTCCTCGAAGCCGTCGAGCAGCTGGACGAGTTCGTGGACGCAGCGGTGCAACAGGCTGCTCTTGCCGGTGCCGGGCAGACCGCTCACCACGACCAGGTGGCCATGGCCGTCCTCGCCCGGTCTGATCCCCCGGGCCACGGCTCCCATCGTGTTGCGGAAGGTGAGCAGGGCGTTCGGCAGGTGGTCGATGTCGACCCAGAGGTCCTCGTGCCCGGTGATGTGCCAGGGCGCCAGCGGCTCGTAGGTGGGCCAGGGGGCGTGGCCGTCTTCGGGAGGGGTGCCGAAGAGACTGCAGTTGGCGTTGGGCATGCGCGTTCCCCCGTGTTCTTGCTTCGGGCCGTCCCGGGGAGCGGGCCGCCCGACGGTGTCCTCGGTGCGCTGTGCGGGGCGCGCGTACGCCGCCCGCGGCGCTGGGTGGCTGTGTCACGAAATTCCCCTGCCGGTCGAACCTCCGTGAAGAACACGATCGTTGGTGCGTCAGCGGGCGGCGGCGCCCGCCGGGCGCGGTCCGCGGCCCGCCCGGGGATCCTCCCTCATGGCGATCCCCGCTCCCGCGCCCGGGTACTCATCGGGCCCGGATCCGGCCGCGGTCCTTGCCGCGGCGCGGTGACCGCCGGTAGGGGCGCGCCGGCCCGGGAGCGGGACCGGCCGGCCGGTCCGGGGTGCGCCGAGCGCGCGCCCAGGAGCGTACGGCGTCCCACCGCCAGGTGTCGGCGCGGGCCCAGCGGAAGGCGTAGTGCAGGAGGTTGACGGTCAGGATCGCCGGGCCGACGACGCCGACCGTCCCCGGGAAGGACGGTTCCAGCGAGAGCGCCAGCAGGATGGCGGTGATGCCGTTCTGCTGCCCGAGGCCGAGGTGGGCGCGGTCGGCGCGGCTGAGCCCGGGCCGCACCAGCAGGCGCCCGATGAGCAGGGTGACCAGGAACTGCGCGGCGAACGCGGCGACGCCCAGCACCAGTCCCTGGTAGAGGAGGACGCCGCCGGAGAGCAGGAAGCCCAGGGCGGCCGCGGCCAGCAGGAAGGCGACGGCGACCGCGCCCTCCAGGACGGCGGCGAACCGGCCCAGGCGGACGGCCAGTCCGGCCAGCGCCACCGCGAGGACCAGCGCGGTGTGCGCGGCCACCGCCAGCAGCACGGCGACCAGGACCAGCGCCGCGACGTCCAGGGACAGCGGCCGGCCGGGCACGGCGGTCGGGGCGGCGGGCGGCGGGGCCGGCCGGTCCGCGCCTCCGCGCCGGGTGCGGGGGCGGAGCAGGTACGCCAGGCGGATCAGCCACCACGCGGCCAGTGTGGCCGCGAACAGCGCGATGTTGGACAGCAGGCCGCCGAGGACGTCGGCGGAGTCCGACAGCGCCGAGCCGGGGGCCGGGCCGGTGTGGTCCAGGCGCAGGGCGAGCGCGGAGAAGTACACCGTGAGCAGGACGGTCATCGGGTCGTCGAAGGACGCCCAGATCGACAGGATCGCCTTGGCGCGCGCGCTGACCCGCGGGTCGTCCTGCGTGGCGGCGACGGACAGCGGGTCGATCTGGGCGACCGCGATGCCCAGGACCAGGTACTCGGGTCTGCGGAAGGCGAGCACCATCACGGCCGCGATGAGGGCGGCCTTGAGGAGCACGCCGAAGGTCACGGCGACCAGCACGACGCCCAGGGACCTTCTGACCTCGGCCGGTTCGATGGCGTGCGTGCTGCCGTACAGGCCGACGCCCAGCAGCAGGGTGGCGGCGAAGCCGTAGCCGGGGGCGTCGAGGACGGAGCCGGCCGGCCACAGCGCCCCGGCGACGAGGCCGGCGCCGACGGCGAAGCAGACGGCGATCACGAGGTAGGGCACGGCGAGCCGGCGTGTGTGCCCGTGCAGCAGGTGCACTCCCACGGCCCGTGCTCCGTTCGGCCTCATGACGGGTACGGTCGCGCGGCTCGGGGACGGTCGCCGTGGGGATCGTCGTCGTGGCGGCGCGGAGGGCCCATCATGCCGTACTCATGGGCCTCACCGGCCGCATACGGGTCAACGCGCATCACCCACTCACCCCCCGGAGTGGCCCTGCCCGACCAGGCATACCTGAGTTCAGGGTATCGGGGCGGTGACGGCCCGCACAGGGCGCTCGGGCATCTCCGGGTCCTTTCCGGACGGCGGCGGGCGACGGCCGGTGCGCCCCCGGCCGCCGGGAGCCACCCCGCGGGCGGGGGCGGGAGTGCGGGGCGGGGCGGGCGCGCCCGGGCGGCGGGGGCGCCCGCAGCCGCCGGTCAGGCCGGTTCGCCGTCCCGCAGCCAGTCGAGGGCGTCCGGGGTCACCGGATCGGCGAGGTCGGCGAACTCGTCGTGCCGGGTCAGGTACTTGGCCACGTACGGGCACACCGGCACGATCCGCCTGCCCTGGGCGCGCACGTCGGCCAGGGCCTCGCCGACCAGCCGCCCGGCCAGGCCGCGGCCGGCGTAGGCGTCGTCGACCTCGGTGTGGTAGAAGACGCGCTGCTCGCCGCGGTCGCGGTAGGCGGTGAGGCCGGCGCGCTCGCCGTCGACCAGGATCTCGTAGCGGTGCCGGTCGTCCCTGCGCTCGACGGTGGGTTCGGTGGCGGGCTCGGTCATCGGAGCTTCCTTTCGGGGGCGGGTTCAGCGGCGCGGCGGGCTGCGGCGCGGCCGGATGGTGGCGTGGGGCGGGGCGGGGCGGGCAGCCGGGCGGCGGCTCAGTCGTCCCGTCCTTCGGGCAGGCCCTCGCTGGTGACGAAGTAGAAGACCGGCAGGGCGACGAAGACGGCGATCGCCAGCAGCGGCGCGACGAACACACCGAGGAGTCCGGCGGCGGTGTAGGCGAGCGCGCCCGCCCAGGAGCGGAGCCGCCCGTGCCGGACGTACGTCCGCTCCGCGTCCGGGTGGAGGAGTTCGGGCCGGCGGGCGAGCTGCTGGTAGAAGACCACCCAGCTCAGGCACATCGCCGCGGCGAGGCCCGCGTACAGGGCCACGGCGACCCGCGCGTCGGCGTCCCACAGGTCGGCCTGGAGGGCGTCGGCGACCACCGCGGTGGGAAAGGAGAGCGCCGCGGTGGTGAGCAGCAGGAACAGGTTGGCGGCGTGCAGGCCGCGGTCCATGATCCGGATGCGGACGAACGCCTGGTGGTGGTTGAGCCAGATCACCGCCACATAGCCGAAGGAGGCCAGGTAGCCGAGGTAGGCGGGCCACTGGGCCAGCAGGGCGCGGCCGAGGCCGCCCGGCCGGTGCGGCGGGTCGGCGAGGTCGAGGACCAGCAGCGTGACGGCGATGGCGAACACGCCGTCGCTGAATGCCTCGGCGCGGGTGGTCTCGGAACGGGAGAACGTGCGGGGCCGGGTGCGGGACAAGCGGGCTCCTGGGATGCGTGGCTCGGGCCACGAGTATCCGCGCCGTCCCTCCCGGCGCGGCCGTCACGCGGGGCGGTGCGCGGCGCGGGACGGCGAAAAGGGCGCGGACGGAGCACACGGTCCCGCCGGGGGCCCCGCCCCTCCCCGGGGCCGCCGCCCGGGTCTCAGCCGGTCGCCGCCGGGTCGAACCACGCGGGCTCGTCGGTCAGGGCCTGCTTGATCCGGGTCAGGCCGAACTCGTTCAGGGCGGGCAGCGCGTCCAGCGCGAACCAGCCCACCTCCAGCGACTCGTCGTCGTTGACCCGCGCCTCGCCGCCGACGGCACGGCAGCGGAAGGTGATGTCCATGAACTGGCAGACGTCGCCGTTGCCGTAGGTGATCGGGTTCAGCGCCTGGACGAGGACCAGCCGCTCGGCGACGCAGCGCACCGCCGTCTCCTCGTGCACCTCCCGCACGGCGCAGGCAGCCGGCTGCTCGCCCGGGTCGGGGATGCCGCCGATCACCGACCACTTCCCGGTGTCGGAGCGGCGTCCGAGCAGCACTCTGCCCTCGTCGTCGAAGACGATGGCGGTGACCCCGGGCAGCCACAGCAGCTGGTTGCCGGCGGCGGCGCGGATCGTGCGGATGAAGTCGGGAGTGGCCATGCGCTCGACCCTAACGGGCGCGGCGGGCGCGCAGCCCGGAGCCGATCGCCCAGCCCAGTCCGCCCGCGGCCACCAGCACCAGGGCGATCTCGGGCAGCACGCCCAGCTCGGTGGCGGGCGTCTTCGAGGAGCGCAGGGGCACCTTCTGGACCAGGTGGGCGGGCACGAACATGCCCGTCTTCTGCGTGACGTGCCCGTCCGGCATGATGATCGCGCTGATCCCGCTGGTCACCGGGACGGTCACGGTGCGGCTGTGCTCGACCGCGCGGATCCGGCTCATGGCGAGTTGCTGGTAGGTCATCTCGCTGCGGTCGAAGGTGGCGTTGTTGCTGGGCACGGAGATCATCTGCGCGCCGTGCGTGACGGTGTCGCGCACCGCCCAGTCGAAGGCGGCCTCGTAGCAGGTGGCCAGGCCGACCTTGGCGCCGCCGATGGTGAACACGCCCGGCTCGCTGCCCCGCGTGAAGTCCTGGCGGACCATGGAGGTCCAGTTCTCGTTGATCGCCCCGATCATCGAGCGCAGCGGGAGGTACTCGCCGAACGGCTGGATCTGCCGCTTGTCGTACGTCTGGAGGGGGCCCTTGACCGGGTCCCACAGGATCTGCTCGTTCAGCAGCCTGCCGTCCCGCTCGACGACGCTGCCGACCGAGATCGGCACCCCGACGGTCTTGGCGGCCTGGTCGACGACGAGCCGCGCGTCCGGGTATTCGAGGGGGTCGATGTCGGAGGAGTTCTCCGGCCACAGCACGAAGTCGGGCCGGGGGACCTTGCCCGCCCTTACGTCGGCGGCCAGGCGTGCCGTCTCGCGCGCGTGGTAGTCGAGGACCGCGCGGCGCTGGGCGTTGAAGTCGAGGCCCGCGCGCGGCACGTTGCCCTGGACGAGGGCGACGGTCGCGGTGCCGTTCTCGGCCTTGTCGCTCACCAGTGAGCGGGCGGCGACCGCGCCCGCCACCGGCACCGCCACGCTGAGCAGGGCCGCCGCCGCGGCCGACCGCCGCAGGGTGCGGGTGCGCCGTCCCCGGACGGCCAGGCGGACCGCCTCGCCCAGGCCGAAGCCGCACAGGACGACCGCGAAGCCGAGCACCGGTGTGCCGCCGACGGCGGCCAGCGGCAGGAACACGCCGTCCGCCTGGCCGAAGGCGACCTTGCCCCAGGGGAAGCCGTGGAAGGGCACCCGCGCGCGTACCGCCTCGCCGGCGATCCACAGGGCCGCCGCCCACAGCGGCGCCCCGGGCAGCCTGGAGACCGCCGCGATCCCCACGCCGACCAGGGCGACGAAGACCGCCTCGATGAGGACGAGGGCCAGCCACGGCACCGGGCCGACCTCCACGCCCGTCCACACCAGCAGCGGGAGCAGGAAGCCGAGCCCGAAGAGGTAGCCGAGCCCGAAGGCGGCCTTCCGGCTCCGGCCGCGCAGCGTCCAGCCGAGGACGGCGAAGGCGGGCAGGGCCAGCCACGACAGGGTGCGGGGCGGGAAGCTGACGTACAGGAGGAGGCCGGCCAGCGTGGCGGCCGCGGCCGGTGCGAGCCGGACGAGCCTGGCGCTCCGGGGCGCCGGAGCGGGCTGCGGTCGCAGCCTGTCCGACTCGTCGACGGAAGTTGCGGTGACGGTCACCTCAGGGAGTGTACGGCGGCGACCTGGGAGCGGCAGGACGGTCAGACGAGGTCCGGGGCCGGCGGGCGCAGCCGGGCTCTGATCACGCGGACCGCGGACTCGGCGTTGTCGATGGTGATCGTGAACGTGTGGCCGTCCCACAGCCGCAGCACGATGCCCTCGCCGCGCCGTACGACGACGGCGGTGCCCTTTTCGGGCCGCCAGCGGTAGCCCCAGCCGCCCCAGTGCCGCGGGGTGACGTGCGGCGCGAACTCGGCGCCGGCGACCTGGGCGAGCGGGATCCGGCGGCGCGGCAGGCCGATGTGGCCGCAGCGCACCTCCAGGCACTCCCGGTCGACCTTCACCGCGACGTGCACGAAGGCGAGGGTGCCGAACAGGACCAGCAGTCCGGCCGCGATGCAGCCCACCACGGACATCACCAGCGGCGCCAGGCCGGAGCTCCACGCGGAGTCGACGGCCAGTTCGATGCCGAGCGCCAGACAGGCGGCGCCGACGAGCGCCAGCAGCCACTGGAACCGGTTGGTGGCGCGGCCCGTCCACACCTCGGGGTGCGGGCCGCCGTCACTGCGGGGGTGGTCCCTCATGCCAACGAGGTTACTAAGGTTTCGCCGCGCGGGTAGCGCGTCGCACACGAAGGGTGTCAGCGGGCGGGTGCGGCGGCCTGCACGAGCCGGCCCTCCGCGTAGGCGAGGGCCGGGGCGGGCAGCGCGCCCTCCCGTCCGTTGAGCAGCACCGTCACGGCGCCCCGGACCGGGGCGTCCGGCGCGGGCCGGGCGCCGATCCGGCGCAGCGCCTGCGCCGCGACCGCGCCCGCCGAGCCGTGCAGGACCAGCGGCGGGCGGCCGGGCCGCCGCACGGCGGTCCGGATGCGTTCGGCGACCAGTTCGTAGTGGGTGCAGCCCAGGACGACGGTCGTCACCTCGGCCGGGGTCAGCGCGGCGGCGGCGGCGACCGCCTCGTCGATCGCCGCCTGGTCCGCGTGCTCCACGGCCTCGGCCAGTCCCCAGCAGGGCACCTCGGCGACCGGCACGCCGTCGGCGAAGTCGCGGATCAGACCCCGCTGGTAGGGGCTGCCGGTGGTGGCGGGCGTGGCCCAGATGGCGACGGGTCCGCCGCCGGCCGCGGCCGGTTTGATCGCGGGCACCGTGCCGATGACCGGCAGGTCCGGTTCGAGCAGGGCGCGCAGGGCGGTCAGCGCGTGCACGGTCGCGGTGTTGCAGCCGACGATCAGGGCCTCGGGGGCGTGCGCCGCGGCGGCCTGGGCGACGGCGACGGCGCGCGCGGTGAGGTCCTCCGTGGTGCGCGGCCCCCAGGGCATGCCGGCCGGATCGAGGGAGAGCACGAGATCTGCGTCGGGTCGCAGGCGCCGTACCGCGGCGGTGGCCGCCAGCAGCCCGATCCCGGAGTCCATGAGCGCGATCTTCACCCCGTAACGATAGACGATGCCCTCGAACGGGCCGCCCGGGTGGGGCAGACTGCGGGGGTGACCGTGATCGTGTGGATCGCCGTGGGATCACTCGCCGCCTGGCTGTGGCTGCTGCTCGGCCAGGGCTTCTTCTGGCGTACGGACGTCAGGCTGCCGCCGGGCGAGGAGCCGCCGCCGGACGGCTGGCCGGACGTGTGCGTCGTGGTGCCCGCGCGCGACGAGGCGGCCGTGCTCGGCGAGAGCCTGCCGTCGCTGCTCGCCCAGGACTACCCCGGGCGGGCGGAGGTCTTCCTGATCGACGACGGCAGCACGGACGGCACCGGGGAGCTGGCCCGCGCGCTGGGGCGGCGCGGCGCGGGGCCGGCGCTGACCGTGGCCTCGCCGGGCGAGCCGCCCGCCGGCTGGACCGGCAAGCTGTGGGCCGTGCGCCACGGCATCGCCCTGGCCCGCGCGCGGGACCCCGAGTACCTGCTGCTGACGGACGCCGACATCGCGCACGCCCCCGACAGCCTGCGCCGGCTGGTCGCGGCGGCGCGCGGCGGCGGCTTCGACGTGGTGTCGCAGATGGCCCGGCTGCGGGTTCGGACACCGTGGGAGCGGCTGGTCGTGCCGGCCTTCGTCTATTTCTTCGCGCAGCTGTACCCGTTCCGCCGGATCGGCCGCCGGGGCGGCCGGACGGCGGCGGCCGCGGGCGGCTGCGTGCTGCTGCGCGCCGAGGCCGCCGAACGGGCCCGGATCCCGGACGCGATCCGGCACGCGGTGATCGACGACGTGGCGCTCGCGCGTGCGGTCAAGGGCGGCGGCGGGCACATCTGGCTGGGGCTGGCCGACCGGGTGGACAGCGTGCGTCCGTACCCGCGGCTGGGCGACCTGTGGCGGATGGTGGCGCGCAGCGCCTACGCGCAGCTGCGGCACAACCCGCTGCTGCTGGCCGGCACGGTCGCCGGGCTGGCGCTGGTGTACCTGGCGCCGCCGGTGACGCTGGCGGTGGGCCTGGCGGACCCGGCGGCGGGCGGCGCGGCGGCGGCCGTCGCCGGCGGCGCGGCCTGGCTGGTGATGGCGGCGACCTACGTGCCGATGCTGCGCTACTACCGCCAGCCGCTGTGGCTCGCCCCGCTGCTGCCGTTCACCGCGTTCCTGTACCTGCTGATGACGGTGGACTCGGCGGTGCTGCACTACCGGGGCCGGGGCGCGGCCTGGAAGGGCCGCACCTACGCGCGCCCGGACGCGCTGCCCGAGGAGGGCTGAGGAGGCCGGGCGCGCGGTTGCTCACTTGCGGCCCGGGGTCCACCGCATGCCCCAGCCGTAGACCTGGTCGACGGTGCGCTGCGGGCTCACCCCGCGCTGGGGCACCAGGTAGCGGGCCTCACGCTGGACGACCAGGTCGCCTCCGGTGTTGGTGATCAGGGCGAGCGCGCACACCGTCGAGGGCACGGTGCACTCGTCGAGGGAGAAGTCGACCGGGGCGCCGTGCTGGGGCTGGAGAGTGACCGTGGCGTGCAGGTCGGCGAAGGAGCGGGCGCCTTCGTAGATGGTGACGAAGACGAGGATGCGCCGGAAGTCGTTCCTGCGGTCGAGGTTGACGGTGAGGTTCTCGCCGGTGGCCACGGCTCCGGTGCGGTCGTCGCCGTCGAGCTGGATGTACGGCGGCCGGTGCAGGGAGCCGAAGGCGTTGCCGAGGGCCTGGACGACGCCCTTGCGGCCGTCCGTCAGTTCGTACAGGGCGCACAGGTCGAGGTCGAGGTCCAAGTGGGTGGCGAAGGCCCGCCCGCGCTTGCCGGCCCAGCCGGAGAACTGTTTGCGCACCTGCCAGTTGAGGTTCACGCGCAGGGCGCCGGAGGTGCCGCCCTGCTTGGCCAGCGACACCGCGGGGGCCGCCTTGGTGAGCGTCACCTTGGTGAGGCGGACCGGTGCGGCGGCGGACGGCGGCGGCGTCA
>NZ_BAABKC010000105.1:0-43630 GCF_039543625.1 Streptomyces similanensis | reverse complement strand
CGGCGGCGCGGGCCGCGGCGGCGGCCCGGGTGGCGTGCGCCCGGCTGCCCTGGCGGCGCGCCGACGCCGGGCCGTCGCGGCTGGCGGACACCGCCGCGATGCTCATGCTGGCGTCGCTGCTGGTCTCCCGGCCGTCCTACGAGCACTATCCGGTCGTCGTGGTGCCGCTGCTGCTCGCCGGTGCGCCGGCGGCGGACTCGGTGACGCGTTCGCCGTGGTTCTGGGCGGCGCTCGTCCCGCAGGCGCCCGGCTTCGCCTTCCCCTGCCTGGAGCCCTCGACGCGCCGGGCGTTCAAGGACGTGGTGACGCTGTCCGGGCTCGCGCTGGTGCTGGCGGTGCGGTGCGCGCGGCCGCCGGCCGGCCGGACGGCCCGCCCGGCGGCGGACGGCTCGGCCATCAACGGCACGGACGGCAAGGACGGCACGGACGGCACGGCAACGGACGTACCGGCGCAGGCGCCCTGACCCCGCCGCCGGGCGGCGCGGCGGCGACCCGCCCCGACGTCCCGGCACTGGTGTCAGGCGCCGTCCGGGGCCCAGCCCTGACGGCGCAGTACGGACGCGACGTCGGGCGCGCGGTAGTGGTCGCCCTTGAGGACCTTGCCGTCGGCGCGGCGGGCGACCTGGCCGTCGGGGCCGAGCTTGCTCATGTTGGCGCGGTGGATCTCGGCGATCACCTCGTCGAGGTCGACGCCGTGCACCAGGGCGGTGCCGTACGCGATGTAGACCACGTCCGCGAGTTCGTGCGCCAGCCGGTCGAGCGGGCCGTGCACCGACACCTCGGCGACCTCGGCCGCCTCCTCGGCGAGCAGTTCGCCGCGGTGCTCGGCGAGCGCCGGGGACACCCGGGTCGGCGTGCTGCGGGCGTCGAGCCCGAAGGCGCGGTGGAACTCACGGACGAGATCGGCGGGCGAGCTGCTCATGCGGCGACCCTATCCGCCGGCGCCGGCGTCGACGCCGTGGCCTGGTCAGCACCGGCCCCGGCTGGCAGGATCGCGCGCATGTCCAAGCTGTTCTCCTCCCCCGGCAGGCGCCGCTGCCTCCAGGGCACGGCCGTCGGTGTCGTCGTCCTCGGGCTGCTGCTGTGGTGGCTGCTGCCGCTGGGCGAGCGTCCGCCGAGCGGGACGATCACCTTCAGCACCGGCACCCTGCGCGGGGTCTACCAGGAGTACGGCGAGCGGCTGCGCACCGCGTTCAGCAAGGACATGCCGGACCTGAAGGTGCGGCTGCTGACCAGCGACGGCTCGCAGGAGAACGTCACGCGCGTGGCGACCGGCAAGGCCGACTTCACCATCGCGGCGGCGGACGCGGTGGAGACGTACGAGCTGGAGGGCCGGCCGGGCGCGGAGCGGCTGCGCGGGGTGGCCCGCCTCTACGACGACTACGTGCAGCTCGTCGTCGCGCGGAACTCGCGGATCAACTCGGTGGCGGACCTGCGGGGCAAGCGGGTGGCGGTCGGTCCGCCGGAGTCGGGCGTCCGGCTGATCGCCGAGCGGGTGCTCGCGGCGTCCGGGATCGACCCGCACAAGGACATACGTCCCATGGCCGAGGGCATCGACACCGGGCCGGACCGGCTGCGGCAGGGCGCGATCGACGCGTTCTTCTGGTCGGGCGGGCTGCCGACGGACGGCCTCAAGCAGCTCGCCGCCAAGTTCCCGTACCGGTTCGTGCCGATCGACTCCGATCTGGTGGCCAAGCTGCACGCGCAGGGCGGCGCGACGCGCTACTACCGCGCCACCAACATGCCGGAGTCGGCGTATCCGAGCGTCCAGAACGGTTCGACCGTGCCGACCATCGCCGTGTCCAACGTGCTGATGACCCGCGCGGACGTGGACCCCCGGCTGACCGAGTGGGTGACCCGGACCGTCATCAAGAGCCGGGACGGCATCGGCGCCCACGTCCACTCCGCGCAGCTGGTGGACCTGCGCACCGCCATCTACACCGACCCGCTGGTCCTGCACGAGGGCGCGCGCCGCTACTACCGGTCGGTCAAACCCTAGACCGCGCAAGGGCATCGCCTCGCTCCGGCGGGCCGTCCGCGGGCGCTGCCGCTACGAGCGTCGCGGGTCCGTCCGCGGGACGCCGACCGTCACCTTCAGCCCGCGCGGTTCCCGGTCGTGGTGGTGGTCGCAGGAGAGCGAGCCGCCGCCGGCCGCGAGCAGCGCGCGGGTGATGGACAGGCCGAGACCGGAGCCCTTGATGTTCTGGTGGCGGCCGCTGCGCCAGAACCGGTCGCCGACGCGGGCGAGTTCGTCGTCGGTGAGGCCCGGTCCGTGGTCGGCGACGACGACCGTCGACGTGCCGCCGCCACCGGCGACCGTCACAGCGACGCTCTTGCCCTCGGGGGTGAACTTCACCGCGTTGTCGATCACCGCGTCCAGCGCGGAGGACAGGGTCACGGGGTCGGCCCAGGCGGTGGTCGCCGGGCAGTCGCCGGTCAGCAGCACTCCCTTGGCCGCGGCGGCCGGCGCCCAGGCGGCCACCCGCTCCGCGGCCAGCTCGCCGATGTCGATGAGCCGGAGGTCCGCCTCGGCGTGTTCGGCGAGCGCAAGGTCGAGCAGGTCGTCCAGGACCTGGGCCAGCCGCTTGCCCTCGGTGCGCACCGAGGCGATCTCCTCGTTGTCCTCGGGCAGTTCGAGGGCGAGCAGTTCGATGCGCAGCAGGAGGGCGGAGAGCGGGTTGCGCAGTTGGTGGGAGGCGTCGGCGACGAAGGCGCGCTGCTGTTCCAGGACGTCCTCGACGTTGTCGGCCATCTCGTTGAACGAGCGGGCCAGCCTCCTGAGTTCCGGTGGTCCGCCGGCCGCCGCGACCCGGGACTTGAGCCGTCCGGTGGCGATGTCGTGGGTGGTGGCGTCGAGCACCCGTACCGGGCGCAGCACCCAGCCGGTCAGCCGGAGCGCCGCGCCGACGGCGACCAGCATGGCGACGATCTCGCCCGCCCCGACGAGCAGCCAGTCGTGCAGGGTGCGCGAACGCATCTGCCCGGTGGGCGAGTCGGTGAGGACGACGGCGACGACGTCGCCGTCCCGGATGACGGGCGAGGCGACGACGAGCCGGTGCCGCTGCCAGGGCCACACCTGCTCGGGGTCGTGGCTGCGCCGGCTCAGCAGGGCCTCGTCGAAGGCCTCGCGCACCTCGCCGGCGGTGGGCAGGGACCAGGCGAAGGGCGCGTTGGCCATGGGCATGCCGGAGCGGTAGAAGACGCCGGCCCGGATGCCGTAGACGCTGTAGTAGCTGGCGAGTTCGCGGCTGAGGGTCTCGCGGCGCTCGTCGGGAGCGATCTGCCGGGAGCCGGAGGGCCGGTCGGTGACGAACTGGGCGAGGGCGGCGAACCGCGCCGTGTCGTCGATCCGGTCGACGACCACCTTCTGCTGCTCGCCCGCGGCCATGCTGACGGCGAGCGGGAACCCGAGGGCGAGCAGCACCCCCGCCATCAGGACGATGAGCAGCGGCAGCAGACGTGTGCGCACCCGGCCCCGCTAGGCGGCCGGGGCGACGAGCCGGTAGCCGACGCCGCGCACGGTCTCGATCAGGGCCGGCATGCGCAGCTTGGAGCGCAGGGAGGCGACGTGCACTTCCAGGGTGCGGCCGGTCCCCTCCCAGCTGGTGCGCCAGACCTCGCTGATGATCTGCTCGCGGCGGAAGACGACTCCGGGGCGCTGGGCGAGCAGCGCGAGCAGGTCGAACTCCTTGCGGGTGAGCTGGACGACCGCGCCCGCCACGCTGACCTGCCGGGTGGGCAGTTCGATGCGTACGGAGCCGAGGCTGAGGGCTCCTTCGTCGGCGCCGCCGGCGGCGTCCTCGTGGACGGTGCGGCGGCTGACGGCGTGGATCCGGGCGAGCAGTTCGCCGGTGTCGTAGGGCTTGACCACGTAGTCGTCGGCGCCGAGGTTGAGGCCGTGGATGCGGGAGCGGACGTCGGAGCGGGCGGTGACCATGATCACCGGAATGGCGGTGCGCTTGCGGATCTTGCCGCAGACCTCGTAGCCGTCCTGGTCGGGCAGGCCGAGGTCGAGCAGGACCACGCCGAAGCCGGCGCCCTCGGGGACCAGCGCCTGGAGGGCCTCCTCGCCGCTGCGGGCATGGGTGACGTCGAAGCCGTGCCGGGCCAGCACCGCGGACAGGGCGGCCGCCACGTGGTTGTCGTCCTCAACGAGAAGCAGTCTCATCCGGCCCCCTTCGGTTCCTCGTCATCCGGCCCCCTCCGGTTCATCTGTCATGTGGTCGTTTCGCGCAGTGGGTGTGCGTAGGCGCGCGCGCACCCTGAGTGAGCGCGCGCGGGCGCACCCGCACCATGGCAGTCACGCCGATGGACGAGGACGCCGTCAAGAGGCTTCCGGTTGCGCGCCCGCGTCGTTATCCAGCCGGTACGCGCTCTCGCCCGGTCCGCTACGACTCGTGTCCGGCCGCTACCGGATCGTGATGCTCAGATCTCCCTCAGATGTGGTGACGAGGGACACAACGCCTGGCTATGGTCCCCCAAACCGAGGAGGACGGAGCCCGAAAGCGATGACCGAAGTTTCGATGGCCAAGGAAGATGTGGCCTCGACCGGCGATCTGGTCGTCCTGAAGAGCGTCAACAAGCACTTCGGCGCGTTGCACGTCCTCCAGGACATCGATCTGACGATCGCCCGCGGCGAGGTCGTCGTGGTGATCGGCCCCTCCGGGTCCGGCAAGTCCACCCTGTGCCGCACGATCAACCGCCTGGAGACGATCGACGACGGCTCGATCTCCATCGACGGCAAGCCGCTGCCCCACGAGGGCAAGGAGCTGGCCCGGCTGCGCGCCGACGTCGGCATGGTCTTCCAGTCCTTCAACCTCTTCGCGCACAAGACCGTGCTGGAGAACGTGACGCTGGGCCAGGTCAAGGTCCGCCGCAAGGACAGGAAGCAGGCCGAGGAGCGGGCCCGCACGCTGCTCGACCGGGTCGGGGTGGGCGCGCAGGCCGACAAGTACCCCGCGCAGCTCTCCGGCGGCCAGCAGCAGCGCGTGGCGATCGCGCGGGCGCTGGCGATGGAGCCGAAGGTGATGCTCTTCGACGAGCCGACCTCCGCGCTCGACCCGGAGATGATCAACGAGGTGCTGGAGGTCATGCAGCAACTCGCCCGGGACGGCATGACGATGATCGTCGTCACGCACGAGATGGGCTTCGCCCGCTCCGCCGCGAACCGCGTGGTCTTCATGGCCGACGGCCGGATCATCGAACAGGCCGCGCCGGACCAGTTCTTCAGCAACCCGCGCAGCGACCGGGCCAAGGACTTCCTGTCCAAGATCCTGCACCACTGACCCCGGCCGCACCCGGTTCCGGCGTCCGCATCACCCCGCTCCCGACGTCCGCACCACCCCCGTTCCGACTTCCGCACCACCCGGTCGGCGACGGGCGCCGCACCGCCGGCGACCTGCCCGCCCGCCCGCGGGCGGTCCGCCGGCGGACGGTCCCGCCACCGGCCTGCCCGCCGGGCACGGCCGTCGCCCGCCGACACCGCCCGGCCGTCCGGTCCGGCGCCCTCGGCGGCGGCCCGTACCTCCTCACCACCCGAAGGATGTTCATCATGAAGCTCCGCAAGGTCACCGCCGCCTCGGCCGTCGTGCTCGCCCTCGCCGTCTCGGCGACGGCGTGCGGTTCGGGCGACAAGAAGGACGAGGGTTCCTCGGGCGGCGGCAAGAAGATCGCCATCGGCATCAAGTACGACCAGCCGGGCCTGGGCCAGAAGACGCCGCAGGGCTACGCCGGCTTCGACGTGGACGTGGCCAAGTACGTCGCCAAGAAGCTCGGTTACAACGAGGACCAGATCGAGTGGAAGGAGTCGAAGAGCGCCGACCGCGAGACGATGCTCCAGCGCGGTGACGTCGAGTTCATCGCCGCCACCTACTCGATCACCCCGGAGCGCGAGAAGAAGGTCGACTTCGCCGGCCCCTACCTGCTCGCCCACCAGGACGTCCTGGTCCGCGCCGACGACGCCTCGATCAAGTCGCCCGCCGACCTGAACAGCAAGAAGCTGTGCTCGGTCACCGGTTCCACCTCGGCGCAGAACATCAAGGACAAGCTGGCGCCCAAGGCGAACCTGCTGAAGTACCCGACGTACTCCGCCTGTCTGAACGGCCTCCAGAACAAGGCCATCGACGCGCTGACCACCGACGACTCGATCCTCGCCGGTTACGCCGCCCAGGACCAGTTCAAGGGCAAGTTCAAGCTCGGCGGTCTGAAGATGACCAACGAGAACTACGGCATCGGCGTGAAGAAGGGCAGCGACCTCAAGGCCAAGATCAACAAGGCTCTTGAGGCCATGGTCTCCGACGGTTCCTGGAAGAAGGCCGTGGACGCCAACTTCGGTCCCGCGAACTACAAGAACGAGCCGGCGCCGAAGATCGGCGACATCAAGAGCTGAGCCAGTGCCCGCCGGTGCGCCGCCCACGGGGGAGCGGCGCACCGGCGCCCATCCACACGCGGAAGCACGGGAGATCGTGTTCGACTTTCTTTCAGGCTACGACCTGCTGGGAGCCTTCTGGGTGACCGTGCAGCTCACGCTGCTCTCGGCCGCCGGCTCCCTGGTCTGGGGCACTCTGCTGGCCGGCATGCGCGTCGGCCCGGTGCCCCTCATGCGCGGCTTCGGTACCGCCTACGTCAACATCGTGCGGAACATCCCGCTGACGGTGATCATCCTGTTCACCTCCCTGGGCCTGAACCAGACCCTCGGGGTCGGCCTGGGCAGTGAGAACTTCGACACCATCAACTTCCGGCTCGCCGTCCTCGGACTGATCGCCTACACCTCGGCGTTCGTCTGCGAGGCGATCCGTTCCGGCATCAACACGGTGCCGGTCGGCCAGGCGGAGGCGGCCCGCGCGCTCGGGCTGAGCTTCACGCAGGTGCTCACGCTGGTGGTGCTGCCGCAGGCGTTCCGCTCGGTCGTCGGCCCGCTCACCAACGTCCTGATCGCGCTCACCAAGAACACCACGGTGGCCGCCGCGATCGGCGTCGCGGAGGCGGCCCTGCTGATGAAGGAGATGATCGAGAACGAGGCCCAGCTGCTGCTGATCTCCGCCGTGTTCGCGTTCGGGTTCGTGTGCCTGACGCTGCCGACCGGCCTGATCCTCGGCTGGGTGGGCAAGAAGGTGGCGGTGAAGCGATGAGCGCCTCGGTGCTGTACGACGCGCAGGGCCCCCGGGCCAAGCGGCGCAACATCCTCTATTCGGTCGTGTTCGTGCTGGCCTTCGCGGCCCTGGCGTGGTGGGTCTACCGGGGTCTGGACGACAAGGGGCAGCTGGACTGGGCGAAGTGGAAGCCGCTCCTGGCCGGCTCCGAGTCCTGGACCACGTACATCCTGCCGGGTCTGAAGAACACGCTGATCGCGGCGGCCCTGTCGATGGTCATCGCGCTGCCGCTGGGCGCCTTCTTCGGCATCGCGCGGCTCTCCGACCACACCTGGGTGCGGGTCCCGGCCGCCGTGGTCGTGGAGTTCTTCCGCGCCATCCCGGTGCTGATCCTGATGATCTTCGGCAACGCCCTGTTCGCGCAGTACACGGACGTCGGTTCGGACGACCGGCCGCTGTACGCCGTCGTCACCGGCCTCGTCCTCTACAACGCCTCCGTCCTCGCGGAGATCGTGCGCGCGGGCATCCTGGCACTGCCCAAGGGCCAGACGGAGGCCGCCCAGGCCATCGGTCTGCGCAAGACCCAGGTCATGACGTCGATCCTGCTGCCGCAGGCGGTCACCGCGATGCTGCCGGCGATCGTCAGCCAGCTGGTGGTGATCGTGAAGGACACCGCGCTCGGCGGCGCGATCCTCACCTTCCCGGAGCTGCTGGCGTCCGTCTCCCCGATGAGTTCGTACTACGGCGCGAACACCATCGCCAGCTTCACCGTCGTGGCCGTGGTCTACGTCGTCCTGAACTTCTCCCTCACCAGCTTCGCCGGCTGGCTGGAGCGGCGGCTGCGGCGCGGCAAGAAGTCGACCGGGGCGGTGCTCGCGCCGGCGGCGGTGGCGGGCGCCGAGTCGGCGGGCACGGCCGCCTGACGCCCGGTCGGCCCACCGGCCGGCGTATGCGTGTGGCATAGGGGCAGTGGAGTGATCACCACTGCCCCTGTCGCTTGACGCGGGCAGCGGCAGTAGGTTGCATACGTTCTGTGATCGTGCACCCTGCTCCAACCATTTGTTCACGTCTGTCCGTCAGGACGCCGCCGCGGGCAGGGAGCGTCGCGCCGTGGACCCGGTGATCGTCGTCGGGGCGGGGCCCGTCGGGCTCACGCTCGCCCTGGCGCTGGCCCGCCAGGAGGTGCCGTCCGTCGTCCTCGACGAGACGCCGGGCCGGGAGACGCCGCGCGCCGCGCGCACCGTCGTGCTGCGCGAGGACACCGCCGCCCTGGTGGAACGGCTGGCCGGCATGCCGCTGGGCGCCGCGGGACTGCGCTGGGCCGGATGGCGGTCGCTGCGGCGCAAACAGGTGACGAACGAAGTGGCGTTCGGCGACGCCGGCCCCGCCCCGCTGCACATCGCCCAGCACGTGCTGACCGGCGCGCTGCGCGCCGCCGCCGGCCGCGAGCCGCTGGTCGAACTCGCCGCCGACAGCCGGCTCGACACGATAGAGCAGGAGCAGTCGGGCATCACCGCCCACACCCGGGGCTCCGACGGCACCTGGTGGCGCGGCAGCTACCTGGTCGGCTGCGACGGCCCGCGCTCGACCGTGCGCAAGCTCCAGGACATCCGCTTCCCCGGCCGCACGGCCGTCGAACGGCACGCGGTGGCCGCGCTGCGCACCGAACTCCCCCGGCCCGAGGAAGCGTTCCTCCACCGCACCCCGCCGTGGCGGACCTCCGGCCCGTTCGCCGGGGAGATCACCGCCCGGCCGCTGCCGGAGGGGGTGTGGCGGCTGGACTGGCTGCTGCCGCCCGGCAAGGACCTGGTCACTCCCGAACTCCTGCTCGCCCGCGTCCGGGAGACCCTCACCGGCTGGACCGGCGAGGACGCGCCGGCGTACGAACTCCTGGACACCGGCGTGCACACCGTCCACCACCGGCTGGCCCGCCGCTGGCGCGCCGGACGGGTGTTCCTGGCCGGGGACGCGGCCCATCTGCTGGGCGCGCTCGGCACCCAGGGGCTGGACGAGGGGCTGCGGGACGCCGACAACCTCGCCTGGAAACTGGCGTCGGTCTGGCACCACGGCCCGCACGAGGCCCTGCTGGACAGCTACCAGACCGAGCGGCGCGCCGTCGTCGCCGCCCGGCTGCGCGCCGCCGACCAGGTGCTGCCGGTGCTGCGCGGCGGCGGACTGCGGTCGTACGTCCCCGGGGCGACACGCCAGCACGACGCGCTCCTCATGGACGGCCACCTCGGGCACGGAGCGCTCGGCGCGCCGGGGTCGTACGCCGGCTCGCCGCTGGCGCCCGAGACCCCCGAGGCCGTGGACGCCGAGACGTCCGTGGACACGCCGGTCGGCGAGGCGGTCGCCGATGTGGTGGTGACCGCGGAGGACGGCACGTTCGTACCGCTGCGGGACCGGCTGGGCCGCGGTGCGCTGCTGGTGGTGCTGGTGGCGCCGGGCACGGTGGTGTGGGAACGCCGGCACTGGATGGGCGCCGGGATCATGCCCCGGCTGGCGGCGGCGGTCACCGCCCTGCCGCACCCCGCCGAACTGCTGGTCGCCGAGAGCTACCCGGGCGCCGCCCCGCACACCGTGCTCCTGATCCGGCCCGACGGCCACCTGGTCACCGCCCTGAGCGGCGTCCGCCCGGCCGCCCTGTACGCGGCGGCCGAGGCCACCCTCGGCGGCGGCACGGCGGCGGCCGCCCGCGCGGAGGAGCACGCCGAGGCGGGGGCGCGCTGAGGGGCGCTCGGGCGGGGATTCGGAGGGTGCCCGGACGCTGGGGCGGGGTGCGGTCGCGGTGCGGTGGGGCGGCGGTGTGCGCCTCCGGCCGTACGTTCCGTCACCGTCCGGTCCGCATGGTGACGGTCGGTTGACCGTTTCGCGGGGTCATGGTGTACTCCCGAACGTGACCGACACCGATGTGCGCCTGTGGCGGAGGGTCCATATGGACCTCGTCCGCTATGCGGGCTGCGTGTGTCGCACCTCCTGCTGAACTCGCGTCTTCCTTCCCCCTTTTCGCGCGCGCACCGTTTCCGTGCCGCCGCGCGCCTCCGCGAACGTTCCTCAGGACGGTGTACGTGTCTGCCTCCTCCGCCGTGTCCGCTTCCGCGTCCCTCTCCCCGCCCGCTGCCTCGGCTCCGGACATCTCCCCGGGCGTCCCCGCCGCCTCGGCGCCCACCGAGGCGGAGCTCCTGGAGTTCGTCCGGCGCTCGGCCGCCGACGCCGAGCTGATCGCCTCCCTGCCGCTCGACCCGGAGGGCCGCACCTGGGTGCGCCTGTCCGGCCCCAAGGGCAGCGAGGCATGGCTGATCGGCTGGCCGCCCGGCTCGGGAACCGGCTGGCACGACCACGCCGACTCGATCGGCGCCTTCCTCACCGCCGCCGGCGAACTGACCGAGAACTCGCTCGCCGCCCGGCTGCCCACCGACGGCTGGAAGACCCTCGAACTCACCGACGACGTGGACCGTAGGCGACGGCTGCCGGCCGGCCGGGGCCGCGCCTTCGGCCGCCACCATGTCCACGAGGTGCTCAACGAGTCCACCGACCGGCACGCGATCTCCGTGCACGCCTACTACCCGCCCCTGCCGCAGATCCGCCGCTACAGCCGCGCCGGACAGACGCTGCGCCTGGAGCAGGTCGAGCGCCCGGAGGACTGGCAGTGAGCGAACGTCGACCGCCGGTCGGGATCGACGACCTGCTGGAACGGGTCCGCCGGGGCTACGAGCGCGTCGCACCCGACGAGGCCTTCGCCGCCGCCCAGGCCGGCGAGGCCCTGCTCGTGGACATCCGGTACGCCGCGCTGCGCGAGCGCGACGGCCTCATCCCCGGCGCCCTCGTCGTCGAACGCAACGAACTGGAGTGGCGCCTCGACCCCTGGGGCAGCCACCGCCTCCCGCAGGCCACCGGTCACGACCTGCGCGTCGTCGTGATCTGCAACGAGGGCTACGCGTCGAGCCTGGCCGCCGCCTCCCTGCACCAGCTGGGCCTGCACCGGGCCACCGACCTGATCGGCGGCTTCCAGGCCTGGCGCACGGCCGGCCTCCCGGTGACGCCGTAGCTCCCTGTCCACGTCCCGTCCGGGGCCCGGACCCGCTCCGGGCTCCGGCTCCGGCTCCGGCTCCGGCTCCGGCTCAACAATCCTGCCCTGATGGCCCTGTCCCGATGGCCCTGTCTCCACGGCCCCGTTCCCACGGTCCCGTCCCCACGGCCCCATCTCAGAACTCCCCGTCATCGAGGAACTCCGTGTCCTCGCCCTCCTCCTCCAGCGCCTGTCTGACCACCCGCAGGGCCAGACCCTGGGAGTAGCCCTTGCGGGCGAGCATGCCGGCCAGGCGGCGTATCCGCTTGTCGCGGTCCAGGCCGCGGGTGGAGCGCAGCTTGCGGTCGACCAGTTCGCGCGCCGTGGCCTCTTCCCGGTCGGCGTCGAGCCGGCCGACGGCCTCGTCGATCAGCGTGGCGTCGACGCCCTTGGTCCGCAGTTCCCGGGCGAGCGCGCGCCGGGCCAGGCCGCGCCCGTGGTGCCGGGATTCCACCCAGGCGTCCGCGAACGCGCCGTCGTCGATCAGCCCGACCTCCTCGAACCTGGACAGCACCTCCTGCGCCACCTCGTCCGGGATCTCCCGCTTGCGCAGGGCGTCGGCGAGCTGTTTGCGGGTGCGCGGAGTCCCGGTGAGCAGACGCAGGCAGATCGCGCGCGCCCGCTCCACCGGGTCCCCCGGAGACTCCCCCCGCTCGGCCCTCGGCAAGGAGGAATCGTCTCCGTCCGCCGCGGGCGCCTCGCCGAAGTCGCGTCGGCGACGCCCCCGCCCGCCGTACGGCCCGCCGTCACGCGAGCCGCCCCGGCGTGCCCCTCGCGCCCGTGGGCCGGCCGCACCACGCGCCACGCCGTCGCCCGGGCCGGAGCCGTCGCCCGGCTCGTCGTCCTCGAATCCGCCGTACCGGCCGTGTCCGTCGGCCGGGTCGCCGTCGGCGAAGCCGGTCTCCGCCCCGTGCGCACCGTCACCGTCCGGCCCGTACGCGGCATCGCCCCGGTACGCGCCCGCGCCGCCCGCCCCGGCACCGGGGCGGTTCCCGGTGCCCCTCCCCCGTGGGGCACCGGAAGCGGCGTGTCCGTACTCGTGCCCGGCCTCGTACTCGGCCCAGTCGGTTCGCCGTGTCACGGGTCAGCTCTTGGCTGCGGCGGCCTTGGGCTTGGTCGCCTTGGCGGTCGCCGGGGCGGGCACCGTCTTGGCCGCGTCGCCCGCGGCGGCGGAGACCGCGGCGTCCGCGGCGGGCTCGGCGGCCGGCTCCTCCGGTCGCACGCCGACGCCCAGCTTCTCCTTGATCTTCCTCTCGATCTCGTTGGCCAGGTCGGGGTTGTCCTTCAGGAAGTTGCGCGCGTTCTCCTTGCCCTGGCCGAGCTGGTCGCCCTCGTACGTGTACCAGGCGCCGGCCTTGCGCACGAAGCCGTGCTCCACGCCCATGTCGATCAGGCCGCCCTCACGGCTGATGCCCTGGCCGTAGAGGATGTCGAACTCGGCCTGCTTGAAGGGCGGCGCGACCTTGTTCTTGACGACCTTGCAGCGGGTGCGGTTGCCGACCGCCTCGGTGCCGTCCTTCAGGGTCTCGATGCGGCGGATGTCGATGCGCACGGACGCGTAGAACTTCAGCGCCCGGCCACCGGTCGTGGTCTCCGGCGAACCGAACATCACACCGATCTTCTCGCGCAGCTGGTTGATGAAGATCGCCGTGGTCTTGGACTGGTTGAGCGCGCTGGTGATCTTGCGCAGCGCCTGGCTCATCAGACGGGCCTGCAGACCCACGTGCGAGTCGCCCATCTCGCCCTCGATCTCCGCGCGCGGGACGAGCGCGGCGACCGAGTCGATGACGATGAGGTCGAGCGCGCCGGAGCGGACCAGCATGTCAACGATCTCCAGCGCCTGCTCGCCGTTGTCCGGCTGGGACAGGATCAGGTTGTCGATGTCGACGCCGAGCTTGCGCGCGTACTCGGGGTCGAGGGCGTGCTCCGCGTCCACGAAGGCGACCTGGCCGCCGGCCTTCTGCGCGTTCGCCACGGCGTGCAGGGTCAGGGTCGTCTTGCCGGAGGACTCCGGTCCGTAGATCTCCACGACACGGCCGCGCGGCAGGCCGCCGACGCCGAGGGCCACGTCGAGCGCGGTCGACCCGGTCGGGATGATCTCGATGGGCTCCCTCGACCGCTCGCCCATGCGCATGACCGCGCCCTTGCCGAATTGTCGTTCAATCTGTGCGAGCGCGGCGTCGAGCGCCTTCTCGCGGTCGGTTCCTGCCATGGGTTCCACCCGATTTGCTTGAGTCGATCGCTTCACGTCAAAAACGCTAACGCCTGCCACTGACAATGCGCCTCGACGCCTGTCCGGCCTGTGGATAACTATGGGACGAATCACCCTGGAACCGGGCGAATCACCCTTCGTTCAGCCTCGCCGGAGTCCCCATCAGAATGGATGTTCGATTTTCGTGTCAAGCGAGACCCCGGGCAGCACGACCGCCGCCCGGCGGCCCCGTCCGCTACCCGGCGGCCCCGTCCTCGGCCGCGGTCGTCCGCGCACCCGGCGCACCCTGCGCACCCGCCGTACCGGTCCCCGCATCCACCGCCGTCCCGGTCCCCGGGTCCGTCGGGGACGCGGTCCCGGCCGCAGGCGGCTGTGCCCACAGCCGCCGCGCACGCGCGAGCAGCCCCGGGGACGCGGGCCGCGGGCGGTGGCCCTGGACGCGGGGGTCGTCGGTGACGTCGTACCGCTTCACATAGGCGCCCAGGAAGGCCTGCAGGGTCGCGACCGCCGGAATGGCGATCAGCGCGCCCACCGCGCCGAGCAGCGCCGTGCCCGCGATGACCGAGCCGAAGGCGACCGCGGGATGGATGTCGACGGTCTTGGAGGTCAGCTTGGGTTGCAGCACGTAGTTCTCGAACTGCTGGTAGATCACGACGAACACCAGTACCCACACCGCGTACCAGGGGTTGACGGTGAAGGCGATCAGCATCGGCAGGGCGCCCGCGAGATAGGTGCCGATGGTGGGGATGAACTGGGACACCAGCCCCACCCAGACGCCGAGCACGGGCGCGTACGGCACGCCGAGCGCCTGGAGCAGGACGTAGTGGGCGACTCCCGAGACGAGGGCCATCAGGCCGCGTGAGTAGAGGTAGCCGCCGGTCTTGTCGACGGCGATCTCCCACGCGCGCAGCACCTCCGCCTGGCGGGCGGGCGGCAGCACGGAGCACAGCGCGCGGCGCAGCCGTGGGCCGTCGGCGGCGAAGTAGAACGAGAAGAGGGTGACCGTCAGCAGCTGGAACAGGCCGCCGAGCACCTGGGTGGACACGTCCAGGACGCCCGCGGCGCTGTTCTGCGCGTACTTGCGCAGCCAGTCGGAGTGGAGCAGGCCCTCCTGGATGTCGACGCGCCGCAGATGGGTGTGGAACGTGGCGTTGACCCAGTTGATGACGGAGTCGAGGTAGTCCGGGAAGCCCTCGATCATCTTGATGATCTGACCGGCCAGCATCGAGCCGAGCAGGGTGACGAAGCCCGCGGTCGCGATCATCAGTCCGAGGAAGACCAGGAAGGTCGCGAATCCCCGGCGCATGCCGCGCGAGGCCATGCGGCTCACCGCGGGCTCGATGGCCAGGGCCAGGAAGAACGCGATGAGGATGTTGATCAGCAGGCCGGTGACCTGGTGGAACGCCCAGCTGCCGAACTGGAAGGCGGCGATGAGCGCGAGCGCGAGCACCATGGCCCGCGGCAGCCAGCGCGGCATGCGCGCGCCAGGTCCGGCGGCGGTTGCGGCCGGCGGGCCGGCGGGCGGCGTCGAAGCGGTGGGGGGTGCTTGCCGGGCCGTCAGCCCGGACTCGTCAGTGCGTGCCACGGTGCAAGTCTCGCCCACGCCGACGGCAATCGGGTACGCGCGAGCGTCGTGCCCCGTCAGCGCCGCTCCCCCGGGACGTCCATGACCTGGCAGACCACGCGCCACACGTCCTTGGCCGCCCAGCCGTCCGCCAGCGCCTCGTCCACCGTGTGTCCGTCCAGCTCCGACATCACGTGGTCGCGCGCGAAGGTCTCGGCGTATCCCGCGCCGAAGTGCTCCGCCATCCGTTCCCAGAAGACCGTCAACCGCATGACCCCAGTATCCCGCCCCTGCGGGTGACCCCGAGCCGGGACCGCCTGCCGGGAGCGCCCCGCGCCCTACGGTCTGACCATGGCCGAAACCGCAGCAGCACCCTCCGCCCCGCCGCCGGCGGCATCGTCCCCGCTGTCGCGTGCCGAACGCTTCGTGTGGCTCACCGCGCGCGTGCTGGAGCAGCGGCTGTTCGCCCACCAGTTCCTGGGCGGCGGCGCGGACCCGGCGGAGACCGCGCTGGACGCCTACCGCAACGAGGACGGCGGATACGGCCACGCGCTGGAGCCCGATCTGCGCGGCCCCGTCAGCCAGCCGCTGCACACGGCGCACGCGCTGCGCGTCCTGGACCTGATCGGGCGCTGCGACGGGGCGCGGACGGAGCGCGTGTGCCGCTATCTGACCTCCGTCTCCACCGCGGACGGCGCGCTTCCGGCGGTCCATCCCGGCCAGCGCGGCTATCCGGCGGCCCCCTTCGTGCCGGTGGTGGACGACCCGCCGAGCGATCTGCTCGCCACCGGGCCGGTGGTGGGCCTGTTGCACCGCAACGCGGTGTGGCACGCCTGGCTGTTCCGGGCGACGGACTTCTGCTGGCAGCGGATCGAGTCCCTGGAGACCTCCCACCCCTACGAGGTGGAGGCCGCCGTCGCCTTCCTGGACTCTGCGCCCAACCGCCCGCGCGCGCGGGCGGCGGCCGAACGGCTCGGCCGTCTGGTGCGCGACCGGCGGCTCGCGGTGCTCGACCCCGCCCGTGCGGAGTCCTGGCCCCTGGCTCCCGGCTACGCCCCGGGCGAGCACCACTTCCCGTACGACTTCGCGCGGACGCCCGGCTCCCTCGCGCGCGCCTGGTTCACGGACGAGGAGATCGCCCGCTGTCTCGACCACCTCGCCGGCCGGCAGCAGGAGGACGGCGGCTGGCCGGTGACCTGGCGCCAGTGGGCCGCCGTGCCCACGCTGGAGGCACGCCCCATGGTGACGATCGAGGCGCTGCGCACCCTCAGGGCGTACGGCCGCGCCATCGGCTGAGGACACGCCCGGCGGCGGCTGCTACCCAAGGACCGGCGGCGGCCGCAACCCAGGAACCGGCGGCGGCCCGCCTCTCAGCCGCCCAGGGCCCGCACCCCCGCCGTGACCAGGACGGCCGCCGCGACGACGACCAGGAACGGCGCCCGCAGTACCAGGGCCACGGTGGCGGCGCCGAGCCCGGCCGCCCGGGCGTTCAGGACGAGCGTGTGCCCGTCCCCGAACGTCTGCTGGGCGGTGAGGGCGGCGAGCAGCGCGACGGGCAGCAGCGCGGCGAGCCTGCGCACCAGGGGGCGTTCCAGGACGCCCGCCGGGACGAGCAGTCCGGCGAGCTTGACGGCGTAGCAGCCGACGGCGGTCACGGCGACCGCGATCCAGACGTTCACCGGTCGTCTCCTCGCACGTCTCGTACGTCCTGCGGGTCCGGTACGTCTCGTACGTCATCCCGCGCGACGGAGGCGCGGCGGCCGGTCAGGTACAGCACGGCCGGCGCGGCGAGCGCCGCCGCCAGGACCGGCACCCCGGCCGGCAGCACGGGCAGCAGTCCGAGCCCGAGGAGGACGGCGAGCGCGGCGACGGCCCGCTCGGTGGCGGTCTTGAGCATGGGGGCGAGCAGAGCCAGGAAGACGGCCGGCCCGGCGGCGTCCAGGCCCCAGGCGTCGGTGTCGCCGAGGGCCTTGGCGCCCAGCGCGCCGAGGAACGTGGTGAGGTTCCACAGCACGTAGAGGCTGGCCCCGGTGACGGTGAAGCCGAGGCGGGCGGCGCGCCGGGTGGGCTGGGCGAGGGTCACGGCCGTGGTCTCGTCGATGACCCACTGGGCGGCGAACGGCCGCATGACGCGCGGGAGGGCCAGCAGCTGCGACAGACGCAGCCCGTAGAAGGCGTTGCGCACGCCCAGGAAGAAGGCCCCCGCGGCGGCCGTGAACGGGTTGCCGCCCGCCGCGAGCGCTCCCACCAGCGCGAACTGGGACGCCCCGGTGAAGACCAGGAGGCTGAGCGCACAGGTCTGGAGCAGGGTGAGCCCACTGCCCGCCGAGGTCACCCCGAAGGCGAACCCGGACAGTCCTACGGCGATGCCGACGCCGAGGGCGTCGCGGACGACGGCGGCGTCCGGTTTCGCGCCGTCCCTCCCGCCGTCGGTTCCGCCTCGGCCGTCGGGTCGTATGTCTGCGAGAGTCGTGTCTTCTGCCACGTCCCGGACGGTAGGAGAAGCCGCGCTCGCGCGTCTTGTACGTTCTTGCGCTCGCGCTGGTAGGCGCCCGGGGGCACGCCCACGATGCGGGAGAAGTGGCGGCTCAGATGGGACTGGTCGGTGAAGCCGACGGCCGCGGCGACCTCCGCCGGGGCGGAACCGGCGTCCAGGAGCCGTCTGGCCCGGCGCACCCGGACGTCGGTCAGCCAGCTGTGCGGGGGCATCCCGTAGGCGTTCCGGAAGGCGCGCAGCAGGGCGAACGGGCTGACGCCGAGATCGGCGGCCAGCCGCTCCAGGGTCGGCGGCTCGGCCAGGCGTTCCTCCAGGACGACCCGCGCGCGTGCGGCGATCCGCGTGCCGGCCGTGCGCACCTCGCGCCGCGGCAGCGGTCCGCCGTTCAGCCGCAGCAGCCGTGTCACCGCGAGCCGCAGCAGCGTGTCGGCGGCCAGCGCGTTGCCCTCGTCCACGGCCCTGAGCACCTGGTGGACCAGGGCGGCGGCCCGGGGGTCGTCGAGCACCGGGTTCACGAACCCGGGCGCCCCGCGGATCGAGGTGGTCTCCGCCGCGATCTCGGCCACCAGCGCGGGCGCCGGGTACACGGCCCCGTACCGCCACCCCTCGGGGACGCCGGCCCGGCCCGTGTGCGGGGTGTCCGGGTTGACCAGCGCGAGCGTTCCCGGTCCCGCGGTCACGTCGCCGCCGCCGTGGTGGAACACCTCGACGCCCTCGGCGATCGCCGCGATCACGAAGTGCTCGTGGGTGTGGCGCACGAACTCCTTGCGGACGTACCTGGCGCGCAGCAGGTCCACACCGGGCAGTTCCTCGTACTGCCAGTGCCGTGCCCTCTCCTCCTCGCCGGACGCCGCCATGGCCCCATTGTCCGCTGCCGTGCGCGGCGGGGCGCGCCACCCGGTCGGCGGGGGTGAAAGCGCAGGTCAGGTCGGATTGTCAGTGGTCGGGTGCAGGATGGAACGCATGGCAGGCGATCCGCACCCCGCCCTCGGCGGCTTCTCCCCCGCGACCCGCGGCTGGTTCACGGGGGCCTTCTCCGCGCCCACCGCGGCCCAGGCGGGGGCGTGGCGGGCGATCGGCGAGGGCTCGGACGTGCTGGTGGTCGCCCCGACCGGTTCGGGCAAGACGCTGGCCGCCTTCCTCGCGGCCCTCGACCAGCTCGCCTCCACGCCTCCCCCGGCCGACCCGAAGAAGCGCTGCCGGGTGCTGTACGTCTCGCCGCTCAAGGCCCTCGCCGTCGACGTGGAGCGCAATCTGCGCAGCCCGCTCACCGGCATCCGCCAGGAATCGGTCCGCCTCGGGCTGCCCGAGCCGGAGGTGAAGGTCGGCATCCGCTCGGGCGACACCCCGGCCGCCGAGCGGCGCGCGCTGTCCACGCGCCCGCCCGACATCCTGATCACCACCCCCGAGTCGCTGTTCCTGATGCTGACGTCCGCCGCGCGCGACGCGCTGACCGGCATCGAGACGGTGATCCTGGACGAGGTCCACGCGGTCGCGGGCACCAAGCGCGGCGCGCACCTGGCGCTGTCCCTGGAGCGCCTGGACGAGCTGCTGCCCAGGCCGGCCCGCCGCATCGGCCTGTCCGCGACCGTCCGCCCGGTGGACGAGATCGCCCGCTATCTCTCGCCGCGCCGCAAGGTGGAGATCGTCCAGCCGGAGTCCGGCAAGGAGTTCGACCTGTCGGTCGTCGTCCCGGTGGAGGACCTGGGCGAGCTGGGCGGCTCCCCGGCGGCCGACGGCGGCGACAACGCGGAACGGCCCTCGATCTGGCCGCACGTCGAGGAGCGGATCACCGACCTCGTCCAGGCGCACCGCTCCACCATCGTGTTCGCCAACTCGCGCCGTCTGGCCGAGCGCCTGTGCAACCGGCTCAACGAGATCGCCTACGAGCGGGCCACCGGCGAGCCCCTGGACGAGCACCACTCCCCGGCCGAGCTGATGGGCGGCTCGGGCGCGGCGCACGGCGCGCCCGCCGTCATCGCACGCGCGCACCACGGCTCGGTCTCCAAGGAGCAGCGCGCCCTGGTCGAGGAGGACCTGAAGGCGGGCCGCCTCCCGGCGGTGGTGGCCACCTCCAGTCTGGAGCTGGGCATCGACATGGGCGCCGTCGATCTCGTCGTCCAGGTGGAGTCGCCGCCGTCCGTGGCCTCCGGCCTGCAACGGGTGGGCCGCGCCGGGCACCAGGTCGGCGCGGTCTCCACCGGCGTCGTCTTCCCGAAGTACCGCGGCGACCTGGTGCAGGCGGCGGTGGTCACCGAGCGGATGCGCACCGGCGCCATCGAGTCGCTGAGGGTGCCCGCCAACCCCCTGGACGTCCTGGCCCAGCAGCTCGTCGCGATGACGGCGCTGGACACCTGGCAGGTCGACGACCTGCTCGCCATGGTCCGCCGGGCGGCGCCGTTCGCGTCGCTGCCCGAGTCGGCGTTCACGGCCGTGCTCGACATGCTCGCCGGGCGCTATCCGTCCGACGCGTTCGCCGAGCTGCGCCCGCGCGTGGTGTGGGACCGCGTGGCGGGCACGGTGACGGGGCGGCCCGGCGCGCAGCGCCTCGCCGTCACCTCCGGCGGCACGATCCCCGACCGCGGCCTGTTCGGCGTCTTCCTCGCCGGTTCCGACCCGAAGAAGGGCGGCGGCCGGGTCGGCGAGCTGGACGAGGAGATGGTCTACGAGTCCCGGGTCGGCGACGTCTTCACGCTGGGCACCAGCTCCTGGCGCATCGAGGACATCACCCGCGACCGGGTCCTGGTCTCGCCCGCCCCCGGCGTGCCGGGAAGGCTGCCGTTCTGGAAGGGCGACCAGCTGGGCCGCCCGCTGGAACTGGGCCGCGCGGTGGGCGCGTTCCTGCGCGAGGTCGGCTCCCTGTCCCAGGAGGACGCCCGGCTGCGGTTGCTGACGGCGGGCCTGGACGCGTGGGCCGCCGACAACGTCCTGTCCTACCTGGCCGAGCAGCGCGAGGCCTGCGGCCATGTGCCCGACGACCGGACGATCGTCGTGGAGCGGTTCCGCGACGAGCTGGGCGACTGGCGGGTGGTCGTCCACTCGCCCTTCGGCGCCCAGGTGCACGCCCCGTGGGCGCTGGCGCTCGGCGCCCGGCTGTCCGAGCGGTACGGCATGGACGCGCAGGTCATGCACGCCGACGACGGCATCGTGCTGCGGCTGCCGGACGCCGACCTGATGGGCCTTGACCTCCTCGACCAGGAGCCGGCGCGGGCCGGCACGGCGTACGACGCGGAGCAGGCGCCCGTCGGGGCGGCGGACGTCGCCTTCGACAAGGGCGAGGTCGACCAGGTCGTCACCGATCAGGTCGGCGGCTCGGCCCTGTTCGCCGCCCGCTTCCGCGAGTGCGCCGCCCGCGCCCTGCTGCTGCCCCGCCGCAACCCCGGCAAGCGCACCCCGCTGTGGCAGCAGCGCCAGCGCGCGGCCCAGCTGCTCCAGGTGGCCAGTGAGTTCGGCTCGTTCCCGATCGTGCTGGAGGCGATCCGCGAATGCCTCCAGGACGTCTTCGACGTGCCCGGGCTGGTCGAGCTGATGGGCGACATCGAGTCCCGCAGGGTCCGCCTGGTCGAGGTGACCACCCCGGAGCCGTCTCCCTTCGCGCGCTCCCTGCTGTTCGGCTACGTCGCCCAGTTCCTGTACGAGGGCGACTCCCCGCTCGCCGAACGCCGCGCCGCCGCGCTCTCCCTGGACTCCCGGCTGCTGGCCGAACTGCTGGGCCAGGCGGAGCTGCGCGAACTGCTGGACGCGGAGGTGCTGGCCGAACTGGAGCAGGAGCTCCAGTGGCTCACCGAGGACCGCCGGATCAAGGACGTCGAGGGCGTCGCGGACGTCCTGCGGGTGCTGGGCCCGCTCACCGACGCGGAGCTGGCCGCGCGGGGCGCGGAGCCCGGCTGGGCACCGGAGCTGGCCGGGGCGCGCCGGGCCATCCGGGTCCGGATCGCCGGTACCGACCACTGGGCGGCGATCGAGGACGCGGGCCGGCTGCGCGACGCGCTCGGCACGGCGCTGCCGGTCGGCGTCCCAGAGGCGTTCACCGAACCGGTGAAGGACCCGCTGGGCGATCTCCTCGCCCGCCACGCCCGTACGCACGGCCCGTTCACCTCGGCCACGGCCGCGACCCGCTTCGGTCTGGGCGTCGCGGTCACCGACGGAGCGCTGCACCGGCTCGCCGGGGCGGGCCGGGTCGTCCAGGGCGAGTTCCATCCGGCGGGCATCGGCCAGGAGTGGTGCGACGCGGCGGTCCTGCGTCGGCTGCGACGGCGGTCGCTGGCCGCGCTGCGGCACGAACTGGAGCCGGTGCCGCCGGCCGCGCTGGCGCAGTTCCTGCCGCAGTGGCAGCACATCGGCAGGGGGCACGGTCTGCGGGGCGTGGACGGACTGGTGCGCGCCGTCGAGCAGTTGCAGGGCGCGTCGGTGCCCGCCTCCGCGCTGGAGAAGCTGGTCCTGCCCTCCCGCGTGGCGCACTACACGCCGTCGATGCTCGACGAACTCACCGCGGCCGGCGAGGTGGTGTGGGCGGGGGCGGGGGCACTGCCCGGCAAGGACGGCTGGGTCTCCCTCTACCTCGCCGACACGGCCCCCCTGCTGCTGCCGCCGCCGCACCCGCTGGAGCTGACGGCACTGCACCAGTCGGTGCTGGACGCCCTGTCGGGCGGGTACGGCCTGTTCTTCCGGCAGATCGCCGACCAGGTCCGCGCGACCACCCACCCGGAGGCTACGGACCCGCAACTGGCGGACGCGATCTGGGACCTGGCCTGGTCGGGGCGGCTCACCAACGACACGCTGGCCCCGATGCGCGCCCTGCTGGGCTCGGGCCGCACCGCCGGCGCGACGGCGCACCGCGCCAAGCGCGCCGTGCCGCGCGGGCGTTACGGCTCGCTGACCGCGGCCGCCCGCACCGCCTCCCGTACCGGCCCGCCGACCGTCGGGGGCCGCTGGTCCCTGCTGCCCGGCCGCGACATGGACACCACCGTGCGCGCCCACGCCCTGGCCCGCTCCCTCCTGGACCGGCACGGCGTGGTGACGCGGGGAGCCGTGGCGGCCGAGGGCGTGGAAGGCGGCTTCTCGGCGGTGTACCGGGTGCTGTCCGTCTTCGAGGAGAGCGGCCAGGCCCGGCGCGGCTACGTGGTGGAGGGACTGGGCGCGGCCCAGTTCGCGATGGACGGCGCGGTCGACCGCCTGCGCGCGGTGGCCAACGCCCGTGAGCGCGGCGAGGGCCTGTCCGGCACGGAGTTCGGGCGTGGCGGCTCGCCCGACGGCTTCGGCGCGCTGCCCGCCACCTCACCGCCCACCGGGTTCGACTCGTCCGTCGCACTCGATGGGAACGAAGACTTCGAAGCGTCCAACGACTTCGGGCCCTCCGGCAGATCCGCACCCGCCCGCGGAGCCGACGGCTTCGGGCTGCCGGACGGATTCGGGGCGGGCGCGGACCTCGGCGGCGACGTCGACTGGCTCGACACCGACCGGACCGCGCCGGGCGGCCGCGGCGCGCCCCGGAACTTCGGCGCCCCCGGCTACGACACCCCCGGTTACGGCGGTCCGAGAGGCCGCGGGCCGGCGCCTGCGCACGCCTCCGGCCCCGGGGGCCGACGGGGACGCGGCGGCGGCGACTCCCGCGCGGTCGTCCTCGCCGCCGCCGACCCGGCGAACGCCTACGGAGCGGCCCTGCCCTGGCCCGAGCCGCCGACCGACGCCGGGCACAAACCGGGCCGCAAGGCGGGCTCCCTGGTGGTGCTCGTGGACGGCGAGCTGACGCTCTACATGGAGCGCGGCGGGAAGACGCTGCTGGCCTGGGCCGCCGATCCGGACGGCGCGGCCCCCGACGACCCGCGCCTGAGAGCCGCCGCCGAGGCCCTGGCCGAAGCCGCCCGCGCGGGCTCCCTGGGCACGGTCACCGTCGAGCGCGTCAACGGCGCCCCGGCGCTGACCTCGCCCATCGGCACCCTGCTGGAAGGAGCCGGCTTCGTCGCCACCCCGCGCGGACTGCGCCTGCGCGCGTGAGCGGACGGGACCGAAGGAGACGCGCACCTGCTCGACAGCGCGGCCGACGCGGCGGTGGGCCGGCGCGTGTCACCCTTGAGCCATGCCCGAAGGTGACACGGTCTGGCAGGCCGCGCGGCGGCTGCACGAGGCGCTGGCCGGCAAGGTGCTGACCCGCAGCGACTTCCGGGTGCCCCAGTACGCGACGGTCGACCTGTCCGGCCGTACCGTGCTGAACACCGTCTCCCGCGGCAAACACCTGCTCACCCGTGTCGAGGGCGGCCTGACCCTGCACACGCACCTGCGGATGGAGGGCGCCTGGAAGGTGTACGGCGACGGCGAGCGCTGGAAGGGCGGCCCCGCCCACCAGATCCGCATCGTCCTGGCCACCGCCGGACGCGCGGCCGTCGGCTACCGCCTCCCCGTGCTGGAGCTGATGCGCACCAGCGACGAGGAGCGCACCGTCAGCCACCTCGGCCCCGACCTCCTCGGCCCCGACTGGGATCCCGAGCTGGCCCTGGCCAATCTCCTCGCCGACCCCGCCCGGCAGCTCGGCGAGGCCCTGCTCGACCAGCGCAATCTGGCCGGCGTCGGCAACGTCTACAAGAGCGAGATCTGCTTCCTCCTCGGGGTGACCCCGTGGCTCCCGGCCGGCGCCCTGCCCGCCGACCGCGCCGCCAAGCTGCCCGTCCTCGCCAAGAAGCTGCTGGAGGCCAACCGGGAGCGGGTGGTGCGCCGCACCACCGGCCTGCGCGGCCAGGACCTGTTCGTCTACGGCCGCGCGCCGCGTCCCTGCCTGCGCTGCGGCACCTCGGTCCGGGTGGCCGACCAGGGCGACGGCAGCCAGGAACGCCCCACCTACTGGTGCCCCAACTGCCAGGCGGGTCCCACGCCGCCGCCGGGCTCGCCGCAGAGGTGGCGGGACCGCTACCGCCGCACGGGCGGCTGACGCCGACCGGGCCCCGCGGCCGCCCCCTCCGCCGCCCCGTCGGCGACCGCCCCGTCCGCCGCTCCCCCGGCCTCGCCCGCCTCACCGACGACCGCCCCGTCCGCCACCCAGCCGGCCTCCCCCGCGACCGTCGTGGCGCCGCCGGCCCTCCCCGCGCCCTTGGGCACACAGTGCACGGGCAGCAGGCTCAGCCCCCAGCCGCCCGCCGTGATCGCCCCCTCCAGCACTCCCGCGTCGCCGGAGAGCATCAGCCGCAGCACCGCCCACCACCACACCGCGCCGAGCGCCAGGGCGGTGCCCCGGCGCACCGCCGGCCCAGCCGTCGCACGCACGCACCCACCTCCAGCCCGACGCTAGAACGCCGTCCCCGCAGACAGCAGGGCGCACCGGGGTGCACGGGGGGCGCTCGGCTCACTCATCGGCGCCGGTCGACCGCACCGCGGCCCGGCCTCCACCATCACCGCACCGCACCCCACCGGCAAACGCGACGGACGACCCCCGCACCACACCAGAACCCCGGCCCCCGCACCGGCGCACACGAAACCCCCGGCCGCCACGCCCCGCCCCCGCACGCACGAAGACCCCGGCCGGCCCCGGTGTTTCCCCGGAGGGCCCCGGCCGGGGCCTCCTGCACGTATGCGTCAGTGCACGCGAGCGTCAGAGCTCCCGTGCACGTGTGCGTCAGTACACGCGCGCGTGACAGGTCACGCCGCGACCACGTCCACCGCCTCCGCGGGCGCCTTGATGGTCACCCGTTCCGGTGGCACACCGGTCACCGACACGGAACCCAGCATCGGGCGAACCGGCGTGGGCACGCTCTCGGTGGCCGCAGCGGACTGGGCCAGCTCGGCGAGGGCGAGCTCGTCGCTCACTTCCCGCATGAGCTCGGACATCCGTACGTCCAGCGCGTCGCAGATCGCGGAGAGCAGCTCGGAGGAAGCCTCCTTCTGCCCCCGCTCCACCTCGGAGAGATAGCCGAGCGAGACTCGGGCGGACGAGGAGACTTCGCGCAGAGTACGGCCCTGGCGTTGGCGCTGCCGACGCAGCACGTCACCCAGCAGGCGACGGAGCAGAATCATCGGTGGCTCCCTCCTCGGACCGCGTAGCCGCATCCTTCACGCCCCACCGTACCGCCTCGCGCTGCGGCCGTGCGGGGAGCGATGTCGTGTTCACTCAGGGCTGCAAACATCAAAACCCCCCGTTCCGTTCCGTATCCTGTGCCCGCTCATTCCCGGTGTGTTCGCCCGCGATCCGCTCCAGAAGCAGTGCGAGTACGCTCCGTACACTCTCCATACGAATTTCCGTCCGGCCGCCGTTCAACCGCAGCGCGGCTGTTTTCCCGTCGCGCGAGGCGTCGGAACCGGCCTGCGGGGGCCCGGTCACGGCCACGAACACCGTCCCGACGGGCTGTCCGTCCTGGGGGTCGGGGCCCGCCACTCCCGTGGTCGCGATGCCCCAGTCGGCGCCGAGCGCCGTCCGCACTCCGGCCGCCATCTGGGCCGCGACCTGCGCATCCACCGCACCGCGCTGGGCCAGCAGAGTGGCGTCCACGCCGAGCAGCCGGTGCTTGAGCTCCGTGGCGTAGGCGGTGACGGATCCCCGGAAGACCCGGGAGGCGCCGGGCACCGAGGTGATCTCTGCCGCCACCAGTCCACCGGTCAGCGACTCGGCGACGGCGACCGTCTCGCCCCTCACCGTGAGTAGTCGCACCACTTCCGCGGCCGGCGAACTCACCCTCGCGTCTCCTCCAACGCCGCGCGGCGCTCGGCGATTCCCCGCCGCCGCAGCACGATGGCCTGCCGTACGTAGTCGAGGCCCGTCACCACGGTCAGCACGACGGCCGCGCCCATCACCCAGAACCTCAGGGTGGCCAGCCAGCCCGTCAGCGCCAGCACGTACATCCCGACGGCGACGCCCTGGGTGAGCGTCTTGAGCTTGCCGCCGCGGCTGGCCGGGATGACGCCGTAGCGGATGACCAGGAAACGCAGCAGGGTGATCCCGAGTTCCCGGCCGAGGATCACGCCGGTCACCCACCAGGGCAGATCGCCGAGGCTGGACAGACAGATCAGCGCCGCGCCCATGATCGCCTTGTCGGCGATCGGGTCGGCGATCTTCCCGAAGTCGGTGACGAGGTCGTAGGTCCGGGCCAGATGGCCGTCGAACAGGTCGGTGATCATGGCGACGGCGAAGGCGGCCCAGGCGAACGAGCGCCAGGCCGGGTCGTATCCGCCGTCGGCCAGCATCAGCGCGACGAAGCCGGGCACGAGGAGCAGCCGCAGCATGGTCAGCAGGTTGGCGACGTTCCAGACGCTGGCCTGGTTCACGGCGGCGGCCGTGATCTTCTCGCCGAGCGGGGCCCGGCCGCCGTCCTGCTCGGGCGCGCCGGAGCCGGCCGGGCGGGGGGCGGGACCGGAGGCGCCGCGGTCACCGGAACCGAGACGGGCGGCGCCGAGGGCCCCGGAGGATCCCAGGGCGCCGGCTGCCCCGTGCGCGTCGGCGCGGCCGGCGGCCGCCCCCTGCGCGCCGGAGGGACCGCCCGCCGCGGATGCCGGGACTCCGGTCATCTGCCCGTCTCCTCACTCCACGCGAACGCGCCCGTCAGCGGCTCGGCCACTAGGTCGACACCTTCCGTACCGACCACCTTCGCCTCGACGATACGGCCCACGGCCAGTCCCTCGGCGTCGGTGAGCCGCACCTGGCCGTCCGTCTCCGGGGCCTGGTGCTCGCCCCGGCCGAAGACGCCCTCCTCTGCGTCCACGGACTCCACGAGCACCCGCACCGTCTCGCCCAGGCGCTCCTCGGCGCGCTGCGAGACGAGTTCCTCGGCCAGCCGCGAGATGTGCGCCAGCCGCTCGTCGACGACGTCCTGGTCCAGCTTGTTCTCGTACGTCGCGGCCTCGGTGCCCTCCTCGTCGGAGTAGCCGAAGACGCCGATGGCGTCGAGCCGGGCGCCGGTCAGGAAGCGCTCCAGCTCGGCGAGGTCGGCCTCGGACTCGCCGGGGAAGCCGACGATGAAGTTGGAGCGCACGCCGGCCTGGGGCGCCTTGCTCCGGATGGTGTCGAGCAGCTCCAGGAAGCGGTCGGTGTCGCCGAAGCGGCGCATGGCGCGCAGCACGCCGGGCGCGGAGTGCTGGAAGGAGAGGTCGAAGTAGGGGGCGACCTTCGGGGTGGAGGTCAGCACGTCGATGAGGCCGGGGCGCATCTCGGCCGGCTGGAGGTAGCTGACCCGCACCCGCTCGATGCCGTCGACCTCGGCCAGCTCGGGCAGCAGGGACTCCAGCAGGCGGATGTCGCCGAGGTCCTTGCCGTAGGAGGTGTTGTTCTCGGAGACGAGCATGACCTCCTTGACGCCCTGCTCGGCCAGCCAGCGGGTCTCGTTCAGCACGTCGCTGGGGCGGCGGGAGATGAAGGAGCCGCGGAAGGACGGGATGGCGCAGAACGAGCAGCGCCGGTCGCAGCCGGAGGCGAGCTTGACGGAGGCGACCGGGGCGCCGTCCAGGCGGCGGCGCAGCGGGGCGCGCGGTCCGGAGGCGGGGGCGACGCCTTCGGGCAGGTCGGCGGGGCCGTGTCCGGGCAGGGCGACGGCGGTGCCCGCCTCCTGGCGCTCGGCCGGGCTGATCGGCAGCAGCTTGCGGCGGTCGCGCGGGGTGTGCGCGGCGTGGATGCCGCCGCTCAGGATGGTCTGGAGGCGGTCGGAGATGTCGGCGTAGTCGTCGAAGCCGAGCACGCCGTCGGCCTCGGGCAGGGCCTCGGCCAGCTCCTTGCCGTAGCGCTCGGCCATGCAGCCCACGGCGACGACGGCCTGCGTTCTGCCGTGGTCCTTGAGGTCGTTGGCCTCCAGGAGGGCGTCGACGGAGTCCTTCTTGGCGGCTTCCACGAAGCCACAGGTGTTGACCACGGCGACGTCCGCTTCCGCGGCGTCCTCCACGAGCTGCCAGCCGTCCGCCTCCAAACGGCCTGCGAGCTCCTCCGAGTCCACCTCGTTACGGGCGCAGCCGAGAGTGACGAGTGCGACGGTACGGCGTTCAGGCATGGGCTCAAGACTACTTCGTCTCCGCGACGGCCCACGTCGAAGGGGTTGGCCGATCTTGGCCAACCCCTTGTCCGCGTGCCCGGGCGGCCGCCTGCCCACGGGCTATCCGACCTGCGGGTCGCCCTTGGTGTACGTGAGGCGTTCCACTGCGCCGGACTGGAACTGGTCCTCGATCTTCTTGCCGTTGACGTACAGCTCGATGGCGCCCGCGTCGCCGAGGATCAGGTTGATCTTGGTGTTGTCCTGGAAGGTCTTGGACTCGCCCTTGTTCAGCAGCCCGTCGAAGAGCATCCGGCCGTTGTGGTCCTTGGCGGAGATCCAGCTGCGCCCGTTCGGCGCGCTGACCTGGACGGTCACCTTGTCCTGGGGGGCGGCGGCGATGGCGCTGTCGGACGGGGCGGGCTTCGGCGCGGCGGGCTTGGTCTTCTTGGGGGCCGGCGCGGCGGAGGCGCCGGTGCTCGTCGTGGCGCCCTCGGCGAGCTGCGCCTTGTCGGAGTCGCCGCCGCCGCCCTTGACGGCGGTGAAGCCGACGAAGCCGATGACGACCACGATCGCGGCGACCATGGCCGCGGTCCAGTTAGGGCCGCGCCGCTCGGGGCGGATGCGTTCCGCCTCGAAGAGCGGGGCGGCCGGGGTGGGGGCGGGGCGGCCGCCGTGCTCGGCGGCGTACTGGGCGAGCAGCGGGGCGGGGTCGAGGTGGACGGCGCGGGCCAGGGTCGCGATGTGTCCGCGGGCGTAGACGTCGCCGCCGCACGGGGCGAAGTCGTCGGCCTCGATGGCGTGCACGATGGCGATGCGGACGCGGGTGGCGGCGCTGATCTCGTCGACGGTCAGGCCGGCGGCGAGCCGCGCGTCCTTCAGGACACGGCCGATGGAGGGGCGGGCTTCCTCGGAAACGTCTTCGAACGGACGCTCGTCTTCAGGGGAGTTGCCGATGGACACGGGGGCGCCTTTCGAGCGTGTTGCCGCCTGTGCTGGACATTCAGTCTAGGGGTGTGCCAAAGGGTGGAGCGACCCGGCGGTACGACTTTGTACGCCATCGGAATGGCCGGTCAATCCGATGGCGGGACAGGTGCGAAACCCGTGGTGGGACTTGGTGGGACCCACACCGGGCCTCTTGCTGAACTGGACGTGCGGCCGGCGGAAAGGGTTGCCCGCCGACGGCTAACGGGTGGATCACGAAACACCCGCCCGCACGGCCGCGGCGGGCGGTGCCGCCGAGGGGACTGCTGCTCCCTCGCCTACCCCTCGGACTCTCCCCGAATCAGGGCCAGCACACCGTCCAGGTCGTCCGGTTTCACGAGAACGTCACGCGCCTTGGAGCCCTCGCTGGGGCCGACGATGTTCCGGGACTCCATCAGGTCCATGAGCCGCCCGGCCTTGGCGAAGCCGACGCGCAGCTTGCGCTGGAGCATGGAGGTGGATCCGAACTGCGTGGAGACGACCAGCTCGGCGGCCTGGCACAGCAGGTCGAGGTCGTCGCCGATGTCCTCGTCGATCTCCTTCTTCTGCTTGCTGCCGACGGTGACGTCGTCCCGGAAGACGGGCGCCATCTGGTCCTTGCAGTGCTGTACGACGGCCGCGACCTCGTCCTCGGTGACGAAGGCGCCCTGCATCCGGGTCGGCTTGCTCGCGCCCATCGGCAGGAACAGCCCGTCGCCCTTGCCGATCAGTTTCTCGGCGCCGGGCTGGTCGAGGATGACGCGGCTGTCGGCGAGGGAGGAGGTGGCGAAGGCGAGCCGGGAGGGCACGTTCGCCTTGATCAGACCGGTGACGACGTCGACCGAGGGGCGCTGCGTGGCGAGCACCAGGTGGATGCCGGCGGCGCGGGCGAGCTGGGTGATGCGCACGATGGCGTCCTCGACGTCGCGCGGCGCCACCATCATCAGGTCGGCCAGCTCGTCGACGATGACCAGCAGGTACGGGTAGGGCTGGAGCTCGCGCTCGCTGCCCTCGGGCGACTTCGCCTTGCCGCTGCGCACGGCCGCGTTGAAGTCGTCGATGTGCCGGAAGCCGTACGCGGCGAGGTCGTCGTACCTGAGGTCCATCTCGCGCACCACCCACTGGAGCGCCTCGGCGGCCCGCTTGGGGTTGGTGATGATCGGCGTGATCAGGTGCGGGATGCCCTCGTACGCGGTCAGCTCGACCCGCTTGGGGTCGACGAGAACCATCCGGACGTCCTCCGGGGTGGCCCGCATCATGATCGAGGTGATCAGGCAGTTGATGCAGGACGACTTGCCGGAGCCGGTGGCGCCGGCGACCAGGATGTGCGGCATCTTCGCGATGTTGGCCATGACGTAGCCGCCCTCGACGTCCTTGCCGAGCGCCACCAGCATCGGGTGGTCGTCCTCGGCGGCCGCGGCCAGCCGCAGCACGTCGCCGAGGTTGACCATCTCCCGGTCGGTGTTGGGGATCTCGATGCCGACCGCGGACTTGCCGGGGATCGGGCTGATGATCCGCACGTCGGGGCTGGCGACGGCGTACGCGATGTTCTTGGTCAGCGCGGTGATCCGCTCCACCTTCACGGCGGGCCCGAGTTCGACCTCGTAGCGGGTGACCGTCGGGCCGCGGGTGAAGCCGGTGACCCGGGCGTCGACCTTGAACTCGGTGAAGACGGTGGTCAGCGATTCGACGATCGCGTCGTTGGCGGCGCTGCGCGCCTTGCCGGGGCCGCCCCGCTCCAGCAGGTCGAGGACGGGCAGGGAGTAGGTGATGTCGCCGGACAGCTGGAGCTGTTCGGCGCGGGCGGGCAGGTCGCGGGGCTCGGTGGGCGGGCTCTTGGTGAGGTCGGGGACGCCGGCGGTCGGCTCCTCCCGCGCGGGGCGGGGGGCCGGCGCCGCTTTGGTCCTCGCCACCGGGACGTCCTGCTCGGGGCGCGCGGCGGGCACGGGTGTGGAAGCCGGCGTCCGGGCCGGGGCCGGCGTGGGGGCCGGGGTCGCGGTGTCCGCGCGGTCGGCGCCCGTGGTGACGCCCTGGGTGAGGTCCGCGACGACCGGCGAGGGCGGCATGCCGTGCACGACGGCGCCGTCGAGCGCGGCGGCGGCAGCGGCGGCGACGTCCACGGCGTCCAGCCGCTGGTCCATGTCGGGCTGCGGCACGGCGGAGCGGCGGGGCCGGCCGCGGCGTCTGGCCGGCGCCTCCGCCTCGGCGCCGTCGGGGTCGTGCTCCTGGGGCGCGGCCTGCCGCCTGCGGGGCCGCGCGGGCAGCGCCTCGCGCCACTGTTCGTCGTAGCGGGCGTCGTCCTCGGTGTACTCGGTGTACTCGCCGAACTCGTCGTCCTCCGGGTCCGGCAGCAGGCCGAGCTTCACCCCGAGCAGTCGCAGCCGCTGCGGGATGGCGTTGACCGGCGTGGCGGTGACCACCAGCAGGCCGAACACGGTGAGCAGCACCAGCAGCGGCACCGCCAGCATCTCGCCCATCATGTACGTCAGCGGGGTGGCCGCTCCCCAGCCGATGAGGCCGCCGGCGTCCCTTATCGCCTGCATGCCGTCGCTGCGGGCCGGCGCGCCGCAGGCGACGTGCACCTGTCCGAGCACGCCGAGGACCAGCGCGGACAGGCCGATGACGATGCGTCCGTTGGCCTCGGGCTTCTCCGGGTGCCGGATCAGGCGTACGGCGACGATCCCGACCAGGATCGGCGCGAGCAGGTCCAGCCGTCCGAAGGCCCCGGTCACCAGGATCTCGACCAGGTCGCCGACCGGTCCGCGCAGATCGGCCCAGGTGCCGGCGGCGACGATCAGGGCGACGGCGAGCAGCAGCAGGGCGACGCCGTCCTTGCGGTGCGCGGGGTCGAGGTTCCGGGCGCCCTGCCCGAGTCCCCGGAACACGGCGCCGACGGCGTGCGCGAGCCCCAGCCACAGGGCGCGCACCACCCGGTACACGCCCCCGGTCGGACTCGGCGCGGGCCGGGGCGCCGGCCGGGCCGCGACCTTCTTGGCGGGCGGCTTCCTGGCCGGCGCCTTCTTCGCGGGGGGCCTTTTCGCGGCGGCCTTCTTCGCCGGAGCCTTGTTGGGAGCGGCCGCCTTCCTGGCGGGCTGCTTCTTGGCTGCGGAGGGACGTGAGGCCATAGGTGTGAGATTACCGGTGGAGACGACGCCGGACGCGTGTGCGCCCGCCTTCACCCGTTCGTGTCGCCTCGGGAGTGGCGCGAAGCTGACGCGTTGGTGTCGCCTCGGGGGTGGCGCAAAGCTGACGCGTTGGTGTCGCCTCGGGGGTGGCGCAAAGCTGACGCCAATTCACCATCGCGACCGTAGCGGCCAATCGAGCCCGGGCCGTCCGGCCCGGTGGCCTCCTCGGCCCAAACGGTTCGCCCCCTCTGGGAGTCAAGGCGTCCCGGCCTCGAACTCGACCCGGAACACCCTGTCCTGACGCCTCCGGACCCGTGCCCGGCCGGCGGTCCCGCCGAGCCCGGCCGGGTCCCATCGGAAGACGGCGGTCCGGCGCGGCAGGCGGGTCTCAGCCCTGCGAGGGCAGCGGGGCTCCGCTGCCCGTCCCGGGCTCCAGCGCGTCGAGGGCGCGGCGCAGGCCGGTCAGCTTCCGTTCGAGGTGGGCCGCCGTGGCGACGGCCGCCGCGTCCGCGGACTCGTCGTCCAGTTGCTTGGACAGCGCCTCGGCCTGTTCCTCCACGGCGGCCAGCCGCGCGGACAGCTCGGCGAGCAGGCCGGCGGACTCCTTGCCGTCGCCGTTCTCCTTGCCGCCGCCCTCCAGCTGGAGGCGGAGCAGGGCGGCCTGCTCCTTCAGCTGGCAGTTCTTCATGTACAGATCCACGAAGACCGACACCTTGGCGCGCAGCACCCAGGGGTCGAACGGCTTGGAGATGTAGTCGACCGCGCCCGCCGCGTATCCGCGGAAGGTGTGGTGCGGGCCGTGGTTGATCGCGGTGAGGAAGATGATCGGGATGTCCCGGGTCCGCTCCCGCCTCTTGATGTGCGCGGCTGTCTCGAAACCGTCCATGCCCGGCATCTGGACGTCCAGCAGAATGACCGCGAAGTCGTCCGTGAGCAGCGCTTTGAGCGCTTCCTCCCCGGACGATGCCCGCACCAGCGTCTGATCGAGCGCGGAGAGGATGGCCTCCAGCGCCAGCAGATTCTCCGGCCGGTCATCGACCAGGAGGATCTTGGCCTTCTGCACCATGGCCCGCCCTCCTCGCCCCGGCTTGGGGCCGCCCCTGTCCGCAGGAACCGGGGAGACGCCGCCGGGCGCCGCCCCAGTGGACGACTCCCGTGAGCCGTCCGTCCTTGTGCCGGTCATCGTAGCCGCACCCCGCCCGTCGCCACACCCTGTCACCGCGATGTCACTGTGCACGTAACGGAAACGGGGCGCGAGACCAGAAGGTTCCCCGATTCCCGCACTTCTACACGGCTTCGGCCGCCCGGAATCGACAACTCCGCTCACGTCCCGGAAGTTCCCGCCACCGCGCTCCCGTCACTCGCGCCGCACCGGCCGTCGCTCGCGTCACTCCCCCCGCATCCACTGCTCCATCACAGCCAGCAGGCTGTCGGGGTCGACCGGCTTGGTCACATAGTCGGAGGCGCCCGAGCCGAGCGCCTTCTCCCGGTCGCCCTTCATCGCCTTGGCGGTCAGCGCGATGATCGGCAGCCCGGCGAACTGCGGCATCCTGCGGATCGCCGTCGTCGTCGCGTAGCCGTCCATCTCCGGCATCATGATGTCCATCAGGACGACCGCCACGTCGTCGTGCTGCTCCAGCACCTCGATGCCCTCGCGGCCGTTCTCGGCGTACAGCACCGACAGGCCGTGCTGCTCCAGGACGCTGGTCAGCGCGAACACGTTGCGGATGTCGTCGTCGACGATGAGCACCTTCTCGCCGCCGAAGCGGATGTCCCGGTGCGCCTGCGCGGCGGCCTCGGCCTCCGCTGCCGCCGCCGCGCCGCCCGCCGGCCGCGGCTCCCGCACCGGCTGCCGCTCCTCCTGCGGCCGGTCCTGCCGCCGGCCGCCGCGCTGCTCGCCGGCGGCGGGACCTGCGGCGGGCAGCGCCTTGCGGCGGCGCCGGAACAGCGCGGCCGCGCCGTTCTGCGTCTCCTGGTACGACTTCACCTCGGCCGGCGTCTCGACCTCGGCGGCCGACAGCTCCGACAGCTCCGACAGGCCGGGCAGTTCGGACAGGTGCGGCTCGGCGGCGGCGACCAGCTCGTCGGCGTCGAGCGCGGAGGCGGGCTGCTGGTAGCCGTGCGGCGGCAGGTCGCCCGGGTGCAGCGGCAGGTACAGCGTGAACGTGGACCCGCGGCCCGGCTCGCTCTGCGCGTGGATCTCGCCGCCCAGCAGCTGGGCGATCTCACGGGAGATGGACAGCCCGAGACCCGTACCGCCGTACTTGCGGCTGGTGGTGCCGTCCGCCTGCTTGAACGCCTCGAAGATCACCCGCATCTTGCTGGCCGCGATGCCGATGCCGGTGTCGGTGACGGAGAAGGCGATCATGTCCGCCTCCGGGTCGGTGAGCGACCCGGCCTCCAGCAACTGCTCCCGGATCGCCTGCGGAACCTCGTCGCGCGCGGGCCGGATCACCAGCTCCACCGACCCGGAGTCGGTGAACTTCACCGCGTTGGACAGCAGGTTGCGCAGCACCTGGAGCAGCCGCTGCTCGTCGGTGTGCAGCGTGGCGGGCAGCTCCGGGGAGACCCGCACCGACAGGTCCAGGCCCTTCTCCGCGGTCAGCGGCCGGAAGGTGGCCTCCACGTAGTCGATCAGCTGGACCAGCGCGATGCGCGTCGGGGAGACGTCCATCTTGCCCGCCTCGACCTTCGACAGGTCCAGGATGTCGTTGATCAGCTGGAGCAGGTCGGAACCGGCGCCGTGGATGGTCTCCGCGAACTCCACCTGCTTCGGGGAGAGGTTCCCCTCGGCGTTGTCGGCGAGCAACTTGGCCAGGATCAGCAGCGAGTTCAGCGGCGTACGCAGCTCGTGCGACATGTTGGCCAGGAACTCGCTGCGATAGCGCATGGAGACCGCGAGCTGTTCGGCGCGCTCCTCCAGGACCTGCCGCGCCTCCTCGATCTCGGAGTTCTTCGCCTCGATGTCCCGGTTCTGCTGGGCCAGCAGCTCGGCCTTGTCCTCCAGTTCGGCGTTGGACGCCTGGAGCGCCTTCTGCCGTTGCTCCAGCTCCTCCGACCGCAGCCGAAGTTGCTCGGTCAGCTCCTGGGACTGCTTGAGCAGTTGCTCGGTCTTGGTGTTGACGGAGATGGTGTTGACGCTGGTCGCGATCATCTCCGCGATCTGGTTCAGGAAGTCCTTCTGGATCTGTGTGAACGGCGTGAACGAGGCCAGCTCGATGACGCCGAGCACCTTCCCCTCGAACAGCACGGGCAGCACGATCACCTGCGCCGGCGGCGCCTCGCCGAGCCCCGAGGAGATCTTCAGGTAGCCGTTGGGCGCGTCCTTGACGAGGATCGCGCGCCTCTCCTGGGCGGCCGTCCCGATCAGCGCCTCACCCGGCCGGAACGACGTCGGCATGGAGCCCATCGAGTAGCCGTAGGAGCCCAGCATGCGCAGCTCGTAGGCGCTGTCCGGGTCGCCGCCGAGATCGCTGCCGTCGGCCGGCGGCATGGCGACGAAGAACGCGCCGTGCTGAGCGGAGACCACCGGCGTCAGCTCGCTCATGATCAGCGAGGCCACGTCCTGGAGGTCCCGGCGGCCCTGCATCAGCGCCGAGATCCGGGCCAGATTGCCCTTGAGCCAGTCCTGCTCCTTGTTGGCGATCGTGGTGTCGCGCAGGTTGGCGATCATCTTGTTGATGTAGTCCTGGAGCTCCTGGATCTCGCCCGAGGCGTCCACGTCGATCTTCAGGTTGAGGTCGCCGCGGGTCACCGCGGTCGCCACCCGCGCGATGGCCCGCACCTGCCGGGTCAGGTTCCCGGCCATCTCGTTCACCGACTCGGTCAGGTCGCGCCAGGTGCCGTCGACGTCCCGCACCCGCGCCTGACCGCCGAGCTGCCCCTCGGTGCCCACCTCGCGGGCGACCCGGGTGACCTCCTCGGCGAACGACGACAGCTGGTCGACCATCGTATTGATGGTCGTCTTCAGCTCCAGGATCTCCCCGCGCGCGTCGATGTCGATCTTCTTGGTCAGATCGCCCTTGGCGATGGCAGTGGTGACCATGGCGATGTTGCGCACCTGACCGGTCAGGTTGGACGCCATCTGGTTCACCGACTCGGTGAGGTCCTTCCAGGTGCCGGCCACACCGGGCACGTACGCCTGCCCGCCCAGGATGCCGTCCGTGCCCACCTCACGGGCCACCTTGGTGACCTGGTCGGCGAACGAACTCAGCGTCTTGACCATCGTGTTGAAGGTGTCGGCGAGCTGCGCGACCTCGCCGCGCGCCTCGATCGTCACCGTCCGCGTCAGGTCGCCGTTGGCGACGGCGGCCGCCACCTGGGAGATGTTGCGCACCTGCATGGTCAGGTTGTTGGCCATCAGGTTGACGTTGTCGCTGAGGTCCTTCCAGATGCCGACCACACCCGGCACGTGCGCCTGGCCGCCGAGGATGCCCTCCGTGCCCACCTCGCGCGCCACCCGCGTCACCTGCTCGGCGAACGAGGACAACTGGTCGACCATCGTGTTGACGGTGGTGACCAGCTCCAGGATCTCGCCCTTGGCGTCGACGGTGATCTTCTTCGACAGGTCGCCCTTGGCGACGGCGGTGGTGACCTCGGCGATGTTGCGGACCTGGATGGTCAGGTTGTTCGCCATGAAGTTCACGGACTGGGTGAGGTCCTTCCAGGTGCCGGCCACTCCCTGCACCTCGGCCTGACCGCCCAGGATGCCCTCGGTGCCCACCTCGCGGGCCACCCGCGTGACCTCCTGGGCGAACGAGGAGAGCTGGTCCACCATCGTGTTGAGGGTGTTCTTCAGCTCCTGGATCTCCCCGCGCGCGTCCACGGTGATCTTCTGGGAGAGATCGCCGCGCGCCACGGCGGTGGCCACCTGCGCGATGTTGCGCACCTGCGAGGTGAGGTTGCCGGCCATGCCGTTCACCGAGTCGGTCAGGTCGCGCCACACCCCGGCCACGCCCGGCACCTGCGCCTGGCCGCCGAGCCGCCCTTCGGTGCCCACCTCGCGGGCGACCTTGGTGACCTGGTCGGCGAAGGCGGAGAGCTGGTCGACCATCGTGTTGATGGTGTTCTTCAGCTCCAGGATCTCGCCGCGCGCGTCCACGTCGATCTTCTGCGACAGGTCGCCGCGGGCCACGGCCGTCGTCACCTGGGCGATGTTGCGCACCTGACCGGTGAGGTTGGACGCCATGGAGTTGACGGAGTCGGTCAGCTCCTTCCAGGTGCCCGACACGCCGTCCACGCGGGCCTGGCCGCCGAGCCGGCCCTCGGTGCCCACGTCCCGCGCCATCCGGGTCACCTGGTCGGCGAACGACGACAACTGGTCCACCATCGTGTTCACGGTGTTCTTCAGCTGGAGCATCTCGCCGGACACGTCCACGGTGACCTTCTGCGACAGGTCGCCGTTGGCGACCGCCGTCGTCACCTGGGCGATGTTGCGCACCTGACCGGTGAGGTTGCGGAACGCGGTGTTGACGGAGTCCGTCAGGTCCTTCCACGTGCCCGCCGCGCCCGGCACCTGCGCCTGCCCGCCCAGCTCGCCCTCGACGCCGATCTCCCGCGCCACCCGGGTCACCTCGGCGCCGAACGCGGACAGCTGGTCCACCATGCCGTTGACGGTGTTCTTCAGCTCCAGCATCTCCCCGGCCACGTCGACCGTGACCTTCTGGGAGAGGTCGCCGCTGGCCACGGCGGTCGTCACCGCCGCGATGTCGCGCACCTGGGTGGTGAGGTTGCGGAACACCGTGTTGACGGAGTCGGTGAGGTCCTTCCACGTCCCGGCCACACCGGGCACGTTCGCCTGCCCGCCGAGCCGGCCCTCCGCGCCCACCTCGTTGGCCACGCGCGTGACCTCGTCCGCGAAGATCCGCAGCGTCTCGGTCATCTGGTTGATCGTCTCGGCCAGCCGCGCGACCTCGCCGCGCGCCGGGACGGTCACCTTCTGCGACAGATCGCCGTTGGCGACCGCCGTGGTCACCTGGGCGATGCCGCGCACCTGGGCCGTCAGGTTGCCGGCCATCAGGTTCACCGAGTCGGTGAGTTCCTTCCAGGTCCCGTCCACCCCCGGCACGTGCGCCTGACCGCCCAGGATGCCGTCCGTGCCGACCTCGCGGGCGACCCGCGTCACCTCCGAGGAGAACGCGGAGAGCTGGTCGACCATCGTGTTGACGGTGTTCTTCAGCTCCAGCATCTCGCCGGCGACGTGCACGGTCACCTTGCGCGACAGATCGCCCTTGGCCACCGCCGTCGTCACCAGCGCGATGTCCCGCACCTGGGCGGTCAGCCGCGACGCCATCGTGTTGACGGAGTCCGTCAGGTCCTTCCAGGAGCCCGACAGGCCCCGCACCCGCGCCTGGCCGCCGAGCTTCCCCTCGGTGCCCACCTCACTGGCCACCCGGGTGACCTCGTCGGTGAACGTCGACAACTGGTCGACCAGGTTGTTGACCGTCCGCCCGACCTTCAGGAACTCGCCCCGCAGCGGATGCCCCGCCCCCTCGGCGGCCTGCGTGCGCAGCTCCATGCGCGGCGAGAGATCGCCCTCGGCGACCGCCGACAGCACCCGCCCCACCTCGGAGACGGGCCGTACGAGGTCGTCCACGAGCGCGTTGGAGTTCTCGATCGCCGCCGCCCAGGAACCCTCGCAGGCGCCCGTCTCCAGCCGCTCCGTGAGCTTTCCCTCACGCCCCACCACGCGCCGCACCCGGGACAGCTCGCCCGTCAGGTGCAGGTTGCGGTCGGCGACCTCGTTGAAGACGGCGGCGATCTCCGACATCACGCCGTCTCCGGCCACCGTGAGCCGCTTGCGGAAGTTCCCGTCCCGCATCCCCACCAGCGCGGCCAGCAACCGGTTCAGGGCGGCCGTGTCCACCGCGGTGGTGCCGCCGCGCGGTGCGCGCCGACTGGTCAGGGACGAGCCGGACGGTCCGCCTTTCGCGCGCGTCTTAGTGCCCCGCGTCGCTGCGCCAGACTCCACTGTGTCCCTCCCGCAGGGGTCGACCATTGCTGCTGTGCTGACGGCACCACCGTTGGTAGTACCTACTGATCGGCGTATCAGTTACCGCCGCGTACGTCTGCCCGATGCGACCAGGCCACACGAAAGAGCCGCTTCCCCGCAAGCGGAGAGCGCACCCCGCCCGACCGCGCCGACACCATGAGCCTGCCCAGTGTTTCACTCCCGCCGAACCAGGCCATAACAGTTCGGCAGCTTCGCACACCGTCCGCACACCCTCCGGGCGAAATCACCGAAGACCGGCATCCGCACGGGCGGCGAAGGTAAGTAACCTTGCATGCGGCTGTCCAGCCGCGCCGGTCCCGACCGGCCTGGGCGGTGGCACGGAAACGAGCGGGCATCGGAGGGCGGCCGCACACAATGACCACCGGAGTGATCCCCGGGGAACAGCCCCCGGAGCCGCGGCCGCGGGGCCCGCAGCTGCCGGAGCAGCGCGGCGAGCCGCTCGGCCCCGAGGAACCGCCAGTCGACGACCGGACGAGGAGTTCAGTGATCACCGCGCGCGCGGCCGCCAGTTTCGAGCCGCTGGGACGATCCGTCGCCACCGCCCGCTCCTTCGTCCGCGACACCCTCCAGGGCTGGGGCTTCGGTGACATCGTCGACGACGCCGTGGTGCTCACCAGCGAACTGGTCACCAACGCCGTCGTCCACGCCGGCACCGCCGCCGACGTCCTGTGCCTGCGCAGTGACGAAGGGGTGCGCATCGAGGTCAGCGACCGCTACCCCGAACGCGAGATCCCCCTCCAGGGCGCCGCCGTCGACATGGGCAGCCCCGACCGCGAAGGCGGCCGCGGCCTGCAACTGTGCGCCGCCCTGGCCGGCCGCTGGGGCGTGGAGTACACCCCCACCCACAAGATGGTCTGGTTCCGCCTCGACCTGCCCGCACGCCCGGTCGGCACCCGCGCCGCCGGCCCCGTGCTGCCCGCCGAGCTCCTCCCGCTGGCCGACGGCCGGGTCCGCGTCGCCGTGGTCCAGATCGACCGCGGCGGCACCATCACCGCCTGGAACGAGGACGCCGAGGAACTCTTCGGCTACGCCCCCGAACTGGTCACCGGAAAACCGCTCACCGACCTCGCCGCCTGGCCGCACACCCCCGGCACCGGCACCGGCATCGCCGAGGCGCTCCGGCTCTCCCGCTGGGAGGGCAGCTACGGCATCCGCGGCGCCCACGGCCGCGTCATCCCCGTCTACGCCTCCCATCTGCGCGTCCGCGACACCGGCGGCGAGCCGTCGACCGTCTGCCTGCTCGTGCGCGACCACGAACGCGCCGTCCTCCAGACCCCGTTGCGGGTCCCCAACGGCGACACCGGCGCCGCGGGCGACGGCTCGAACACCGACCCGTTCGAGGTCTTCATCGGCTCTCCGGCCCCCGACGACCTCGACGGCCTCCTCCAGCGCACCGTGGAACGCGCCCGCGACATGCTCGACGGCGACGCCGCCTTCCTGCTGCTGGCCACCGACGACGAGACCGAGCTGGAGGTCCGCGCCTCCACCGGCCTGCCCTCCGCCCGCCAGCGCTTCGCCCGCGTCCCCGTCGAGGCCGGCCCCGGCCGCTACGGCTCGGCCCGCATGCCCGCCGTCCACGACGACCTCACCGCCACTCCCGCCGCCGTCCCGCTGCTCGGCGGCACCGGCATGCGCTCGGTCGTCACCGTCCCGCTCAAGGTCGAGGGCCGGCTCACCGGCTCCCTCGGCGTCGCCGCCGAAGCCCCCGGCAGATACTCCAACGAGGAGGCGCTGCGCCTCCAGTTCGCCGCCGACCGGATCGCCCTGGCCGTGGAGTCCGCCCGCCTGGGCGAGCTGGAGCGGCTGCGCCGCGGCTCGCTCAGCTTCCTCGTCGAGGCCTCCGACCTGCTGGCCGGCACCCTGGACCGCGACCAGACCCTCGCCCTGATGGCGCAGATGACGGTCCCGACCCTCGCCACCTGGTGCGCCGTCTACACGATCGCCGACCAGGCATCCGACCCCTACCTCTCCTATGTCCTGCACGAGGACGAGGAACTCATCGACGGCATCAAGTCCCTGCTGTCGAAGATCGCCCCGCCCGACCCGGTGCCGACCCCCGGCGCCCGCGTCTGGTCCGCCCCCGGCGAGGCCGCCCACCAGGCCGCCCTGCGCAGCTCCATGCGCAGCCTCAGCCTCGGCGACTCCCACCACCGCATCGGCAGCACCATCGGACCCACCCTCGCCACCGCCGCCGCGGTGGGCGGCGAGACGGTCGTCCTGCCCCTGGTGGCCCGCAACCGCGTCATCGGCATGCTCACCCTCGGCAAGCCCACCGACGACCACTTCCGCCAGGAGATCCTGGAACTGGCCGAGGACCTGAGCCGCCGCGCCGCCCTCGCCCTGGACAACGCCCGCCTGTACTCGGAGCGCACGGCCATCAGCCAGTCCCTCCAGCGCAGCCTGCTGCCGCCCGGCCTGCCGCAGATCGACGGCGTCGAGGTCGACGTCATCTATCGCGCGGCCGGCGAGGGCAACGAGGTCGGCGGCGACTTCTACGACCTCTTCCCCATCCGCGACGGCGCGTACGGCTTCGCCATCGGCGACGTCTGCGGCACCGGCCCGGAGGCCGCCGCCGTCACGGGCCTGGCCCGCCACGCACTGCGCCTGCTGGCCCGCGAGGGCTACGGCGGCCCGGCCGTCCTGGAGCGCCTCAACTCCGCCATCCTGGACGAGGGAGCCCGCAGCCGCTTCCTCACCCTGCTCTACGGCGAGCTGTGGCCGCAGGAGGACGGCAGCGCCCATCTGAAGGTGGTCTGCGCCGGCCATCCGCTGCCGCTGCGCCTGCGCCAGGACGGCACGGTGGAACCGGCCGCCGAACCGCAGCCGCTCCTCGGCGTCATGGAGGACCTGGAGCTGTACGAGCAGTCGGTCACGCTGGACCCGGGCGACGTCCTGCTGTGCGTCACGGACGGCGTCACCGAGCGCCGGGAGGGCACGCGCATGCTGGGCGACGACGGCCTCGCCGACGTCCTCACCACGTGCACGGGTCTGACGGCCGGCGCGGTCGCGGCCCGCATCATGCGCGCGGTGGAACGCTTCGCCTCCGACGCGCCCTCCGACGACATGGCGATTCTCGCGATGCGGGTGCCGGAACTGCTGCCGAGGGACTGAGCCCGGGCGGCTGCTTCGGCAGCCGCCCCCGGGGAACGCGAAAAGACCCCGCCCGGAAGGGCGGGGTCTTTCTGTTCGGAGCCCCCAAACGGAATCGAACCGTTGACCTTCTCCTTACCATGGAGACGCTCTGCCGACTGAGCTATAGGGGCCTGTCGCCTTTTTGGGTTTCCCCCGCGGCAACGAAATAGATCATACCCCGAATCCGGCCGTGCTCCCAACCACGATCGGCCCGCCCAGCGCGTTGCACGCCGCGACGATCCGGTGCATCTCCCGTCGGGTCAGCGAGGCGTCCACCGGCAGCGCGAGCGTCTCCTCGGCGGCCCGCTCGGTCTCCGGCAGCGACAGGTACCGGCGGAACGCGGGCAGCCGGTGCACGGGCGTCTTGACCGGCACCCGGCAGTCGACTCCCCTGGCCCGTACGGCCCGGGCGAAGGCGTCCCGGTCCGGCCGGCCGTTGCCCGGCACCCGCACCACGTACTGCTGATAGCTGTGCCCGGCGCCGCCGTCCGGCGTGCGCACGCCGCGCAGCCGGGTGTCCAGGTAGGCGGCCCGCTCCCGGCGCCGCGCCAGCTCGTCGTGCGGCGCGTCGGACTCGCCGTGCTCCAGCACCAGCAGCCCGTGCCGCCGCCCCACCTCGTGCAGCCGCCCGACGTCGGCGGACCGCCCGAAGCGGTGGACGGCGACGACCGCCGCCGTCCGCCCGGTCACGGCCGCGTCGACCGCGGTGGCGTCGAGGCAGTACGTCACCGGATCTATGTCGGCGAACACCGGCTGCGCTCCGGCCGCCGTCACCGCCTCGGCGACCTCCACATTGCCGAACGCGGGTACGACGACCTCGTCACCGGCGCCGACGCCGGCAGCCCTGAGCAGTGCAGCAGTCCTCATGGCGCAGATGTTCGTAGCGCGACGTGAACGTCAAGTGACGTGAAACAAAAAAGGGTTGGACCCGGAACCGAAGTTCGGGGTCCAACCCTTTGTAAAATTTGTTCGGCGGTGTCCTACTCTCCCACAGGGTCCCCCCTGCAGTACCATCGGCGCTGTAAGGC
>NZ_BAABKC010000104.1:0-27839 GCF_039543625.1 Streptomyces similanensis | reverse complement strand
AGGAGGCCGGCCGTCCCGCCCCGCGCCCGGCGGCGGACGCTCCCGGCCGGTCGCCCGGGAGCACCCCGCCGGACGTGCCGCCCTGTTCGCTCGCGCCGGCGGCGGGCGTGCCCGCGGCCTGCACCTGGTCGGCGCCGACGCCGCCGCCCCCGTCCAGCCGGTAGTTCTGGAGTCCGGGCACCGCGCCGGTGGCCACCGCGACCGTGCCGAGGGCGACCGCCGCCGAGACCCCGAGCAGACCGGTGCGCACCGGCGTCGCGGGCCTGCGCCGCCGGCGGCGGCCCCGGCCGAGCGACCCCGGCGCGGGGCTGAAGCCCTCGGGCGGGAAGCGGACCGTGTCCGTGGCGCGGGCGTGCGCGTCGTCCGCGGCGAAGAGGTACTCCTCGGCCCGCGCGTAGACGTCGGCGTAGCGCTCCGGGTTCAGATAGGGCGCGATGCCCCTGCGGTCGTCGTCCGGGTGGGCGTCCTGTGGGCCGCGCGGGCCGCGGCCCTGCCCGTACGGGCCGTGCGTGTCCGCCGCCCCCGTGGCACGGTCCGTGGTGGCGCGGCCGGCGTCCGAACGTCGGTGGCGTCCCATGTCCTGGCCTTCCTCGTCCCCCGGGCCGACGCGCGCCCTGAGCCGTCGCGGTCAACCCGGCCCACTCGATCGAGTGAGTTTCAGATGAGATCCATTGGGTGGGGACGGTACCGCACGGCGCCGGGGGCGGGCGTGCCCGGAGCGACATCGCCCGGTTAGGTTGCAGTCATGAGCGAGGATGTTCGACTGGTCGCCTGGGTGCGTGGACACGTCCAGGGTGTGGGTTTCCGCTGGTTCACCCGGGCGCGGGCGCTGGAGATCGGCGGCCTCAGCGGCTTCGCCCTCAACCTCGGCGACGGGCGCGTGCAGGTCGTCGCGGAGGGGGCCCGCGAGGGCTGTCAGGGGCTCCTCGACTGGCTCCAGGGCGACGACACGCCCGGCAGGGTGGACGGCGTCACGGAGATCTGGGACACACCGCGCGGCGGCTACGACGGCTTCGCCATCCGCTGAGGCGTTCACCGCGCACCGCCGGGCGCCGGCCGGTGCGGCCGTCCCGGGCGCGGGCCCGCGGGGAAAAGAGCAGGTGGCCGCCGGAAGACGCTTGCCGTGCCGGGCCGCGCGCGGCAGGATGACCGCCACGCCCCGAGGGGCCCGCAGAAGCCGCCGCGCCGCCCTTTCCGGTCGCGTGCCCCGGGGCGCCCACCGACACGGGGTGTGATCGTGTTGACCGTCAAACTTTTTGGTGAGACGCTGAAAGCCCGCGCACCTTAGCTGTTTGGCATGGATGAACGGCAGCACAACTGAACACTGCCAAGCACCGCGGGTGCGAATCCCTCACGACCCACACCGCATCGGTCGGTCACTCAGTGTGGAGGACCATCCATCATGGCAAAGGCGCTTCTCGGTTACGTCGGCGGCTCCGACCCTCGACTCCTCGCCGAGATGCGACGGCTCCAGCAGCGCGTCCAGGACCTGGAATCCGAGCTCGTACGGATCCAGGCGGAGAACGACGAGCTGACGGCTGCCGCTTCTCACGACAGGTTCATGGAGCGAGTCGACGCACACCAGGCGGAGCCTGCGCTCACCTGATCACTGCACAGCACCACGACACAGTGGTTGGGCCGCCCGTGTCAACCGCTCCGTCGTCAGAGTTGCAAGGGACGCTTCGGCGTCCCTTCTTTCTTGACCCCCCGCTGGACCCCCGCTCGCATGCCCCCCGGCCGACCGCGGTGCTTCCCCGCGCATCCTTTCACCGTCTTAACGTCTGGTGTGCCCTGCCCGCTCCTGGGTGAAACCGCGCGGTAGCCAGGGTTCGTGGAGCGGGCTCGCGGCGGCGGGTAGAGTCCGACGGCGTGCACCTCAAGGCCCTGACCCTCCGCGGCTTCAAGTCGTTCGCCTCGGCGACCACGCTCCGCTTCGAACCGGGGATCACGTGCGTCGTCGGTCCGAACGGCTCGGGCAAGTCCAACGTCGTGGACGCGCTCAGCTGGGTCATGGGCGAGCAGGGCGCCAAGTCGCTGCGCGGCGGCAAGATGGAGGACGTCATCTTCGCCGGCACCACCGGCCGCCCGCCGCTGGGCCGCGCCGAGGTGTCCCTGACCATCGACAACTCCGACGGGGCCCTGCCCATCGAGTACGCCGAGGTCACCATCACGCGGATCATGTTCCGCAACGGCGGCAGCGAGTACCAGATCAACGGCGACACCTGCCGGCTGCTGGACATCCAGGAACTGCTGTCCGACTCCGGCATCGGCCGCGAGATGCACGTCATCGTCGGGCAGGGCCAGCTCGACTCCGTCCTGCACGCCGACCCGGCCGGCCGCCGCGCCTTCATCGAGGAGGCCGCCGGCGTCCTCAAGCACCGCAAGCGCAAGGAGAAGGCGCTCCGCAAGCTCGACTCCATGCAGGCCAACCTCGCCCGCGTCCAGGACCTCACCGACGAACTGCGCCGCCAGCTCAAACCGCTCGGCCGCCAGGCCGCCGTCGCCCGGCGGGCCGCCGTCATCCAGGCCGACCTGCGCGACGCCCGGCTGCGCCTGCTCGCCGACGACCTCGTACGCCTGAGCGAGGCGCTCGCGGCGGAGATCGCCGACGAGGCCGCCCTGAAGGAACGCAAGGAGGCCGCCGAACAGGAGCTGGCCGGGGCACTGGGACGCGAGGCCCGGCTGGAGGACGAGGTACGCCGCCTCACCCCGCGCCTGACCCGCGCCCAGGAGACCTGGTACGAGCTGTCCCAGCTCGCCGAACGCGTCCGCGGCACCGTCTCCCTGGCCGACGCCCGGGTCAGGAGCGCCACCTCCGCGCCCGACGAGGAGCGGCGCGGCCGCGACCCCGAGGACCTGGAGCGCGAGGCCGCCCGCGTCCGCGAGCAGGAAGCCGAGCTGGAGGCCGCCCTGGAGGCCGCTCAGCGGGCGCTGGAGGACACCGTCGCCCACCGCTCCGACCTGGAACGCGAACTCGCCGCCGAGGAGCGCCGCCTCAAGGACGCCGCCCGCGCCATCGCGGATCGCCGCGAGGGACTGGCCCGGCTGGCCGGCCAAGTCAACGCGGCCCGCTCCCGCGCCGCCTCCGCCCAGGCCGAGATCGACCGCCTGGCCGCCGCCCGCGACGAGGCCCAGGACCGCGCCGTGCACGCCCAGGAGGAGTACGAGGCGCTGCGGGCCGAGGTCGACGGCCTCGACGCGGACGAGGACGAACTCGCCGGACGGCACGAGGCGGCGAGGACGGCGCTGGCCGAGGCGGAGGCCGCCTCGGCCGCCGCCCGCGAGGCGCTCACCGCCGCCGAACGCGAACGCGCGGCGACCCGCGCCCGGCACGACGCCCTCGCCCTGGGCCTGCGCCGCAAGGACGGCACCGGCGCCCTGCTCGACGCCGCCGACCGCCTCACCGGCCTGCTCGGCCCGGCCGCCGGACTCCTCACCCTCGCCCCCGGCCACGAGAGTGCCCTCGCCGCCGCCTTCGGCACCGCCGCCGACGCCCTGGCCGTCGCCCACCCGGCCGCCGCGGCCGACGCCCTGCGCCTGCTGCGCAAACAGGACGCCGGCCGCGCCGCCCTCCTCCTGGCCGACGCGCCCGAGGACCCGGCCGCGACCGACGGAGCCGGCGGCCCCGCCGCCTCCGTCGGGCACCCCTTCGCCGCCGACCTCGTGCACGGCCCCGCCGAGCTGATGCCCGCCGTGCGCCGCCTGCTGCACGGCATCGTCGTCGTCGGCACCCTGGAGGACGCCGAGGACCTGGTCCGCGCCCACCCCCGCCTCACCGCCGTCACCGCCGAGGGCGACCTGCTCGGGGCGCACTTCGCGCACGGCGGCTCGGCCGGCGCGCCCAGCCTGCTGGAGGTACGGGCCGCCGTGGACGAGGCCGCCGCCGAACTGGCCGGACTCGACGTGCGGTGCGAGGAGCTGACCGAGGCCCAGCGGCTGGCCGGCCGGCGGCGTACGGAGTGCGCCGCGCTGGCCGAGGAACTGGGGGAGCGGCGGCGCGCCGCCGACCGGGAGAAGTCGGCGGTCGCCCAGCAGCTCGGCCGGCTCGCCGGCCAGGCACGCGGCGCCGCGGGCGAGGCCGAACGCTCCACGGCCGCCGCCGCCCGCGCCCAGGAGGCACTGGACCGGGCGCTCCAGGACGTGGTGGAACTCGCCGAACGGCTCGCCGTCGCCGAGGAGACGCCCGTCGAGGAGGAACCCGACACCTCCGTACGGGACCGGCTCGCCGCGGACGGCGCCAACGCCCGCCAGACCGAGATGGAGGCCCGCCTCCAGGCCCGCACCCACGAGGAACGGGTCAAGTCGCTGGCCGGCCGTGCCGACTCCCTCGACCGCGCCGCCCGTGCCGAACGCGAGGCACGCGCGCGGGCCGAGCAGCGGCGCGCCCGGCTGCGCCACGAGGCGGCCGTCGCCGGGGCCGTCGCCTCCGGCGCCCGGCAGCTGCTGGCGCACGTCGAGGTCTCCCTCGCCCGCGCCGAGCGGGAGCGCGCCGCCGCCGAGGCCGCCAAGGCCCGCCGCGAGCAGGAGCTGACCGCCGCCCGCGCCGAGGGCCGCGGCCTGAAGGGCGAACTCGACAAGCTCACCGACTCCGTGCACCGGGGCGAGGTGCTCGGCGCCGAGAAGCGGATGCGGATCGAGCAGCTGGAGGCCAGGGCCCTGGAGGAGCTGGGCGTGGAGCCGGCCGTCCTGATGGCGGAGTACGGGCCGAACCAGCTCGTGCCGCCCTCGCTGCCGGCCGAGGGCGAGGAGCTGCCCGAGACTGCGTCCGACAGCGGCTCCGCCGCGGGCGACCACCCCCGCAACCGCCCCCGCCCCTTCGTGCGGGCCGAACAGGAGAAGCGGCTCAAGGCCGCCGAGCGCGCCTACCAGCAGCTCGGCAAGGTCAACCCGCTGGCCCTGGAGGAGTTCGCCGCGCTGGAGGAGCGCCACCAGTTCCTCAGCGAACAGCTGGACGACCTCAAGAAGACCCGCGCCGACCTGCTCCAGGTCGTCAAGGAGGTCGACGAGCGCGTCGAGCAGGTCTTCACCGACGCCTACCGGGACACCGCACGCGAGTTCGAGGGAGTTTTCGGCCGCCTCTTCCCCGGCGGCGAGGGCAGGCTCGTGCTGACCGATCCCGAGAACATGCTCACCACCGGGGTGGACGTCGAGGCGCGCCCGCCGGGCAAGAAGGTCAAGCGGCTGTCCCTGCTCTCCGGCGGCGAGCGCTCGCTGACCGCCGTCGCCCTGCTGGTCTCCATCTTCAAGGCCAGGCCGAGCCCGTTCTACGTCATGGACGAGGTCGAGGCCGCCCTCGACGACACCAACCTCCAGCGGCTCATCCGGATCATGCAGGAGCTCCAGGAGGCCTCCCAGCTGATCGTGATCACGCACCAGAAGCGCACGATGGAGGTCGCCGACGCGCTGTACGGCGTCTCCATGCAGGGCGACGGCGTGTCGAAGGTCATCAGCCAGCGCCTGCGCTGACCGGAAGGCGGGAGCCGGGGCGGCGGTCGCGCCGGCCGGGACCGCTCCGCCGGGACCGCGCCACCGGGACCGCTCGGCCGGTCGGGCGCTCGTGTCCGTTTCGTGAACGGCTCCCGCGTGTACCCATGACTTCGGGGTAGACGGACCTTGTCCGCTACTTGATTACAACACTTGAACGCAAGCGCGCCACGCGGGTAGGTCAAACTCACAGCAGTTGAACTATTGACTTCGGGTATTGAAGGCATAGTCTCTGCAACGTTGCTTTTACCTTCAGGTCTCGCGGCCTGTAGGGCTGACCCCCCACCCCGGCAGCGTTGCCGGTGTGCCCGAGGAGTACACGTGACCAGCACAGCGCAGGCACCCAGGCCAGGAGCCACGGCTCACCCCGATCATCTCGGGCACGTCATCTTCATCGCCGCGGCGGCGGCCATGGGCGGCTTCCTCTTCGGCTACGACAGCTCCGTGATCAACGGCGCCGTCGAGGCCATCCGGGACCGCTACGACGTCGGCTCCGCCGTGCTGGCGCAGGTCATCGCCATCGCGCTGATCGGCTGCGCCATCGGCGCCGCGACCGCCGGCCGCATAGCCGACCGCATCGGCCGCATCCGCTGCATGCAGATCGCCGCCGTGCTGTTCACCATCAGCGCCGTCGGCTCGGCCCTGCCCTTCGCGCTGTGGGACCTCGCCATGTGGCGCGTCATCGGCGGCTTCGCCATCGGCATGGCCTCGGTGATCGGCCCCGCCTACATCGCCGAGGTCTCCCCGCCCGCCTACCGCGGCCGGCTCGGCTCCTTCCAGCAGGCCGCGATCGTCGTCGGCATCGCCATCTCGCAGCTGGTCAACTGGGGCCTGCTCAACGCGGCCGGCGGCGACCAGCGCGGCAAGCTGATGGGCCTGGAGGCCTGGCAGGTCATGCTCGGCGTCATGGTCGTACCCGCCGTCCTGTACGGCCTGCTCTCCCTCGCCATCCCCGAGTCCCCGCGCTTCCTGATCTCCGTCGGCCGCCGTGAGCGCGCCCGCGAGATCCTCGCGGAGGTCGAGGGCAAGGACGTCGACCTCGACGCGCGCGTGCACGAGATCGAGACCGCGATGAAGCGCGAGCACAAGTCCACCTTCAAGGACCTGCTCGGCGGCGGCTTCTTCTTCAAGCCGATCGTCTGGATCGGCATCGGCCTGTCGGTGTTCCAGCAGTTCGTCGGCATCAACGTCGCGTTCTACTACTCCTCGACGCTGTGGCAGTCCGTCGGCGTCGACCCGTCGCAGTCCTTCTTCTACTCGTTCACGACCTCGATCATCAACATCGTCGGCACCGTGATCGCGATGATCTTCGTGGACCGCGTCGGCCGCAAGCCGCTCGCCCTGGTCGGCTCGGTCGGCATGGTGATCGGCCTGGCGCTGGAGGCCTGGGCCTTCTCGCACCCGCTGGTCGACGGCAAGCTGCCCGCCGCCCAGGGCTGGGTCGCCCTGATCGCCGCCCACGTCTTCGTCCTCTTCTTCGCCCTGTCCTGGGGCGTGGTGGTGTGGGTCTTCCTCGGCGAGATGTTCCCCAACCGCATCCGGGCCGCCGCCCTCGGCGTGGCCGCCTCCGCGCAGTGGATCGCCAACTGGGCCATCACCGCGAGCTTCCCGTCGCTGGCCGACTGGAACCTCTCCGGGACCTACGTCATCTACACGGTCTTCGCCGCGCTCTCCATCCCGTTCGTCCTCAAGTTCGTCAAGGAGACGAAGGGCAAGGCACTGGAGGAGATGGGCTGAGGCCCCGAGGGCCGCGCCGCCCAGAACGGCCGCGCCCCCGAGAACCCGAGGAGACGGGCCCATCCCCCCGCTGCCCCTCTCCTCGTTCCCGCCGCCGCCCCCGCCCGGTCCACGACCGGACGGGGGCGGCGGTTTCGCACGCTGTGCGCGGCGGGCCGCCGCAGGTCACCGGAGCACGGGGGTGCGGCAGGCCGCCGCCGGTCACCAGATGAGGACGCCGCCGCCGATCACCAGGGCCTCGCGGGCGCTGTCCTCGATGATCCGGAGCCGGATATCGAGCTCGTGCCGGTGCTCCTCGACCGTCCGCGGCCGCCCGGTCCGCAGCGCGACCTCGTCCAGCCGGCCGCGCAGCAGGGCGACCTCGCGCAGCAGCTCCGGCACCTCCCCGGCCTCGACCACCAGGTCGTCCTCGGCCAGCACCGGCAGGTACCGCGCGCCCAGCGAACGCACGAACTCCGATCCCCACACCGTCGTACGCCAGGATTCGAAACCGCCGGAGCGGTACACGTCGTCCGGCACGTCCAGGATGCGCATCTCCCCGTCCGGCTCCCGGACGAAGACCTCCACCGACAACGCCATGGCAGCAGTCCAGCACGCACCGCCGCCCGGGAGCCACGCGATATCGGTCCTCGCACACGGAAGTCCCCCTCCGGTCAGGTGGAGGGGGACTTCGGCACAGGGTGGACGCGCGTGGGGCTCAGACCGTCAGCGCCTCGGGCGCCTCGGCGCGCTCCCCGGCGTCCGGCGCGGCCGGCGGCGCCACGGCCGGCTTGGGCAGCACGAGGTACAGCAGGCCGGAGACGACGATCGTGGCGACCCAGCCGAGGCCGTACTCGCCGATGACGTTGCCCCGGGCGAGCGGGCCGGTGAACCAGTCCGAGGTGGTGAACATCAGGCCCGCGGCCAGGCCGATCGCCCACGCCGCCACCGCGGCCGGCGAGAAGCCGCCCCGGTACCAGTAGGCGCTGGTGCGCGTGGTGTCGGCCATCGCGCGGCCGTCGTACTCGGTGCGCCGCAGCATGTCCGCGCCGAAGACGCCGACCCAGGCGGAGAAGGCGACCGCGAGCAGCGACAGGAAGGCGATGAACGAGCCCATGAAGCTCGTCGCCACCAGCATCAGCACCCCGCCGAAGGCCAGCGAGATCACGGCGTTGACCGAGACCGCCCAGTGCCGCGGCACCTTGAAGCCGAGGGTCTGCGCGGTGAAGCCCGCCGAGTACATCGACATCGAGTTGATCAGCAGCATGCCGATCAGCGCGATCAGCAGGTACGGCACCGCGATCCAGGTCGGCAGGATCTCGCCGAGGAAGGAGACCGGGTCGGCGGCCGAGGCCAGATCGGGCGTGGAGACCGCCATCACCGCGCCCATCAGCACCATCGGCAGCACGACGATGCCGGCGCCGCCGACCGAATGGCCCACGATCGCCCGGGAGGAGGCGGTGCGCGGCAGGTAGCGGGTGAAGTCGGGCGCGGTCGGGATCCAGCTCACGCCGCCCGCCGCGATCATGCCGATGCCGGTGATCACCGAGGCCGTGGACCCGGCGGAGTGCCCGAACACCGCCGACCAGTCGGTGTCCACGACCAGGTAGCCGAGGACCAGCACCGAGAAGAGGCCGAAGAGGTAGGTCGCGTACTTGTTGCACTTCTGCACGGCGGTGATGCCGAGCCCGGAGATCGCGAAGGTGGCGATCACGAACACCAGCAGCGTCACCAGGTCCAGCACGCCGTTGCCGCGCACGCCGAAGCAGATCTTCAGGATGGTGAGCACGGCGTACGCGCCGGTCACCGCGTTGATCGTCTCCCAGCCCCAGCGGGCCACCCAGATCAGCGCGCCGGGCAGCAGATTGCCGCGCTGCCCGAAGACCGCGCGGGACAGCGCCATGCCCGGCGCCCCGCCCCGCTTGCCCGCGATTCCGATGAACCCGACCAGGCCGTAGGAGACGGCGGGCGCCGCGACGGCGACGACGAGCGCCTGCCAGAAGTTCAGGTGGTACGCCACGACGAGACTGGCGCCCATGGTGAGCAGCAGCACGCTGATGTTGGCGCCGACCCAGGTGGGGAACAGCTCACGGGTCCTGGCGGTACGCTCGCGATCGGGCACCTGTTCGATGCCACGGGTTTCGAGCGCGCCTTCGGTCTCGGCGGTCTTGCTCATGAAGAAGGGTCCGGCCTTGTTCGTGGGGGGAGGGGGCCGCCGGCGAAAAGGGCGGCGACGTCGGGACTCTACGCGTACGGACGCATTCCACACCATCGTACTTTGATCCGACTCAGGGCATTCGGTGGCCTTTGTCTCCCGGCGGAAGCCACAAGCCGCCTGCGGCCGGGACCCATGGCTGATACTGGACGCGTTATGGAAACCATCATCCTTGCTGTAGTCATCGCCGTGGTGGTGCTCGGTGCGCTCGGCGGGCTCGTCGTCGGCAGCCGGCGCCGCAGGCCGCTGCCCCCGCCTCCGCCCAGCCCGCCCGACATCACCGCTCCTCCGGCCGAGCCGCACGTCGGCGAAGAGGCCGAGACGCCGCGCGAGGAAACGCGGCGGACGATCGAGGAGGTGGACCTGCCCGACGCGTCTTCTCCCGTCGTCGTGGAGGAGCCGCCCGTCGTCGAGGAGATCCCGGCGCCCGCGATCGAGGTGCCGGAGCCGACCGCCGGCCGGCTGGTCCGGCTGCGCGCCCGCCTCTCCCGGTCGCAGAACGCCCTGGGCAAGGGGCTGCTCACGCTCCTGTCCCGCGAGCACCTCGACGAGGACACCTGGGAGGAGGTCGAGGACACCCTGCTGACCGCCGACGTCGGCGTGCAGCCCACCCAGGAACTGGTCGAGCGGCTGCGCGAACGGGTCCGCGTCCTGGGCACCCGCACCCCGGCCGAACTGCGCACCCTGCTGCGCGAGGAGCTGCTCACGCTGGTCGGCACCGACGTCGACCGCACCGTGCGCACCGAGCCGGACGGCCGCAAGCCGGGCATCGTGATGGTCGTCGGCGTCAACGGCACCGGCAAGACCACCACCACCGGCAAGCTCGCCCGCGTCCTGGTGGCCGACGGGCGCACCGTCGTCCTCGGCGCCGCCGACACCTTCCGCGCCGCCGCCGCCGACCAGCTCCAGACCTGGGGCGAGCGGGTCGGCGCCCACACCGTGCGCGGCCCGGAGGCCGGCGACCCCGCCTCCGTCGCCTTCGACGCGGTGAAAGAGGGCAAGGAGATGGGCGTCGACGTGGTGCTCATCGACACCGCCGGCCGCCTGCACACCAAGACCGGTCTGATGGACGAGCTGGGCAAGGTCAAGCGGGTGGTCGAGAAGCACGCCCCGCTGGACGAGGTGCTGCTCGTCCTGGACGCCACCACGGGGCAGAACGGCCTGGTCCAGGCGCGGGTCTTCGCCGAGGTCGTGGACATCAGCGGCATCGTGCTGACCAAGCTGGACGGCACCGCCAAGGGCGGCATCGTGGTCGCGGTCCAGCGCGAGCTGGGCGTCCCGGTGAAGCTGATCGGGCTCGGCGAGGGCGCGGACGACCTCGCGCCGTTCGAGCCGGAGGCGTTCGTTGACGCCCTCATCGGCGACTGACCGGCCGTCATCGCGTACGACAGCGCCCGTCCCCGGAACCACGGGGGACGGGCGCTGTCGTATGAGCGGGCCGGGTGCGGGACGCGCGGGCTACGCCCGTGAGCGGTGCGCCACGTACGCCAGGGTGCCCAGCAGCAGCCGGGCCTCCGGCGGGTTGGCGGTGTCCAGGGCGGGCGGCCTGAGCCAGCGGACCGGGCCGCGGCCGCCCCGGTCGGAGGGCGGGGCCGTCAGGTGCGCACCCGGGCCGAGACCGCGCAGGTCGAGTGCGGCCGGGTCGTCCCAGCCCATCCGGTAGAGCAGCCCGGGCAGCTCGGCGGCGGCCCCGGGGGCGACGAAGAAGTGGGCGCGGCCGTCGGGGGAGACGGTCACCGGGCCGAGCGGCAGGCCCATGCGCTCCATCCGGGCCAGCGCGCACCGCCCGGTCGGCTCGGCCACCTCGATCGCGTCGAACGCCCGCCCGACCGCCAGCATCACCGCGGCCCCCGGCACCTCGGCCCACGCCGCGGCGACCTCGTCCAGCGTGGAGCCGGCCGGGACGACGGGGGCGAACTCCAGCGGGTGCGCGCCGGGCGCCGGACAGTTAGAGCGGCCGCACGAGCAGGCGCGGCCGACGGCCCGCGCGCCGGGCGCCACGTCCCAGCCCCACAGCCCCGTGTACTCGGCCACCGCCGTGCACTCCGACGAGCGGTACGGCCGGCCGCGGCGTCGCGTGCCGGAACGGATCTCGCGCATGCCGCCGATGGTGAACCCCATGCCCCCTCCAACGGGTCCGCCGCCCCGATGGTTACGCGGCGGATGCGGTCGGTGACTCTCCGTCTCCCTGTCCCATCCCCGGCCTCGCGGCGTTCAGACGGCGCTCAGGGGCATGCGGGGTGGTGCGGTCGTCGACGCGCGCCGTCCCGTGCACCGTTCCACCCCGTCGTGGACGTGTGATGTCAAGTGAATCGCGTCGTGGCCGCCGAGAGTTCATTCGAAGGGGTGGCGAATGGTGGCGTTTCCTGGACCGCCATGGTCATCACGGTGATCGTGGGATTACTGTGAGTGCACGAGTCCCGGGGGTCCATGCACTCGTGGGTATGCCGGAGGCAAGTCGCCTTCCCGTTCGACGGCTGAGAAGCGACGGACGGACAGCGGAGCCGACCGGCATTCTGATAGGGCTTGGCGCACTCGGTGACAAGTGGTCTCAGGAATGGGGGCGTTCCAGTGAGCGGCAACGGCGGTGGCGGGACGAACACTGCGAGCGGGGACAAGCGACCGAACGAACTGCTCTCCTCGTGGTTCGTCCGCAGCGGCTGGTCCAAGGGCGAGCTGGCCCGCCAGGTCAACCGCCGGGCCCGGCAGCTGGGCGCCCACCACATCTCCACCGACACTTCCCGCGTGCGCCGCTGGCTGGACGGCGAGAACCCGCGCGAGCCCATCCCGAGGATCCTGTCCGAGCTGTTCTCCGAGCGCTTCGGCTGCGTGGTCTCGGTGGAGGACCTGGGCCTGCGCACCGCCCGCCAGGCACCCTCCGTGACCGGCGTCGACCTGCCCTGGACCGGCCCGCAGACCGTGGCGCTGCTCAGCGAGTTCTCCCGCAGCGACCTGATGCTGGCCCGGCGCGGCTTCCTCGGCACCTCGCTGGCGCTCTCCGCCGGCCCGTCCCTGATCGAGCCGCTGCAGCGCTGGCTCGTGCCCACGCCCCCGGCCCCGGCGCGCGAGCCGGAACCGGCCGCCGCCTCCCGCCGCCCCGGCCGGCTCTCCCGCCCCGAACTGGAGCTGCTGGAGACCACCACGAAGATGTTCCGGCAGTGGGACGCCCAGTGCGGCGGCGGCCTGCGCCGCAAGGCGGTCGTCGGCCAGCTGCACGAGGTCACCGACCTCCTCCAGGAGCCCCAGCCCGAGGCCACCACCCGGCGCCTGTTCAAGGTCGCCGCCGAACTGGCCGAACTGGCCGGCTGGATGAGCTACGACGTCGGACTCCAGCCCACCGCGCAGAAGTACTTCGTACTCGCCCTGCACGCCGCCAAGGAGGCCGGCGACAAGCCGCTCGGCTCCTACGTGCTGTCCAGCATGAGCCGGCAGATGATCCACCTCGGCCGCCCCGACGACGCGCTGGAACTCATCCACCTCGCCCAGTACGGCAGCCGCGACTGCGCCGGCCCGCGCACCCAGTCGATGCTGTATGCGATGGAGGCCCGCGCCTACGCCAACATGGGGCAGCCCGGCCGCTGCAAGCGCGCGGTCCGGATGGCCGAGGACTCCTTCGCCGACGCCGAGGAATGGGACGAGCCCGACCCCGACTGGATCCGCTTCTTTTCCGAGGCCGAGCTGCACGGCGAGAACAGCCACTCCTTCCGCGACCTCGCCTACGTCGCCGGCCGCAGCCCCGCCTATGCCTCCCTGGCCCAGCCCCTGATGGAGCGGGCCGTGCGGCTGTTCGCCGAGGACGCCGAGCACCAGCGCTCCTACGCGCTCAACCTCATCGGCATGGCCACCGTCCACCTGCTCCAGCGCGAGCCCGAGCACAGCACCGAGTACGTCACCCAGGCCATGAAGGTGGCCAAGAAGGTCCGCTCCGAGCGCGTGAACACCCGCATCCGCAAGACCGTCGACAACGCCGTACGCGACTTCGGCGACCTCAGCGAGGTCATCGACCTCACCGAGCAGCTCGCCGCCGAGTTACCGGAGACCGCCGAAACCGGCTGAGACGCCGGTGCCACCCCGAGAACCCCGGCCGCGGCCGGCCCTCCCGAACTGCCCGACTCGGCTCCCCCGCCAGGTCATCGGAAGGCCGCCGCGGCCGGTTTCGTCTCCTCCGCCCCGTGGCCCGGTGCCCCGGCCGGCCCGCACCCGCCCGTGCACCGGCCCACACCCGCGATTCACCGACGCGTAACACGGCAGGCTCCTTCGTCACCCCCGCGAAACAACGGGGGGCGCCCACCGAAACCGCGCTGCGCCAATCTCATGGCGCATAACCGGCCCACCCCTCCTGGCCGGGAATCGCTTCCCGGACCGCGCAAGGCTTCGCCCGCACGGGGCCGTACCCAAGACGAGGAGACGCCGATGGCACCAGCCATCATGCTTGCGGCGGACGCACCCAAGCTGTCGTCCGCCAACACAGGCTTCATGCTCATCTGTTCCGCCCTGGTGATGCTGATGACCCCGGGTCTGGCCTTCTTCTACGGAGGCATGGTCCGCGTCAAGAGCACCCTCAACATGCTGATGATGAGCTTCATCAGCCTCGGGATCATCACCATCCTCTGGGTCCTCTACGGCTTCTCCATGGCCTTCGGCACCGACCACGGCTCACTCGTCGGCTGGAGCTCCGACTACGTCGGCTTCGGCGGGATCGGCAAGACGGACCTGTGGCCCGGCTACACCATCCCGGTCTTCGTCTTCGCCGTCTTCCAGCTGATGTTCGCGATCATCACACCCGCCCTGATCAGCGGCGCCCTGGCCGACCGGGTGAAGTTCACCGCCTGGTCGCTGTTCACGGTGCTGTGGGCCACGATCGTGTACTTCCCGGTCGCCCACTGGGTCTGGGGCACCGGCGGCTGGGCCTTCGACCTCGGCGTGATCGACTTCGCCGGCGGCACCGCCGTGCACATCAACGCCGGTGCGGCGGCGCTCGGCGTGATCCTCGTCATCGGCAAGCGCGTCGGCTTCCGCAAGGACCCGATGCGCCCGCACAGCCTCCCGCTGGTCATGCTCGGCTCCGGACTGCTGTGGTTCGGCTGGTTCGGCTTCAACGCCGGCTCCTGGCTCGGCAACGACGACGGCGTCGGTCCGCTGATGTTCGTCAACACCCAGGTCGCCACCGCCGCCGCCATGCTCGCCTGGCTCGGCTACGAGAAGATCCGGCACGGCGCGTGCACCACCCTGGGCGCCGCCTCCGGCGCGGTCGCGGGCCTGGTCGCCATCACCCCCTCCGGCGGCGCGGTCTCCCCGCTCGGCGCGATCGCGGTCGGCGTCATCGCCGGCGTCCTGTGCGCCATGGCGGTCGGCCTGAAGTACCGGTTCGGCTACGACGACTCCCTGGACGTCGTCGGCGTCCACATGGTCGGCGGCGTCATCGGCTCCCTGCTGATCGGCCTGTTCGCCAGCGGCGCCGGCCAGTCCGACGTCAAGGGCCTCTTCTACGGCGGCGGCCTGGACCAGTTCTGGAAGCAGTGCGCCGGCGTCTTCGCGGTCCTCGCCTACTCGCTGATCGCCTCCGCCGTCCTCGCCCTCCTGATCGACAAGACCATCGGGATGCGCGTCCCCGAGGACGACGAGATCTCCGGCATCGACCGCGCCGAGCACGCCGAGACCGCGTACGACTTCACCGGCGCCGGCGGCGGCGTCATCTCCGCCGGGCCCACCGCCGCCTCCCAGGGCGGCGCGACGCAGAGCAAGCCGAGCAAGAAGGTGGACGCATGAAGCTCATCACCGCCGTCGTCAAGCCGCACCGGCTCGACGAGATCAAGGAGGCCCTCCAGACCTTCGGCGTCCACGGCCTCACCGTCACCGAGGCCAGCGGCTACGGCCGCCAGCGCGGCCACACCGAGGTCTACCGCGGCGCCGAGTACACCGTCGACCTGGTGCCCAAGATCCGCATCGAGGTGCTGGCCGAGGACGACGACGCCGAACAGCTCATCGAAGTCGTCGTCAAGGCGGCCCGGACGGGCAAGATCGGAGACGGCAAGGTCTGGTCCCTGCCGGTCGAGACGGCCGTACGGGTGCGCACCGGCGAACGCGGCCCGGACGCGCTCTGAGCGCCACGAGGACAGGAGTCGCCGGGTGACGGACACCGACACGCGCAACGAAGCAGAGGACTCGGGACCCAGCGGCTACGCGGCGGCCCGGCTGCGCCTCCTCACCGAGGAGGCGCGGTCCGGGCCGCCGCGCCGTGCCGCCCTCGCCGCCCTCACCGACGACTGGCTGGCCGGCCTGCACGCCGCGGCCGCCCAGGGCCTGCCCGGGGTGTCCCTGATCGCCGTCGGCGGCTACGGTCGCGGCGAACTCTCCCCGCGCAGCGACCTCGACCTGCTCCTGCTGCACGACGGCACCGCCCCCGAAGCGGTCGCCGCCCTCGCCGACCGCCTCTGGTACCCCGTGTGGGATCTCGGGCTCGCCCTCGACCACTCCGTCCGCACCCCGGCCGAGGCCCGCAGGACGGCCGCCGACGACCTCAAGGTCCAGCTCGGCCTGCTGGACGCCCGGCACCTGGCCGGCGACCGCGGCCTGACCACCGCGCTGCGCACCCAGATCCTCGCCGACTGGCGCAACCAGGCCCCCAAACGCCTGCCCGAACTGCGGGAACTGTGCGCGCGGCGCGCCGAACGCCAGGGCGAACTCCAGTACCTGCTGGAACCCGACCTCAAGGAGGCCCGCGGCGGCCTGCGCGACGCCACCGCCCTGCGCGCCGTCGCCGCCTCCTGGCTCGCCGACGCCCCCCGCGAGGGCCTCGCCGCCGCCCGCCGCCGGCTGCTCGACGTACGCGACGCCCTCCACCTGACCACCGGCCGCGCCACCGACCGGCTCGCCCTCCAGGAACAGGACCAGGTGGCCGAACACCTCGGCCTCCTGGACGCCGACACCCTGCTGCGCCAGGTCTACGAGGCCGCCCGCGTCATCTCCTACGCCGCCGACGTCACCTGGCGCGAAGTGGGCCGCGTCCTGGCCGCGCGCGCCGTGCGGCCCAGGCTGCGCGCCCTGCTCGGCGGCGGGAGGACCAGCGCCGCCGAGCGGACCCCGCTCGCCGAAGGCGTCGTGGAACAGGACGGCGAGGCCGTCCTCGCCCGCACCGCACGCCCCGAACGCGACCCGGTCCTCCCGCTGCGCGCCGCTGCCGCCGCCGCCCAGGCCGGACTGCCGCTCTCCCTGCACGCCGTACGGCGCCTGGCCGCCGCCGCGCGCCCGCTGCCCACGCCCTGGCCGGCCGAGGCCCGCGAACAGCTCGTCACCCTGCTCGGCTCCGGCCGCCCCACCGTCCAGGTCTGGGAGGCCCTGGAGGCGGAGGGCGTGATCAGCAGGCTGCTGCCCGACTGGGAGCGGGTGCGCTGCCGCCCGCAGCGCAACGCCGTCCACGTCTGGACCGTCGACCGCCATCTGATCGAGACGGCGGTGCGCGCCGCCGGCTTCACCCGCCGCGTCCACCGCCCCGACCTGCTGCTCGCCGCCGCGCTGCTGCACGACATCGGCAAGGGCTGGCCCGGCGACCACTCCGTGGCCGGCGAGACCATCGCCCGCGACGTGGCCGGGCGGATCGGCTTCGACCACGCCGACGCGGCCGTGCTCGCCACCCTCGTCCGCCACCACCTGCTCCTCGTGGAGACCGCCACCCGCCGCGACCTGGACGACCCCGCCACCGTCCGCGCCGTCGCCGAGACGGTCGGCGCCCAGGGCACCCTGGAACTGCTGCACGCCCTGACCGAGGCCGACGCCCTGGCCACCGGCCCGGCCGCCTGGTCCTCCTGGCGCGCCTCCCTCGTCGCCGACCTGGTCCGCCGGGTCGCCGCCCTCCTCGCGGGCGAGGAGCCCGAGACCCCGGAACCGGCCGCCGCGCCCACCGCCGAACAGGAACGGCTCGCCGTCGAGGCATTCCGCACCGGCGGCCCGGTCCTCACCCTGCGCCCCCAGGCCGGAGCCCCGGACGAGGACGGGAACCCCGCGGACCCCGCGCGCGAGCCCGAGCCCCTCGGCGTCGAACTGCTCCTCGCCGTCCCCGACCAGCCCGGAGTGCTGCCCGCGGTGGCCGGCGTCCTCGCCGTGCACCGGCTGACCGTCCGCACGGCCGAACTGCGCTCCCTGGAACTGCCCGACGGCGTCGACGACTCCACCGTCCTGCTGCTGAACTGGCGCGTCGCCGCCGAGTACGGCTCGCTGCCGCAGGCCGCCCGGCTCCGCGCCGACCTGGTCCGGGCGCTGGACGGCAGCCTGGACGTCGCCGGCCGGCTCGCCGAGCGCGACGCCGCCTATCCGCGCCGCCGCGGCGTGCCGCCGCCCCCGCCGCGGGTGACGGTCGCCCCGGCCGCCTCCCGGCACGCCACCGTCATCGAGGTCCGCGCCCAGGACGCGCCCGGCCTGCTGTTCCGCCTCGGCCAGTCCCTGGAGGACGCGAAGGTACGGGTGCGCAGCGCGCACGTCTCCACGCTGGGCGCCAACGCGGTGGACGCCTTCTACGTCACCGCCCTGGACGGCACCCCGCTCCCGGACGAGGAGGCCGCCTCGGTGGCCCGGCGGCTGGAGGAGACGCTGCGGGGGTGACCCGCTTTCGGAGGTTCGTTCCCTTCCGTCGGAGACGGGCGGGAACGAATCGCTTGCGGGGGCGGATACCCTGGAGGGCAGCCCAAGACGACCCCTACCCCGAGGACCGACGCCGCCGTGTTCGATACTCTCTCCGATCGCCTCTCAGCGACTTTCAAGAGCCTGCGTGGCAAGGGGCGGCTGACCGAGGCGGACATCGACGCCACGGCTCGCGAGATCCGCATCGCCCTCCTCGAAGCGGACGTGGCCCTCCCGGTCGTCCGCACGTTCATCAAGAACGTCAAGGAGCGCGCCCTCGGGGCCGAGGTCTCCAAGGCCCTGAACCCCGCCCAGCAGGTCCTCAAGATCGTCAACGACGAGCTGGTGACCATCCTGGGCGGCGAGACCCGCCGGCTGCGCTTCGCCAAGCAGCCGCCCACCGTGATCATGCTGGCCGGCCTCCAGGGCGCCGGCAAGACCACACTGGCGGGCAAGCTGGGCCGCTGGCTCAAGGAGCAGGGCCACTCCCCGCTGCTGGTCGCCTGCGACCTCCAGCGCCCCAACGCCGTCAACCAGCTCAGCGTCGTCGCCGAGCGCGCCGGCGTGGCCGTCTACGCCCCCGAGCCGGGCAACGGCGTGGGCGACCCGGTCAAGGTCGCCAAGGACTCCATCGAGTTCGCCAAGTCCAAGGTCCACGACATCGTGATCGTGGACACCGCCGGCCGCCTGGGCATCGACCAGGAGATGATGCGGCAGGCCGCGGACATCCGGGACGCGGTCGGCCCCGACGAGATCCTCTTCGTCGTCGACGCGATGATCGGCCAGGACGCGGTCAACACCGCGGAGGCCTTCCGCGACGGCGTCGGCTTCGACGGCGTGGTGCTCTCCAAGCTCGACGGCGACGCCCGCGGCGGCGCGGCCCTGTCGATCCGGCAGATCACCGGCAAGCCGATCATGTTCGCGTCCAACGGGGAGAAGCTCGACGAGTTCGACGCCTTCCACCCGGACCGGATGGCCTCCCGCATCCTCGACATGGGCGACCTGCTCACCCTGATCGAGCAGGCGGAGAAGACGTTCAGTCAGGAAGAGGCCGAGAAGATGGCCTCCAAGCTGGCGTCGAAGAAGGGCCAGGACTTCACCCTGGACGACTTCCTGTCCCAGATGGAGCAGGTCAGGAAGATGGGCAGCATCAGCAAGCTGCTCGGGATGCTGCCCGGCATGGGGCAGATCAAGGACCAGATCAACAACATCGACGAGCGCGACGTCGACCGCACCGCCGCGATCATCAAGTCGATGACCCCCGGCGAGCGCCAGGACCCGACGATCATCAACGGCTCCCGCCGGGCCCGTATCGCCAAGGGCTCCGGTGTCGAGGTCAGCGCCGTCAAGAACCTGGTCGAGCGGTTCTTCGAGGCCCGCAAGATGATGTCCCGGATGGCCCAGGGCGGCGGCATGCCCGGCATGCCGGGGATCCCGGGCATGGGCGGCGGCCCCGGCCGCGCCAAGAAGCAGCCGAAGAAGGCCAAGGGCAAGCAGCGCTCGGGCAACCCGATGAAGCGCAAGCAGCAGGAGCAGGAGGAGGCCGCGCGCCGCGCCGCCGCGGCCCAGGGCGGCGGCGCCCTCGGACTGCCGCAGCAGGGCGCCGAGGACTTCGAGCTGCCCGACGAGTTCAAGAAGTTCATGGGCTAGCGGTTCCCCCGCGGTCACGGCGTCGAGGGCGTCCCTTCCATGGGGAAGGGGCGCCCTCAGCGCGTGCCAGGGTCGGCTATCTGCCGTAACGTCCAGATATGAGCAACGCCGCGCCACCACGCAAGGCACCGGACCAGCCGTGGCGCACCGAGGGCACGCCGGACCAGCCGCCGAAGCGGCCCGGCGGTCGCCGGATGCGCGGCAGATGGTGGGGTCTGCTGGTCACCGCGGTGATCGTCTTCCTGCTGGCCTACGGCGGGCTGAGCTACTACAGCGGCGGCGGCGAGCCGACGATCTCGTACACCGAGTTCAGCCGGCAGGTCGACACGGGCAACGTCGGCAAGATCTACGCCAAGGGCGACGCCATCCAGGGCCAGCTGAAGACGGCGCGGACCAAGCCCGGCGGCCACGGCACGTACACGAAGTTCCGCACCCAGCGGCCGTCGTTCGCGGACGACCGGCTCTGGCAGAGTCTGAGCGGCCACGGCGTCACGGTGACCGCGCAGCCGGTCGTGCAGGAGCGCGGACTGCTGTCCAACCTGCTGCTGTCGCTCGCGCCGATCGCGGTCCTCGCGGTGCTGTGGGTCTTCTTCGCCCGGCGGATCGGCGCGGGCCTCGGCGGCGCGGGCGGGCTGCTGGGCCGCAAGGCGCCGCCCCGGCCGGTCGAGCTGCAGCCGGGCACCCAGCGCACCACGTTCGCCGACGTGGCCGGCATCGACGAGGTCAAGGGCGAGCTGGACGACGTCGTCGACTTCCTCAAGCATCCCGACGACTACCGCCGCATGGGCGCCAAGATGCCCCGCGGCGTGCTGCTCACGGGGCCGCCGGGCACCGGCAAGACGCTGCTGGCGCGGGCCGTGGCGGGCGAGGCGGGGGTGCCGTTCTTCTCCGCCTCAGCGTCCGAGTTCATCGAGATGATCGTCGGCGTCGGCGCCTCGCGGGTGCGCGAGCTGTTCGCGGAGGCCCGCAAGGTGGCCCCGTCGATCATCTTCATCGACGAGATCGACACCATCGGCCGGGCGCGCGGCGGCGGCGCGTCGATGGGCGGCCACGACGAGCGCGAGCAGACGCTGAACCAGATCCTGACCGAGATGGACGGCTTCTCCGGCTCCGAGGGCGTGATCGTCCTGGCCGCCACCAACCGGGCCGACGTCCTGGACCCGGCGCTGACCCGGCCGGGCCGCTTCGACCGGCTGGTGCAGGTGGCGCCGCCGGACCGGGGCGGCCGCGAGTCGATCCTGCGGATCCACACCCGGGAGATCCCGCTCGCCCCCGACGTCGACCTGGGCCGGGTGGCCCGCACCACCCCCGGCATGACCGGCGCCGAACTGGCCAACCTCGCCAACGAGGCCGCGCTGCTCGCGGTCAAGCGGCGCCAGCGGGAGGTCACGCAGACCGACTTCTCCCAGGCCCTGGAGAAGGTCCAGCTCGGTGCGGAACGCGCCCTGGTGATGCCGGAGGAGGAGCGCCGGCGCACCGCGTACCACGAGAGCGGGCACGCGCTGCTCGGCATGCTCCAGCCCGGCGCCGACCCGGTCCGCAAGATCACCATCGTGCCGCGCGGGCGGGCGCTCGGCGTGACCCTGTCGACGCCCGAGTCCGACAAGTACGCGTACACCGAGGAGTACCTGCGCGGCCGGATCATCGGCGCGCTCGGCGGCATGGCGGCCGAACACGTGGTCTACGACGTGATCACGACGGGTTCCGAGAGCGACCTCGAACAGGTCACCAACATCGCGCGCGGGATGGTGGCCCGCTGGGGCATGAGCGAGCACCTGGGCCGGCTCTCGGCGCTGCCGAACGACGCCCAGCAGGCGTACGGGCTCGCCGCCGCCCCGCAGACCCTGGACGCCATCGACACCGAGATGCGGCGCATCGTCGACGAGTGCTACGAGGAGGCGTGCCACAAGCTGCGCGACCACCGGCCTCAGCTGGACGCGCTGGCAGCGGCCCTGCTGGAGAACGAGACCCTGGAGGAGGCCGACGCCTACCGGGTGGCCGGGATCACGCGCCTGAAGAAGGACCTGGAGGCGGAGGCGGAGCCGGTGCCCGAGCCGGACGGCCGGGGCGAGGAGGGCCGGGAGCACCGGGGCGGCCGGGACCACCGGGACGGTCCGGACGACCGGGACGGTCCCGGCCGCGGCGCGCACCCGGCGTGATCCGGCCACCACGACCCGGGACCCGGTCGGGGCGTCCGCGCGGTCAGGGCGTCAGCGCGATCAGGTAGCGGAACACGTTCGGCATCCACACCGTGCCGTCGGGCCGCTGGTGGGCGTGCAGGGCCTCGGCCAGCTCCTTGGCGACCTGGCCGGCGTCGCCCGCCTCGACCGCCGCGTCGAACAGCCCGGTGGAGAGCATGCCGCGCACCGCGCTGTCGAGACCGGCGTAGCCGAACGGGCAGGCCACCCGCCCGGAGCCGGCGGGCCGCAGACCGGCGCGCCGGGCCACGTCCTCCAGTCCGTCGCGCGCGGCGGGGCGGGCGGCCTCCGGCCCGCCGACGGCCCGCAGCACCGAGGAGGTGGCGCACCGCTCCGGCGGTCCCCAGCCGGCCAGCACGACGGCCGCCCCGCGCCCGGCGAGCGGCACCGCCGCGGACAGCAGTTCGCTCAGCTGTTCGCCGTCGCCGGGCAGGCACCCGACCGGGTCGAACGCGGTGATCAGGTCGTACGGCGGCCCCGGGACGCCGTCCGGGGTCTTCTCGCCGAGGAGGTCGGTGAGCGGCCCGTCGACGATCCGGACGGTCGCCCGCGCGGGCGCGCCTGCCGGCCGGGGCAGCAGGCGGCGGCGCGCGAGAGCGAGCCGTTCGGGGCAGGAGGGGCCCGCGCCGGTGACCGCCGCCCCTCTGGCAGCCGCCGTCAGCAGGGCCAGCCCGGACCCGCAGCCCAGGGCCAGCAGCCGGGTGCCGGCGCCCACCTCCAGTCGCTCGTACACGGCCTCGTGGAGCGGCACCAGCATCCGCTCCTGGATCTCGGACCAGTCACGCGCGCGTGCACGCGGGTCCGCCCAGGGGCCGGGCCCCGTCGGGGACACGTGCTGACGCACGAGCGTAGGTGTCATGGATAAGCGCCCCAATCCGCCGAGAGTTGCCGCTGTGCGGGTTCCGTGGCCCCCGTGCCGTACGCTCGCACTCCCCGTATGTCAGGTAACTCCCCGCTCCGCACCGCGTCCAGGGGTCGTGGGCCCCTCGATTGCCGGTTTCGGGCGCGCGGGGCGAGATTTCACATCCCGGTAACCGGAGCCTCGACGAGCTGTTTCCGGACACCGGCCGGGCCACCCGATGGTGGGCCGGTGACGGGCCGGTGGCGGGCCGGTGGGACCGGGGCCGGGCCGGTGCCGGACCGGGGGAGCGGGCCCGGTAACGTCACGGGCGCCGGGCACGCCGAGCGAGTGACGCGTTCGCGCGCGAAAGCGGCCGAAACGCCCCTTGCCGCGCCCCGCGCCCCGCGCGTCCCGGGCGGTACACGCCGCGGCGTACGCGGGACTACGCACCAGCTTGATACGAGCTGCGAGGCTTCTCCGCAGATCAGCGCACCCGCCCTCGTCAGGACGCATCAGCGGCAACTGACGGGTACGTGCAAATTATTTGGGATGCCCCGGAATAGGAACACGGCGGCACCTACGCTCGTTGTCATTACGTGAGCACGACACAGACAACACCTGTTCTCGCAGCGGAACTGGCGCAGGCGTGGGCCGACATTCAGCGGAACCACCCCGAACTGCCGGATCTGGCCGCGCCGGAATCCCTGATCGGAGAGTCGTCGTCCGCGTGCGGGCACGAACTCTCCTTCGAGCGACTGCTGCACGAAGCAGTCCACGGCATCGCCGCCGCGCGCGGGGTGCGCGACACCTCCCGCGCCGGCCGCTACCACAACCGCCGGTTCCTCGCCATCGCCGAGGAGATGGGCCTGGACCACCCCGACGAACCGCACCCCAGCAGCGGCTTCTCCCTGGTCACGCTCAACCCCGAGGCCAAGCGGCGCTACCGCCCGACCATGGAACGCCTCCAGCGCGCCCTGAAGGCGCACACCGCGGCCACCTCCGCCGACACCAGCCGCACCTTCCGCGGCCCGGCCGCCCGCCACGGCTCCTCCGGCGGCGGCGTGCGGGTCAAGGCGGTCTGCGACTGCGGCCGCAACGTACGGGTGGTCCCCTCCGTCCTCGCCCAGGCGCCGATCGTGTGCGGCGGGTGCGGCAAGCCGTTCCGGATCCCGGAGACGGTGGGAGCGGCGGCGGGCTGACCGCGTCCGGCATCTCGTGGGTGCCGGACGCACGAGGCGGCACGCCGGGGCGACGGACCCGGCCGGCCCGGCAGCGGCGGGCCCGGCCGCGGAGCCGTCGTGCCGGGCGCCGCCCAGCCCTGCCCGCATACGGGCGATCCGCCCCGCGCCCGATCGGTACGTCGGGGTGTGGCACAATGGCAAGCTGTACTCGACAGCCGCACAGGACCCCTCTCTCCTCCGGCTGACGCGTCCGTCGGGCACTCGGGTACCGCAACCCCACGCGGCGTCTCGCCGTGCCCAACCACGTCAAAACCAGGAGAACCCACTCCCGTGGCAGTCAAGATCAAGCTGAAGCGTCTGGGCAAGATCCGTTCGCCTCACTACCGCATCGTCATCGCCGACTCCCGGACCCGCCGTGACGGCCGGGCCATCGAGGAGATCGGTCTGTACCACCCGGTGCAGAACCCCTCGCGCATCGAGGTCGACGCCGACCGTGTGGCGTACTGGCTCTCCGTCGGCGCCCAGCCGACCGAGCCCGTGCTCGCCATCCTGAAGAAGACCGGCGACTGGCAGAAGTTCAAGGGCGAGCCCGCCCCCGCGCCGCTGCTCCAGCCGCAGGAGAAGGCGTCGCGTCCGTCGTTCGAGGCTCTCGGCGGCGACGACGAGGGCAAGGGTGAGGCGATCACCCAGAAGAAGAAGGCCGAGAAGAAGGACGAGGCCGCCGCCGAGTCCTCCGAGTCGACCGAGGCCTGAGCAGCATGCTCGAAGAGGCGCTTGAGCACCTCGTGAAGGGCATCGTCGACAACCCTGACGATGTGCAGGTCGCCTCGCGCAACCTGCGTCGCGGACGCGTGCTGGAGGTCCGGGTGCATCCCGAGGACCTCGGCAAGGTGATCGGTCGCAACGGCCGTACCGCACGTGCGCTGCGCACCGTCGTGGGCGCCATCGGCGGCCGCGGTGTCCGCGTCGACCTCGTCGACGTGGACCACGTCCGCTGACGCATATCGCAACCGGCTCGGGCCGGGGAGGGCCTTACGGCCGTCCCCGGCCCGAGTCGTGTCAGCGGGACAATCGCATGAGCACCATCGCGGAATACGTGAGCGGAACATGAGCGGAAAGCAGACAGGAGAACTGGACACGTGCAGCTGGTAGTCGCACGGATCGGCCGTGCCCATGGCATCAAGGGCGAGGTCACCGTCGAGGTGCGTACCGACGAGCCGGAGCTGAGGCTCGCGCCCGGCGCCGTACTCGCCACCGAACCCGCCGCCGCGGGCCCGCTGACCATCGAGACCGGCCGTGTCCACAGCGGCCGCCTCCTGCTGCGCTTCGCGGGCGTCGGCGACCGCACCGCCGCCGAGGCCCTGCGCAACACCCTGCTCATCGCCGAGGTGGACCCGGAGGAACTGCCCGAGGACGAGGACGAGTACTACGACCATCAGCTGATGGACCTCGACGTGGTCACCGAGGACGGCACGGCGGTCGGGCGGATCACCGAGATCTCGCACCTGCCCTCGCAGGACCTGTTCATCGTGGAACGCCCCGACGGCAGCGAGGTGATGATCCCCTTCGTCGAGTCGATCGTCACCGAGATCGACCTGGAGGAGCAGCGGGCCGTCATCGCCCCGCCGCCGGGCCTGATCGACGACCGCGCCGAGATCGCCTCCGCACGCGAGGCGGAGCGGGAGCCCGGGGACGGGGCGGAGCGGGAGCCCGGGGACGGGCAGGGGCCGGCCGAGTCCGGGCCGCGCGAGGCCGGGGACGCGTCCTGATGCGCCTCGATGTCGTCACGATCTTCCCCGAGTACCTCGAACCGCTGAACGTCTCCCTGGTCGGCAAGGCACGCGCGCGCGGACAGCTCGACGTGCACGTGCACGACCTGCGCGCCTGGACCCACGACCGCCACAACACCGTCGACGACACGCCCTACGGCGGCGGTCCCGGCATGGTCATGAAGACCGGGCCCTGGGGAGACGCCCTCGACACCGTCCTCGCCGACGGCTACGAGAGCGGCTCGCACGCCCCCGCGCTGATCGTCCCGACGCCCAGCGGCCGGCCGTTCACCCAGGACCTCGCCGTCGAACTCTCCGAGCGCCCCTGGCTGGTCTTCTCCCCGGCCCGCTACGAGGGCATCGACCGCCGGGTCATGGACGAGTACGCCACCCGGATGCCGGTGTACGAGGTCTCCATCGGCGACTACGTGCTGGCCGGCGGCGAGGCGGCCGTCCTGGTCGTCACCGAGGCGGTCGCCCGGCTGCTGCCCGGCGTCCTCGGCAACGCCGAGTCGCACCGCGACGACTCCTTCGCCCCCGGCGCCATGGCGAGCCTGCTGGAAGGCCCCGTGTACACCAAGCCGCCCCAGTGGCGCGGCCGGGACATCCCGGACGTGCTGCTCAGCGGCCACCACGGGAAGATCGCCCGCTGGCGCCGCGACGAGGCCCTGCGGCGCACCACCGCCCACCGGCCCGACCTCGTCGCGCGCTGCGCCCCCGGGGCCTTCGACAAGAAGGACCGCGAGATGCTCTCCATCCTGGGCTGGGCCCCGGACCCCGAGGGCGAGCCGTACGGGCGATTTTGGCGCAGGGCCGACGACGTGGAAGAATAGGCCGCTGCTGTGCGCCGTCCGGCGTGCGCCCCTGCCACAGGGGGACACGACGCCCGCCCCGATCCGCGCGGCACCACCCCAGAACTCCTAGTTCCGTTGATGACCTGTGGCATCAGCGAGGAAAGCAGAGACATGTCTCACCTGCTCGACACCGTCGACGCCGCGTCGGTCCGCGACGACATCCCCGCCTTCCGCCCGGGCGACACGGTCAACGTGCACGTCCGCGTCATCGAGGGCAACCGCTCCCGTGTGCAGCAGTTCAAGGGCGTCGTGATCCGCCGCCAGGGCTCCGGCGTGCGCGAGACCTTCACGGTCCGCAAGGTCTCCTTCTCCGTCGGCGTCGAGCGCACCTTCCCGGTGCACACCCCGATCGTGGAGAAGATCGAGCTCGTCACCCGCGGTGACGTGCGTCGCGCCAAGCTGTACTACCTCCGTGAGCTGCGCGGCAAGGCCGCGAAGATCAAGGAGAAGCGCGACAACTGAGCGCCTTCCGGGGTTCATGGCCGGGGCGGATAGCATTCCGCCCCGATGGACACCGAAGCACAGTCGATGGAGCGCGACCGCTCCTGCCGTCCCCCTGACGCCGGATCCGATGAGATGCCGGACGCACGGGGCCGACAGGGCCGGTCGCGTTCGTCGTTCCCGGCGCGCCTGGCCGACCGGCTCCCCGGCGGGCGGATCACCCTGTCCGCGCTGCTCTGCCTGGCCCTGCTGCTCGCGCTCAACGCGTTCGTGGCCCAGCCGTTCCAGATCCCGAGCGGTTCCATGGAGCCGGGATTGAGGATCGGCGACCGCGTTCTCGTAAACAAGTTGGCGTACCGTTTCGGAGCCGGGCCGCGCCGCGGCGACGTCGTCGTCTTCGACGGCGCCGGGTACTTCGGGGACTCCGACTACGTCAAACGCGTCGTGGGCGTGGGAGGGGACCACGTGGTCTGCTGTGACAAGGAGGACAGGATCGAGGTGAACGGCCGGTCGGTCGACGAGTCGACGTTCCTCCACCCCGGCGACCGCCCCTCCGCGGTGCCCTTCGACGTCGTCGTGCCCGAGGGGACCCTGTTCCTGCTCGGCGACCACCGCGACGACTCCAGCGACTCCCGCGACCACCTGGGCTCGCCGGGCGGCGGCATGATCCCGGTCGGCAACGTCGTCGGCCGGGCCGACTGGATCGCCTGGCCCGCCGGCCACTGGTCCCGGATCACCCGCCCCGCCGCGTACGCGCGCGTGCCCGCGCCGGGTGCCCCGGACGGCGCCCATGGGTAGCCGCGGCAGACCGCGCGGCGGCCCGGCGCGGGCCGCCGCGGCGGGCCTGCTGCCCACCGGGGCCCGGCGCGCCGCC
>NZ_BAABKC010000103.1:0-970 GCF_039543625.1 Streptomyces similanensis | reverse complement strand
GCGGGCGCCGGTTCGAGGGCCGGGGCGGGCGGCCTGGCGGCCCCGGCGGGCGCCGGGGCGGACTTCGGGGCGGGCGCCGGGGCGAAGGGCACGGGACGAACGGCGGTCGCTACGGCGGGAGTTCGCGCCGTGCGCGGTACGGGCGGTGCGGACGGCTCGCGCGCCGGGCGCGGCCTTCGCGGCGTGCGCGGTCCCCGCGGTCCGCGCGCCGGGGACGCCCTCCGGGCCACCCGCCGACGCCGCCTCGCCCATCGCCTGGGCGACGGGTGGCACTTGGTCAGCGCCGGTCGCTTGGGCGGCGTCGGTTGTATGGGCAGCGCCTGACGCGTGCCCGGTGGACGCCACTTGAGCAGTGCCGGATATCGGCGCGGTGTCGGCCGCTTGAGCAGCACCGTTCGTGCGAGCCCCGTCGGCCGCTTGAGCGGCATCAGTCACTTGAGCGGCGTCGATCGAACGGGCGCCCTCGCTCGTGCGGGCGGCGTCGGGCTGTCCGTTTCCGGGCCGGGTGCGCCGGACGTGGCCGGCCATCAGGCCACGGTCCGGGCGGTCGTCGTCACCTGGACGCCGGCGGCGGAGCCGGACCCGGCGTCGCCGGCCGGCACGCCGGTGGGGCCGGGCGAGGTGGCCGGACCGGGAGCCGTTGTCGAGCCGGAGGCGCCGGCCGCCGGTTCGCCGGTGACCGGCACCGGGCTGCTCGGACCGTCCGCGACCGTGCCGGGCGCGTTGGTCGCGGCGCCGCCGCCCCCGCCCGAACCGCTGCCGCCGCTGTCACCGCCGCCGCTCCCGGCGCCCGGGGACGCCGACGGGTCGGGCGCGGTCGGGCCGCTCCCGCCGCTCGGGGTCGGGTCGGCCGGTGGGGAGGCCGGGGGCGGGGTGGGCGCGGTCGTCGGACCGGTCACGCCGCCGGCCGGCGGTTTGGCCCTGCCGGTCGCCGTGGCGTTCGGCGCGGGGCCGGCCGAGGCGCTGCCCG
>NZ_BAABKC010000102.1:0-4477 GCF_039543625.1 Streptomyces similanensis | reverse complement strand
CGGCCCGCACGGCACGCGCCGTGCTGCCCGCGCCGGACCCGGCGGCCCTCGCCGGTGCGCTGCGCGCCGCCGTCGCCCAGGGCGCGCCGGGCGCGCTGGCCCGCATCGACGACCACCGCGCCTCCTACGACGACCACGCCACCGTCCACACCGCCGTCGAGGGCCTCGCCGACCGGGGCGCGGGCGAGGCGATGGACAGCGCCGACCGGTTCCGCATCGGCAGCGTCACCAAGACGTTCTCCGCCGTCGTCCTGCTCCAGCTGGCCGCCGAGGGCAGGCTCGACCTCGACGCCTCCGTGAACCGCTACCTGCCGGGGCTGCTGCCCGACGACCGCATCACCGTGCGCCAGGTGCTCGGCCACCGCAGCGGCCTCTACGACTACACCTACGACATGTTCGCCCAGTCCGTGGCCGGCTTCGAGGCCGTGCGCACCAAGGTCTTCACCTACCGGGAGCTGGTGGCCGAGTCGCTGCGGCACCCGCGCACCAACGCGCCCGGCGCCGCCTACTCCTACTCCAACACCAACTTCGTGGTGGCCGGAGCGCTCATCGAGAAGCTGACCGGCCACCCGGTGCGCACCGCGTACGAGCAGCGGATCATCGAGCCGCTGAAGCTGACCGACACCTTCTACGTCCACCCCGACACGACGATCCCCGGCCGCCACGCGCACGGCTACCTCACCCCGGACGACACGAAGGCCGCCCTGGTGGACGCCACCGACCAGACCGCGTCGTGGGCGCAGAGCGCCGGCGCCCTGATCTCCTCCGCCCGCGACCTGAACACCTTCCTGTCGGCGCTGCTCGGCGGCCGGCTGCTGCCCGCCGCCCAACTCGACCAGATGCGCCAGTGGCTGCCGGCCGGCCCCGGCCAGGCCTACGGGCTCGGACTGCGCCGCCGCGACCTGTCCTGCGGGGTCTCGGTCTACGGGCACACGGGCGTCGTCCAGGGCTTCTACACCTACGCGTTCACCAGCGCGGGCGGCCTGCGCAGCCTCACCGCGCTCGCCAACACCTCCAACAACGCGACCGTGCAGAGCACCATGCCGGCCACTTTGGAGGCGGCGTTCTGCGGCAAGCAGACCAAGGCGAACGCCGCCGCCGCCGAATCCACTGCCGCCGTCCCCGCGGGCGCCGACGACTTCGAACAGTGATCTTGGCGGAAGGAGTCCTTCCGGGCCAGGATGCCCGGATGAAGGGTGATCTTTTCTCCAGTGAGCACGTGGTACGGCCCGCGACCGCGCCGGGCATGTACGTCGAGAACGCCAAGTGCGTGAAGTACGCGGTGGACGGCGAGATGCTCGCCCGCCAGGGCGCGATGGTGGCCTTCCGCGGCGACCTGAGGTTCGAACGCAAGGGACAGGGCGTGGGCGGCATGCTCAAGCGCGCGGTCACCGGCGAGGGGCTCCCCCTCATGGTGGTGCGCGGGCGGGGCGAGGCCTGGTTCGCGCACGAGGCGCAGAACGTCTTCGTCGTCGAGATCGGCGCGGGCGACGAGTTCACCGTCAACGGGCGCAACGTCCTGTGCTTCGACGCCTCGCTCGCGTACGAGATCAAGACGGTGAAGGGCTCGGGCATAGCGGGCGGCGGACTGTTCAACAGCGTGTTCACCGGACAGGGCCGGCTCGGCCTGGTGTGCGAGGGCAACCCGCTCGTCATACCGGTCACGCCCGACCAGCCGGTGTACGTCGACACCGACGCCGTGGTCGGCTGGACCGCCCGGCTCCAGACGTCGCTGCACCGCTCGCAGTCGGTCGGCTCGATGCTGCGCGGCGGCTCCGGCGAGGCGGTGCAGCTGATGCTGCGGGGCGAGGGACATGTCGTCGTCCGGCCCAGCGAGGCCACCGCGCAGAAGCCTCAGCAGCACTGACGGATCCGGAGGCGCCGCGGGATCTTGACCGGGGCGCCCCCGCCGGGTGAGGGTCGGGGTGGTGCGGACGCCAGCCCCGCGCCGAGGGGAGAAACCGCTGTGATCGGCATCTCGGAGATCGAAGCCGCGGCCGGGCGGATCGCCGGACACGTGGTGCGGACGCCGACGGCGCCGAGCCCCGGCCTGTCCGCGCTGCTCGGCGTCCCGGTCACCGTCAAGCTCGAACTGCTCCAGCGCACCGGCTCGTTCAAGGCGCGCGGCGCGACGGCGAAGCTGCTGTCGCTGGACGCGGCGCAGCGGGCCGCGGGCGTGGTCGCGGTCAGCGGCGGCAACCACGGGATCGCGCTCGCGGTGATGGCCGCCGCCCTGGACGTGAAGGCCACGGTGGTCATGCCGGCGTCGGCCCCGGCGCGGTCCGTCGAGATCGCCGGGGCCGCCGGCGCGTCGGTGCGGCTGACCGACGGCATGGCCGAGGCGTTCGCGACGGCCGAGCGGCTGCGCGAGGAGGGGCTGACCCTGGTCCACCCCTTCGACGACCCGGTGGTGATCGCCGGGCAGGGCACCGTCGGTCTGGAACTGGCCCGGGACGCCGACGAGCTGACCGACGTCCTGGTCAGCGTCGGCGGCGGCGGACTGATCGCGGGCGTCGCCGCGGCGCTGCGCGCGCTGCGCCCCGGGGTGCGGGTGTGGGGCGTGGAGACGGCGGGCGCCGAGGCCATGTCCCGGGCGCTGGCGGCCGGCGGTCCGGTGCCGGTGGAGCTGTCCTCCGTCGTCACCACCCTGAGCGCTCCCTCGGTGTCGCGCCTGACCTACGACCACGTCGCCGCCCTGGTGGAGGAGGTGCTGGTGGTCTCCGACCGGGAGGCCGTCCGGGGCTGCCTGGAGCTGGCCGAGCACGCCAAGGTGTGGACCGAGCCCGCCGCCGGCTGTCTGCTGCCGGCCGCCCGCCGGGTGCGGGACCGGGTCGGTCCGGACGCCCGGATCGGCCTGGTGGTGTGCGGGGGCAACGCGACGGTCGCGGACGTGCTGGACTGGGCGGAGCGGTTCGGGGTGCGCTGAGCCGCCCGGGGCGCGGCCCGGCCGGGCGCCGGGGGCCGGGTACGGTGTGGGCCGTACGGAGGATGATCACGGTCGGCCGTTTTCGTCCGCGCCCGCGCGGGGACTCGGGCCGCATGGTGCAAATCGGATACACGATGATGACCGAGCAGGCCGGGCCCCGGGAGCTGGTCGGCCATGTGGTGCGGGCCGAGGAGGTCGGCTTCGACTTCTCGGTCATCTCGGACCACTACTTCCCCTGGCTGCGCTCCCAGGGCCACGCGTCGTACGCGTGGAGCGTCCTCGGAGCGGCCGCGCAGGCCACCTCGCGCATCCCGCTGATGACGTACGTGACCTGCCCGACCTTCCGCTACCACCCCGCGATCGTGGCGCAGAAGGCGGCGACGGTGCAGCTGCTGTCCGAGGGCAGGTTCCGGCTCGGCCTGGGCTCCGGCGAGAACCTCAACGAGCATGTGGTGGGCGGCGGCTGGCCCTCCGTCGACGTCCGCCACGAACGCCTGGAGGAGGCCGTCGAGATCATCCGCGCGCTGTTCGGCGGCGGCCACGTCACCCGGCACGGCGCGCACTTCGACGTGGAGTCGGCCCGGCTGTGGGACCTGCCGGACCAGCCGCCGCCCATCGGCATCGCCGTCTCCGGCGAGCAGTCCTGCGAGCTGGCCGGCCACCTCGCCGACCTGGTCATCGCCACCGAGCCCAAGCCGGGGCTGATCGAGGCCTTCGACCGGCACGGCGGCGAGGGCAAGCCGCGGGTGGGCCAGCTGCCGGTGTGCTACGACACCGACCGGGACGCGGCGATCGCGCGGGCGCACGACCAGTTCCGCTGGTTCGGCAGCGGCTGGAAGGTCAACTCCGAGCTGCCGCACCCCGATTCGTTCGACTCGGCGACCCAGTTCGTCACCCCCGACGACGTGGCCGGGTCGATCCCGTGCGGCGACGACCCGGAGGCGTTCGTCGAGGCCGTACGCCCCTACGCCGAGGCCGGATTCACCGAGGTCGCCCTGGTGCAGATCGGCGGGGACGCCCAGGAGCCGTTCCTCGACTGGTCGGCGAAGACCCTGCTGCCCGCGCTGCGGAAGGCGCTCTGATCCGAGATTCACCCGCTCGCCTGAGCATCTTGCGCGTTCGGGGGGTACTAGAGGGCCCTACGTCCTGATGTCCTCGGAGGGCCCCACTCGTGAACTCTTTGGTGCACCGGAGCTTGGTCGTGCAGTTGCAGGCGAGCGGCACGGACCGTTTCCCTGTGCTCGCGCACCTCGGTTACGACGCCGACGACCCGTTCGCCGTCACGGCCGCGTTCAGCCATGACGGCCGGGTGCTCGCCCGCTGGAAGCTGGACCGGGAGATGCTCCAGGAGGGGCTGGTCCGTCCGGTGGGCATGGGCGACGTGCGCTTCCACCCGGTGTCGACCGGCCCGTGGGAGGAGCTGTGCATGGAGTTCTACGGCGACGCGCACCCCGACGGCGGCCGGCACCACGCGGCGGTGTACGTGTGGGCGCCGGCCGTCTCGGGTTTCCTGAAGGAGACCTACCAGGTGGTGGCGCCGGGCGAGGAGGC
>NZ_BAABKC010000101.1:0-59558 GCF_039543625.1 Streptomyces similanensis | reverse complement strand
CGGCACGCGTGCGGGGCCGGCGCCCGGTCCCGCGCGCGTGCCGCCGGGTGCGTCAGCCGGTCTTGCCGCGGCCGGACAGCGCGTCCCTGAGCCGGTCGACCAGTCCGGCGCCGGGCGCCAGGAGCTTGTTGCCGGGCGGGGTGTCGGGGGCGGAGGGGTGCGGGCGCGTCGGCGCGGTCTTCTTCGCCGAGCGCACCTTCTCGCCGAGCTCCTCCAGGTCCTCCGGGCTCGCCGCCTCCCGCAGCCGGGGGAAGAGGTTCTGCTCCTCGTCCGTGATGTGCTCCCGGATTTCCCGCATCAGCCGGCCCATGAACTCGTCGAACTGCGGGTCGGCGGCCTCGCAGCCCTCCAGTTCCTTCATGGTCCGCTCGGCCTCGGAGTGGTCCTCGATCTCCCGGTCGGCGATCTCGTCCCCGTCGGGCAGGTGGCGGCGCACCGCCGGGTACAGGTGCATCTCCTCGGCCACCGAGTGGCGGACCAGTTCGATGACGGCCTGGTCGGCCAGGTCCTTGCGCCTCTTGTCCCCCACCGGGAGGGCTTCGATCTGCGCGAAGATCTCCTCCACCTCGCGGTGGTCGGTGGTCAGTTCGTGGATGACGTCTCCGCCGTGTCCCATGCCGGGGGCTCCTTGGTGTTCGTCTCGTTCTCGGTGTCGGTCGATGTGTTCGTGCGGTGTTCCGGTGCGCGTACGCCGCTCATCACGAAGCCGTCGCGCGGCCGCGTCGGGATGCGGCGCAGCGGTATCCGCAGGTCCTGTGCGGGCACCTCGTACTCCAGGCGGGCCAGCCGCACCGCCAGGCTCTCCAGCAGGCCCAGGGCGACGCCCTCGCCGGGGCAGCGGTGACCGGTGCGCGGGTCGCCGCCGCCCTGCGGGATCAGCTCGTCGCGTTCGGCCGGGTGCTCCAGGAAGCGCTCCGGACGGAAGGCGTACGGGTCGCCCCACAGGCCGGCGTCGTGGTTCTGGCCGTACACGTCCAGCAGGACCATCCCGCCCCGCGGGACCGTGTGCCCGTGCCAGGACAGGTCCCGGGCGGCCAGTCCGCCGAGGAAGGGGGCGAACGGGTAGAACCGGCGCACCTCGTGGGCGAACGCGGTGGCCTCGGCCGGGTCGCCGCCGCGCAGCCGGTCGCGCAGCCCGGGCAGGCGGTGCAGAGCGTGCGCGGCGAAGGCGGCGAACCAGCTGACGGCGACCGTGGGCCGGAGAATGTTGAGCAGTTCCACGGCGGCCGTCCCGGGCGTCAGCCGCTCGCCCGCGCCCTCCCGGTGCCCGGCGACCCGTTCCAGCAGGGAGCCGGGCGCGGCCGGGGTCCGGCCGGAGCGCACGTCGCGCACCAGGCGGGCCAGCCGTTCCTCCTGGCGGCGGCGGGCGTGCCGGGCCCGCCAGTGGCGCGGACCCGGGGTGGCGAAGCCGTCGACCATGGCGATCAGGTCGCGGGCCACCGCGCCGGCCTCGGCGTCCGGCAGCGGGACGCCGGCCCAGCGGTGGACGCCGCGGGTGAGCACCACGGCGGCCTCGTCGAACAGGACGACCCGCGGCCGTCGGGCCCACTCGGCGACGCCCTCGTCCCAGGCGGCGACGACCTGCTCGACGACGCCCTCGATCAGGTCCGCTCCGAGCAGCGGCAGGAACAGTCCCTTGCGCTCGCGGTGGGCCGTGCCGTCCAGGGTGTGCACCGCCCCGTGGCCGAACAAGGTGGCCTGTACGGGGCCGGGGATCGCGCCGTGGCGGTGCACGTTGCGCTCGTCGTAGAAGAACCGCACGGCGTCCGGTCCGCACACGGCGAGGACCGGCTTGCCCATCAGGCGGGTGGTGAGCGCCGGTTCGCCGCCGCTGTCCCGCATGCGCTGCGGCAGCCACGCGTAGCCGCCGGCGAGGAGGGCGAGCGTCTGGTCGGACAGGGGGTGCGGGGGGCGTCGGTCGGCGTCCATGCGGGGGCGGGTGCCCCGGGAACGGGCCGCGGAACCTGCGAAGCCGCGCGGCGGGGCGGTGGCGTGCCCGACGGGGCGGGCGGACGGGTCGGCCGAACGGGTCCGGTGTCCGCCGCGGGCCGGTTCCGAGAACCGCACGGCCGTGCCGTGGCCGATTCCGGGCGCGGGCGCGGCCGGTTCCGGGAGCCGCACGGCCGTGCCGTGGCCGGTTCACCCGGTCGGCTCGATTGCTTCCGGGCGACTCGGGAACCCGGCCAGCGCCGCGTACCCCTCACCCCTGGAGAGGCCATGAGTCTGCTGCGTCTGGCCGGTCGTCCCCTGCTGGCCTCGATGTTCGTCGTCGGAGGCATGAACTCCGTACGCAAACCCGAGGCCGTGACCCCGCTCGCCGAGCCCGTCGTGCAGGCGATCAGGGAGCGTGTGCCGGTCCTGCCGGAGCGCACCGAGCAGGCCGTGCGGCTCAGCGGCGGCGTCCAGGTGGTCGCCGGTGTCATGCTCGGCCTGGGCCGCATGCCCCGGCTCGCCTCCCTGGCTCTGGCGGCGACCCTGGTGCCGACCACGCTGGCGGGCCACCGCTACTGGGACGTCGAGGACCCCGGCGAGCGCGCCCAGCAGCGCATCAACTTCCTGAAGAACCTCTCCATGCTGGGCGGTCTGCTGATCGAGGCCGACGACACCGGCGCCGCGCCCTCCCTGCTGTGGCGCGGCCGGCACTCGGCCCACGAGCTGCAGCGCCAGGCCGCCGTGATGGGCCGTACCGTCCGGGCGACGGCGCGTCCGGCCGCCGTGGCCGGCGGCATCCGGGCCAAGCTGCCCTGCTGACCCGCCGCACGACCCGGCCCGCCCGCACGACCGACCGGCCCGGCCGACGAGCGAGAAGGACGCCTACGCCCATGAACGACGAAGGACGCTCGGGCACCCTGGTGCCCGGCTTCGCCGGGCCGAGCGGGCACACCCTGCTCGGCATCTACCTCAACGACCATCTGACCGGCGCGACGGTGGGCATGGAGCGCTCCCGCCATCTGGCGACGAGTTGCCGGGGCACCGAGATCGGCGACGCCATGGCCCCGATCGTCGCCGAGATAGCCGAGGACCGCAGATCCCTGCTCGCGCTGATGCGGAGCCTCGACCTGCCGGTGCGGCGCTACAAGGTGTACGCCGGACGGCTCGGCGAGCGGGCCGGGCGGCTCAAGAGCAACGGCGCCCTCATCCGGCGCTCCCCGCTCAGCACGCTGGAGGAACTGGAACTGCTGCTGATCGGCGTGAAGGGCAAGGCCTGTGCGTGGGAGGCGCTGCGCGGGCTCGCCGAGCACGACCGGCGGCTCGACGCGGCGCACCTGGACGGACTGCTCGACCGGGCCCGCAGGCAGTTGCGCACCATCGCCGATCTGCGGCTGCGCCAGGCCGAGCTGACGTTCCGCACGCCCTGACGCCGCTGCCGCCCGCCGACTGCCGCCCGCCGACGCACCGCCAGGTGCCCGGCGGGCCGTACCGCCAGGTGCCCGGCGGGCCGTAGTGCGTGGGACCCACAACTATTGCCGGCCCTTGGTTCTACAGTCCAGACTGATAAACCTATCGTTATGACGTGGACGTCGATGAAGCCGTGACGGCGCGCTCGGCGCGGGCGCCGGGTCCCGGGTACAAGTGGGTGGCCCTGTCCAACACCACGCTCGGGGTCCTCATCGCGACGATGGACGCCTCCATCGTGATCATCTCGCTGCCGGCGATCTTCCGCGGCATCGGCCTCGACCCGCTCGCCCCGGGCAACATCGGCTATCTGCTGTGGATGATCCTGGGCTATCTGCTGGTCTCCGCCGTCCTGGTGGTGGTGCTCGGCCGCCTGGGCGACATGTTCGGCCGGGTACGCATCTACAACCTGGGCTTCCTGGTCTTCGCCTGCGCCTCCGTCGCCCTCTCCCTCGATCCGTTCCGGGCCGGGGCCGGCGCGCTCTGGCTGATCCTGTGGCGGATGGTGCAGGCGTTCGGCGGCTCCATGCTCACCGCGAACTCCGCCGCGATCCTCACCGACGCCTTTCCCGCCCGGCAGCGCGGGATGGCCCTGGGCGTCAACCAGATCACCGCCCTGGCCGGCCAGTTCCTCGGCCTGCTGGCGGGCGGCCTGCTCGCCGCGGTCGACTGGCGCGCGGTGTTCTGGCTGAGCGTGCCCATCAGCGTGACCGGCACCGTCTGGTCGTACCTGAGCCTGCGCGAGACCTCCACCGGGCGGCGCGGACGCGTCGACTGGCTGGGCAACGCCACCTTCGCGACCGGCGCCGGCATCCTGCTCGCCGCCCTCACCTACGGCATCCAGCCCTACGGCACGAGCGCGACCGGCTGGGGCAGCCCCTGGGTGCTCGCCGGGCTGTCCGGCGGCGTCCTGCTGCTGGCCCTGTTCTGCTGGGTCGAGAGCCGGGTCGCCGAACCGATGTTCCACCTCGGGCTGTTCCGGGTGCGGGCGTTCGCCGCGGGCAACCTGGCCGCGCTGCTGACCGCGGTCGCCCGCGGCGGGCTCCAGTTCATGCTGATCATCTGGCTCCAGGGCATCTGGCTGCCGCTGCACGGCTACGCCTTCGAGGACACCCCGCTGTGGGCCGGGATCTTCATGCTCCCGCTGACCACGGGGTTCCTGCTCGCAGGCCCCGTCTGCGGGTACCTCTCGGACCGGTTCGGCTCCCGGCTGTTCTCGACGACGGGTCTGCTGCTGGTCGCGGCCTCCTTCGCCGGTCTGCTCGTGCTGCCGGTCGACTTCCGCTACGGGCCGTTCGCGGGACTGCTGCTGATGAGCGGGTTCGGGCAGGGCATGTTCTCCGCGCCCAACACCTCCTCGATCATGGGCAGCGTGCCGGCGGAGTACCGGGGCGTGGCCTCGGGCATGCGCTCCACCTTCCAGAACTCCGGTACCGCCCTGTCCATCGGGGTCTTCTTCTCCCTGATGATCTCGGGGCTGGCCGCCTCGCTGCCCGCCGCGCTCGGCGACGGGCTGCGGGCGCACGGGGTCCCGGCCGGCGCGGCCGGGCAGGCCGCCTCGCTGCCGCCGGTGAGCACGCTGTTCGCCACGTTCCTCGGGAACAATCCGATCGAGCACCTGCTCGCCGCGGGCGGCACGCTCGATCACCTGTCGGCCGGACAGCGGCGGACCCTGACCGGCCACACCTTCTTCCCGCAACTGGTGTCCGGTCCCTTCCACCACGGGCTGACCGTCGTCTTCGGCGTCGCCGCCGCCATGGCGCTGGTCGCGGCCTTCGCCTCCGCGCTGCGCGGTGACCACCGGCGGCTGCCCGACGCGCCGGCCGGCGCCCGCACATCGTCCGGCGAGGGCGGGCCGTCCGAGGCCGCGCCCTCCGCGCAGGCACCGCCGACGACGACAGCACAGACAGCACAGACAGCACAGACAGCGCGGACAGCGCGGACAGCGCGGACCTCCGCCGGGCGGACGCCGTCCGGGCCCGGGGCGGAACCGCCCGGTGACAGGCCGACGGGGTCCCCGTCCGACGGACGGGGACCCCGCTGAGAGACGTCGTGCGAGGCTCCCTCAGGGCGTCCTCGCGCAGCGCCCGGGCGTCCGCCCGGACCGTGTCCGAGGCGGCAGCCTCACGGCTTCAAGGTGTCCTTCGCCTTCTCCTTGGCCTGCCGGGCGTCGCCCTTGGACTTCTCGGCCTGGCCCTCGGCCGTCATGCGCTCGTTGCCCACGGTGCGGCCGATCGTCTCCTTGGCCTTGCCCTTCATCTGTTCCTTCTTGGCCTTGCCCTTTTCGTCACCAGCCACTGTCGCTCACTCCAAGCCGCAATCGACGTCGGTGTTTCACGGCCTCGGGTGTCCGCGGCGGCGGCCGGCAAACCCGCGAGCCGGCCGCTGTCGCCCGTTCGGCGGCACGGGGTACTCGGCGCGCACCAGCCGGAGAGGAGAGCCCGCCATGCTCGAGACCCTGACCGTCGACGCCCGCGAGCACGGCCTGGCCGGTGACGGGGTGACCAACGACCAGCCGGCGTTCCAGCGCCTGGTGGACGAGCTGGGCGCGGCCTGCGCCGCCGACGGCATGCCGCGGGTGCTGCGCGTGCCCGCCGGGCGCTATCTGATGCGGGACCGGCCCACCCTGTGGCGCAGCGGCGTCTCCCTGATCGGCGCCGGCCGCGGCGCCACCTGCTTCGTGCTGGCCAATCCCGGCGCGCGGACGACGCCGGTGCCGCTGGCCTGGTTCACCGCCGCCCAGCACGGGGCCGGGCGGGACCGCCACGTCGCGGACGTCACCTTCGCCCACTTCGAGATCGACGGCTCGGGTGTGCGGACCGAGGAGTACGACGTGCTGGCCAAGGGGCTCGGGCTCCAGTACGTGCTGCGCGGCCGGTTCAGCGACCTGTACATCCACGACACGGCGGCCACCGGGTTCGGCTGCGACTTCCTCCAGGACACCGTCGTGGAGGGCCTGCTGGTCGAGCGGTGCGGGCGGCAGGACAGCGGCGAGCAGATGGGCGGCGCGGGGATCGGCATCGGCATCGGCGGCTGGGGCCGCGTCGAGCGCCTCACCGTCACCGCCTGCACCGCCGTCGGCAACGGCACCAACGGGATCTTCCTGGAGCTCCAGAACAAGGACTGGCCGCTGACCTGCGGCATCCGCATCACCGCCTGCCACGCCGAGGGCAACCGGTTCGGCATCTCCGACTGGGGCGCGGACGGCCTGCTGGTCACCTCCTCGACCATGATCGGCAACCATGAGGCCGGGTTCGACGTGTCCTCGCAGGGCACCTCGAAGGTCGGCGGCCGGGGCGGCATCGTGACCGGCTGCGTGATCGACGGCAACGTCCGCGACGGGGTCGGGCTGGGCAACACGCCGGGCCCGTACGCCCTGCGCGGCAACCGGATCAGCGGCAACGGGCGCTACGGCTACTGGCAGCACAACCTGGCCGGCGGCGCCGACGAGCCGGCGGTGGACATCGTCCTGGAGGCCAACGACATCCGGGACAACGCCCTGGACGGCGTACGCGTGGACGCGGCGATGCGGGAGGCCGCGATCGTGGACAACCGGATCCGCGACAACGGCCGCCGCAGCGCGGGCGCGGCCGAGGGCGGCGGCGCCGGGGTGCGCTGCACGGCGCTGTCCCTGAGCGACGAGGGGGCCGGCTGGCCGCCGGACGCGCACCGCGGCAAGGAGGTGACCGTGGGGGCGTGGACGGCCGTGGTCACCGGCAACACCGCGACCGAGCTGATCCTGGCGCCGCTGCGGCCCGGCGCGGACACCGCCTGGCCGGACGGCGTGCCCGAGCCGGGCGCCCGGTACCGGCTGCCCGGCACCGTGCAGGCGCGGGCCGGGCTGACCGTGGACGCCGCGGTGTCCGGGACGTGGCTGGACGGCAACCGGATCGGTGACGACCAGGCCGTCGGGACGCAGACGCACGGCCTGCGCGTCACGCCGGACGGGGACTGGAGCAACTGCCGGGTCTTCGACAACGACCTCGGCGGGAACGCCGTCGCGGCCACCCGGTTCGACACTGCGCCCGCCGGGGGCCGGTGGCGCGACAACGACGAGTAGCCCCGACACCGCGCCGGAGCGCCCGCCGTGGCGTCGGGGCCGCCCCGCCGTCCGGATCCGGTCGGGTCATCCCCCGTGGAGCCGGGTCGCGCCTCCTTCGGCCGCCCGGTGCTCGCGCTCCGGGCGGTGGGCGGGCGCGGGGCGGTCCTGGGAGCGGTCGTCGGAGCGGTCGGGCCGGTCCGGGGGCCCGTGGACGTGGTCGTGGCGCCAGTCGGCGACCGCGACCGCGAGGGCCGCCAGTATCGCCACCAGGGCCGCGCCCACCGACAGCGCCACCGCCTCGCGGTAGTCGCGGCCGGAGGCGGCGAGCACGGTGTAGAACAGGCCCGGCAGGGCCGCCGTGCCGATCGCGCCGCCCAGGCGCTGCCCGGTCTGCAGGGCGCCGCCGGCCGCCCCGGCCATCCGCACCGGCACGTCGCGCAGGGTCATCGTGACGTTCGGGGAGATCACGCAGCCGCTGCCCAGCCCGCCGACGAACAGGGCGGGCGCGGCGAGCCAGGTCATGACGCCGGTGGGCGCGGACCACATGATCCAGGCGGCGGCGCCGAGGCCCGCGATCACCCCGATGAGCCCGCACAGGGTGAGCAGCCGTCCCATGCGCTCCACCAGCCGTCCGGACACCACCGCGCCGGCGGCCGAGCCGATCGCGAACGGCGTCACCGCGAGGCCGGAGCGCAACGGCTCGTAGCCGAGGCCGTTCTGGAAGAACAGCGCGAACACCAGCCACACCCCGCTGAAGCCCACGAAGTAGAGCGTGCCGAGCGCCGTGCCGGCGGCGTAGCCGCGGGTGCTGGTGAGCAGTCGCGGGTCCAGCAGCGGCTGGCCGTCGCGGGCGGCGACCCGCGCCTCCCAGCATGCGAAGGCGGCCAGCAGCGCCACGCCCACCGGGAACAGCCACCACAGCCGGCTCAGTCCGCCGCTCTCGGCGAACACCAGCGGCAGCATCAGGGCGAGCACCCCCACGCCCAGCAGGGTCACGCCCGGCAGGTCGAGCCGTTCGCGGCGGCCGGGGGCCACCCGGGGCAGCAGCCGCAGCCCGAGCAGCAGCGCCAGCGCCCCGACGGGCACGTTGACGTAGAAGATCCAGCGCCAGCCCTGGGTGCCGTGGGCGAGGGCCAGGATGAGTCCGCCGGTGACGGGTCCCACGGCGCTGGAGACGCCCACCGTGCCGCCGAAGAGGCCGAAGGCCCGGCCGCGTTCCGCGCCGCGGAACATCTGCTGGATCAGCGCGGAGTTCTGCGGCGCCAGGCACCCGGCGCAGGCGCCCTGCGCGAGCCGGGCGGCCACCAGCCACCCGATCGTGGGCGCGGCGCCGGCCGCGGCGCTGCAGATCACGAAGCCGGCCAGCGCGCACAGGAAGATCCGGCGCCGGCCCATCGCGTCGCCCAGCCGCCCGGCCGGGACCAGGACCAGGGCGAACGCCAGGGCGTATCCGGACACCACCCACTGCACGGCGGCCGCCGAGGCGCCGAGGTCGCGCTGCATCGACGGCAGGGCCACGGCCACGATCGTCACGTCGAGCAGGCTCATGAACCCCGTCGCCAGGGTGACCCACAGGGCCTTCCAGCGCCTGGGGTCGGGGGCGGCCTCCGGCCGGCCGCCGGGGCCGTCCGGCCGCGCTTCGCTGTTCACGCACGCTCCTCCCGGTCGCGGCCCGAGCACGCACCGGCCGTCTCGGCTGTGCGCCGAAGTGGCGCGTTCCCCCGAGGGGCCGGGCGGAACGCCTCGACCACACGAACGTCTCCCCCACACGATCGTCGCTCCCGGCGGCCGCGGCCACTTCGGGCGGCCGCCCGGCGCCTCGCCCGTCCGGTCGGCTTCGGACGGCGAACACCGGGTAGCCGTAGCGAGGTCAGAGAGCACGAACCACGACGAGCGGCACAAAACGGTACTCCTATGATCACCCCTCCGGGTAACAAGGCGCCGGACGAGCGCACGCGCAGCCGGCCCGCCGCCGAGCGGATGCGGCCCGCCGCCGCGTTGCGCTACGGCGCCGCGTGGGTGGCCGGGGCCGCCCGTACCGCCGACGCGCGGCGGGCCGTGCACGCGTTCCTCGCCCTGGCGGCGCGCACCGCCCACGCCTCGGTCACCAGCCGGGCCGAACAGGACGCCCAACTGGTGGTGAGCGAGCTGGTCGGCAACGCGCTGCGGCACGCGCCGGGGCCGTGCGGCCTGCTGCTGGAGCTGTCCGCGGACCGGGCGCGGCTCGGCATCACCGTCTGGGACACCTCCCCGTCGGTGCCGCTGGTCAACGAGCGCGACGGCACGCGGGTGGGCGGGCACGGGCTGTTCCTGGTGCGGGCGTGCAGCCGCGCGCTGGACACCGTCGCCGGGCCCGACGGCAAACTGGTCATCGCCGAGGTGGCCCTGCGGCCGGGGCAGGCCGGCCCGCCGTAGCCACGGCGGGTGACAGCGGGTGACGGCGGCTGCCGGAGCCGGCCCGGACGGGCCGGGACGCGGTGCGACGTAAGCGCGCGGGCCGGGACCGCATGTGGCGTAAGCGCGCGGGCCGGGACGGCGTGCGGCGTATGCGTGCGGGCCGGGACGGGTACTCCGCACGGGTCCGGACGGCGTACGCCTCCGGCCCCGCGGCACGCACACCCGAGACGGGCCCCGCCCGTCGGGCAAGGAGCCCCATGGCCGCCTTCGACGACGCCCTCGACCTGCACTTCATCGGCACCGCGACGGTCCTGCTGCGCTACGGCGACCTCACCCTGCTCACCGACCCCAACTTCCTGCACCGCGGCGAGGCGGCGCACCTCGGGTACGGGCTGGTGAGCCGGCGCGTCACCGAACCGGCCCTCGACGTGGGCGAACTGCCCCGCCTGGACGCGGTGGTCCTGTCCCATCTGCACGGCGACCACTGGGACCGGCGGGCCCGGCGGGGCCTGGACCGTTCGGTGCCGATCGCCACCACCCCGCACGCCGCCCGGCGGCTGAGCGCCCGGCAGGGGTTTCGCCGGGCGGGCGGGCTGCGCACCTGGGAGAGCGGCGTCTTCCGGCGCGGCGGCTCGCAGGTGCGGGTGACGGCGCTGCCCGGCCGGCACGCGCTGCGACCGGTGCCGCGGCGGATGCTGCCGCCGGTGATGGGCGCCATGCTGGAGTTCGGCCCGACCGGCGGACCGGTGCGCCAGCGGCTGTACCTGTCGGGCGACACCCTGCTGTACGACGGCCTGGACGAGATCGGCCGCCGCTTCCCCGCCGCCGACGTGGCCGTGCTGCACCTGGGCGGCACCCGGCTGCCGGGCGGCTTCGTGGTCACCATGGACGGGGCCGAGGGCGCCGAACTCGCCCGCCGTCTCGACCCCGGGCGGGTGCTGCCCGTGCACTACGACGACTACCGCGTCTTCCGCTCCCCGCTCGGCGACTTCCTGACCGAGGCGCGCCGGCTGGGGCTGGCCGAGCGGCTGGTCCACTGCCCCCGCGGGCAGCACGCCCGGCTGCTCCCGCACGCCGACCGCGCCACACTCCGCTGACCTGGTCGGGGGTCGCCCGTCGCCGGGCGGGCGGCCCCCGACCGGACAGGCAGCGGCTGCCGGACCGCCGCCGAGGTGTTTTCCTCGTCAGGTGAAGGCAACTCGGCCCGCGCACCCGCCCGGGACTGTCCGCGCAGTCACCTCCGCCCGCACGCAACCGGAGTTCCGGATGACCACCTCACAGCACCGGCCGCCCGGCCCGGGGGCCCCGCGCATCGGCCTGCTCGGCTCCTACGGCGGCTACAACATCGGCGACGAAGCCATCCTCCAGTGCGTCCTGGGCTGTCTGCGCGGCCACCGGCCCGGGGCCCGGCTGATCGTCTTCAGCCGGGACGCCGAGCACACCCGCGCGCACCAGCCCATGGCCGACGAGGTGGTGCCCTGGGAGGGCGTGCCGTACCGGCAGGTCACCGACGTGCTGGCCGGGCTCGACCTGCTGGTGCTCGGCGGCGGCGGCATCCTCTACGACGGCGAGGCGCGGCGCTATCTGAAGCTGGTGCGCACGGCGCAGACGCACGGGGTGCGCACCTTCGCCTACGCGGTCGGCGCGGGCCCGCTGCGCGAGAGCGACGACCGGGAGGCGGTGCGCACGGTACTGGCCGACATGGACGAGGTGGTGGTGCGCGACCAGGAGTCGCGGCTCGTCCTGGAGGAGGTGGGCGTCGAGCGGGACCTCGTGGTCACCGCGGACCCGGCGCTGCTGCTGCCGCCCGAGCCGTTCACCGCGGAGATGATGCGTCAGGAGGGCGTGCCGGCGCACGCCCGGCTGGTGGGGATGTCGGTGCGCGAGCCGGGGCGGGCGGCGGAGAAGCTGGACGAGGGCGACTACCACGCGCTCCTCGCCGACGTGGCCGACTTCCTAGTACGACGGCTGGACGCGCATGTGGTGTTCATGCCGATGGAACGCCACGATGTGCGGCACGCCCACGCGGTGCTGTCCCGGATGAGCGCGCCGGACCGGGGCCGGATCCTGCACAGCGCCTATACGCCCGGGCAGGTGCTGGGTCTGATGAGCCACCTGGACCTGGTGGTGGGCATGCGGCTGCACTTCCTGATCTTCGCGGCGCTCTCCGGGCTGCCGGTGCTGCCGCTGCCGTACGCCGGGAAGGTGTTCGACTTCGCCCGCCGGCTGGGCGCGCCGGCGCTGGTCGGCGTGGCCCGCGAGCAGGTCGGGCTGCTGCTGGCGGAGGTCGACCGGCTGTGGGACGAGTTCCCGCAGCGCCGGGTGGACCTCGGCACGCGGGTGCGCGAGCTGCGCGAGCTGGCCGCGGAGACCTGTGCGCGGTGCGGGGCGCTGCTGGACGACATGGACCGCCGCGCGGACGGCGCCGCCCCTGTGCCGCCCGGCGACGCCGGCGGCCTCACCGGGGAGGCGGCAAGGTCTGCCGGTGCGGCGGCCGAGCCGGCCGGGAAGGCGCCCGGCCGCGTCCACGACACCGCCGGTCCCACCGAGGAGGCGGCAGGCTCCGCCGAAGACACGGCAGGCTCCGCCGAAGACACGGTCGGTTCCACCGAAGGCGCGGTGGACTTCGCCGAGGGCGCGGCGCGCTCCAGCGAGGGCGCGGCAGGCTCCGCCGACGCTGCCGCCGGTCCCGCGGACGGCACGGCCCGGTCGGCGGACGGCACGGCCCGGCCGGCGCGGAGCACTTCGGGGCTCGCCGCAAGCCCTGAAGGCTCCGAAGATCCCGAAGGCTCCGATGCCACCGCCCCCGCCGCCCCCGCCGAGCCCGGCGGCGGTCCGGGCGGTCCGGGCGGCACGGGCGCCGTCGTGCCGGTCGCCCACGGGTTCGCGCAGGCCCCGGAGGGCGCGGAACGCGGCGGTGGCGTCGGGCGGGAGGACTGATGCCCGTCCTGCCCCGGCCCGAGCGGCCCCGCACCGTGACCCTCCCGCCGCGTACCGCCCAGCACGCCGGACGCACCGACGTGCTGGTGGTGGGCGGCGGCCCGGCCGGGACCGCCGCGGCGTGGGCGGCGGCCGAGGCCGGCGCCGAGGTGACCCTGGTGGAGCGGTACGCGTTCCTCGGCGGCAACGCCACCGTGGCGCTGGTAATGCCCCTGATGTCGTTCCACAACGAGCACAAGCAGGCGGTGTTCGGCGACGACGCCGCCCGGGACCGGTTGCTGCCCACCGACCACGGCGAGGGCGAACCGGTGGTGGCGGGCTTCCTGTGGCGGCTGCTCGACCGGCTCGCCGCGTGCGGGGGCTGCGTGCCGCCGTCCCTGGGGACGGGCTACACCGTCCCGTTCGACCCGGAGCTGTTCAAGCTGGTCCTGCTGGACCTGATGGACGAGGCCGGGGTGCGGCTGCTGTTCCACTCCTTCGCGTCGAGCGCGCTGCCGCTTCAGGACGGCTGGCGGGTGGTCTTCGAGACGAAGTCGGGCCCGGTGGTGATCGACGCGGGCGTCGTCGTGGACGGCACCGGCGACGGCGACGTGGCCGCCGCCTGCGGGGCGCCGTTCGAGGTGGGGCGCTCGGAGGACGGGCGGGTCCAGCCGATGACGCTGATGTTCCGGATGGCCGACTTCGCCCAGGAGCACTTCAGCCGGTACGTCCACGACCACCCCGACCAGTGGCGCGGCGTGCACGGGCTGTGGGACCTGGTCCGGGAGGCGACGGAGGCGGGCGAGCTGCGGCTGCCGCGCGAGGACGTCCTGTTCTTCGGCACCCCGCATCCGCACGAGGTGGCCGTCAACAGCACCCGCGTCACCGGCGCGCTCGGCATCGACGTGTGGGACCTGAGCCGGGCCGAGTGGACGGCGCGCCGTCAGCTGGCCGAGATCGACCGGTTCCTGCGCTCGCGGGTGCCCGGGTTCGAGACGGCGTACGCCGTGCAGAGCGGCACCCAGATCGGGGTGCGCGAGACCCGCCGGGTCATGGGCGACTACCGGCTGACCGGCTACGACATCCTGGACGCCCGGTCCTTCCCGGACGTCGTCGCGCACGGCGCCTACCCCATCGACATCCACAACCCGGAGGGCGCCGGCACCGTGATCCGGCGCGTTCCGCGGGGCCGGTTCTACGACATCCCGCTGCGCTGTCTGCTGCCGGCGGGAACGGACCGGCTGCTGGTCGCCGGGCGCTGCATCTCCGGCTCGCACGTGGCGCACTCGTCGTACCGGGTGATGCCCATCGCGATGGCCACCGGCCAGGCGGCGGGGGTCTGCGCCGCGCTGGCCGGGCGGCTCGGGCGCGCTCCGCGCGAGGTGCCGCACGCCCTGGTGCAGCAGGAGCTGGCCCGGCAGGGCGCACGGCTGCGGCTGCCGGAGGCGGGACACGGCACCGGTCAGAGGGGGTAGGCGCCGCCCGGTGCGAGGCGCCGCCCGGCGCGCGGGGGCGTCGCTCGGGGGGCGTCAGAGCGTGTAGGCGTCGGTGTCCAGGTCGCGCCGTCCGCCGCGCAGCTCGTAGCGGGCGCGCAGCACGGCGGCCGCCTTCTCGCGCGGCACCGCCGCCAGCCCGAAGTGCTGGCGGGCGTACTCCAGGACGTCGTCGACGGTGACCCGCCCGCGCGCGGGACGCCGTCCGCGGCCGGGCTCCGCGGCGGGCGGCTGATCGGCGAGGGCGCGGCGCCGGGCCGTGATGGCGATGTCGGCCGCGACGCCCAGTTGCGCCCGTACGTGCCGGGCCTGCCGTGCCGCCCGCTCGCGCGGCGACCGGCCGCCGAGGCGATGGACCAGACGTCTCATCCCAACCCCCTGTCCCTGCGGCGCCGCGCCCCGGATTCCGGGGCGCGGCACGGTGCTCATGTGTCGTCGTGCGCCTACCCCGGCACGCGCCGGACAGACCTGGCGGACCGATTCTCGGATCGCCGGGAAATAATGGGTGTGAGGTTTCCCGATGGGGGTAGACGCTGCGGAGTCCACCCCGCGATCACGGGCGGACCAGGCAGGCACGACGTACAGGCTGGCAGAGGAGGACCGCACGATGGCGGTGATCACAGAGGTGAAGGCGACTGGGGCTCGGACGGAGCTGCCGGAGGTGGCCGACCCCTCCAAGGTCGCGCCGACCGACGCGCGGGCACTGTCGCGGGTGTTCTTCGACCGGCTGGCGAATCTTGAAGAGGGCACGCACGAGTACCAGTACGCCCGCAACACGCTGATCGAGATGAACATGTCCCTGGTCCGCTACGCGGCCGGCCGCTTCCGCAGCCGGGGTCCGCAGGAGATGGAGGACATCGTCCAGGTCGGCATGATCGGGCTGATCAAGGCGATCGACCGGTTCGAGCTGGCCCGTGAGGTGGAGTTCACCTCGTTCGCCGTGCCGTACATCGTGGGCGAGATCAAGCGCTTCTTCCGGGACACCTCGTGGGCCGTGCACGTGCCGCGGCGGCTCCAGGAGGCGCGCGTCGAGCTGGCCAAGGCGACCGAGGAGCTGAGCAGCCGGCTGGGCCGCAAGCCCAGCACCAAGGAGCTGGCCGAGCTGATGAACCTCCCGGAGAGCGAGGTCGTCGACGCGATGGTGGCCTCCAACGGCTACACCTCCGCCTCGCTGGACGCCGCGGTGAGCGGCAGCGAGGACGGCGAGAGCGTGCTGGCCGACTTCATCGGCGCCGAGGACATGGCGATGGAGCTGGTCGAGGACGTCCACAGCCTGGCCCCGCTGCTGGCCGAGCTGGACGAGCGCGACCGGCAGATCATCCACATGCGGTTCGTGGAGGAGATGACCCAGGCGCAGATCGGCGAGCGTCTCGGCATCTCCCAGATGCACGTCTCGCGTCTGCTCAACCGCCTGCTGGCGCGGCTGCGCCAGGGTCTGCTGACCACGCGCTGAGCCCCGGGCCCGAGTCGAGGGCCGGACGCCGCCGTTCCTGGGGAGGTGGGCGGCGTCCGGCCCTTTCGCGTGCCGTCTCCCGGCCCGCGCGGGGTCAGCGGGTCACGACGTGCCGCTCGTCGGGGACGCAGTGGGTCATCGTGAGGCCCTCGACGTCGCGCGGCGGGTTCTTGCCGAGGTTGGCGAGGCGCTTGCGGTCCTCGTCCGTGAGGTCCTGCCCGGCCAGCGGCTCCAGCCGGGCCACGTCCTCGGGCGAGATGCCCAGCCCCTTGCCGACCCGCAGCCCGAGGTCGTTGTCGACCAGCAGGAAGTGCCACACCATCCGCTCGCGCACCGGGCGGTCGCACTGGGAGAGCAGGCCGGTGAAGTTCTTCACCAGGTCGTCGCGCTCCCAGTCCTCCATCAGCTGGTAGCGCTGGCCGGCCTGGAGGTAGTCGTTGGCGCGCGCGATCCGCCTGCGGGTCAGCCGGCCGCGGATCTCGGGGCCCTGTTCGTCGTGGCGCGGGAGCGGGGCCTCCTGGAGGCCGCCGGTGATCGACGGCTCGTAGTTGACGATCGGGTTCGCCCCGCCGCCGTCGATGTGGTAGGTCATCTGCCCGTCGCGCTGGTTGGTGCGCACCGGGGCGCTCTTCGGCTGGTTGACCGGGAGCTGGAGGTAGTTGGGGCCGACCCGGTAGCGCTGGGTGTCGCTGTAGGAGAAGGTCCGGCCGACGAGCATCTTGTCGTCGGAGAAGTCGAGGCCGTCGACGAGCACGCCGGTGCCGAAGGAGATCTGCTCGTTCTCGGCGAAGTAGTTCTCCGGCATCCGGTCGAGCACCATCCGGCCGACCGGGCGGAGCGGGAAGTCCTGCTCGGGCCAGGTCTTGGTGTCGTCCAGCGGGTCGAAGTCCAGCTCCGGGTGGTCGTGGTCGTCCATCATCTGCACGAGCAGTTCCCACTCGGGGTACTCGCCGCGCTCGATGGCCTCGTACAGGTCCTTGGTGGCGTGGCCGAGGGAGTCCGCCTGGACGTGGGCGGCGTCCTCCTCGGTCATGCTGCGCACGCCCTGCTTGGGCATCCAGTGGTACTTGACCAGGACGGTGCGGCCCTCCTCGTCCACCCACTTGTAGGTGTTGACGCCGAAGCCCTGCATGTGCCGGTAGTCGGCGGGGATGCCGCGCGGGCTGAACAGGTTGACCAGCATGTGCATGGACTCGGGGGTCTGCGACATGAAGTCGAAGATCCGGCGGGGCTGCTGCTCGAAGGTCACCGGGTCGGGCTTGAGGGCGTGGATGACGTCGGGGAACTTGATGGCGTCCCGGATGAAGAAGACGCCGAGGTTGTTGCCGACCAGGTCCCAGTTGCCGTCCTCGGTGTAGAACTTCACCGCGAAGCCGCGCGGGTCGCGGGCGGCTTCGGAGGAGTCCCGGCCGCCGATCACGGTGGAGAAGCGGACCGCGAGGTCGGTGCGCCGGCCGCGCTCCTGGAACAGCTTGGCCCGGGTGTAGCGGCCGATGGGCTCGTCGCCCCAGGTGCCGTACGCCTCGAAGTAGCCGTACGCTGTCACGCCCCGGGCGTGCACCACGCGCTCCGGGATGCGTTCGCGGTCGAAGTGGCTGATCTTCTCCAGGAACTGGTAGTTCTCCAGCGTGGCCGGGCCGCGGGCGCCGACGGTGCGCTGGTTCTGGTTGTCGTGGACAGGGTGGCCCTGCCGGTTGGTGAGGACCTTCCGATCGCCGCCCGGGGCGGCCCCCCTGCTGGATACGTCCGTCATGGCCGTGGACTCCTTCGACTTCGACTCGTCCCGCGGTCGCGGCGCGGCCGGCGGGAGGCGCGGGGCTCGCGTCCGGCGCGGCGCGGGAGGGCCCGGCAGCGCCCGGTGTCCTGCTTGCCCCGTCTCACGCCGATGCGTCCACCTTCACACCCCACGGTCCGGGCCGGCGGCCGGGGTTAGGCCGAACGGCGCGGCGAGCGTCCGCCGGGGTGCTCCGTCCACAGCCGCCAGGCCGACCACAGCCACATGGCGCCGAAGGACGCCAGCAGGGCGAGCAGGACGAGGACCTGCCGTACGTCGGCGTCGTGGCCGAGGACCGCGGCGAACAGTGACACGGTCCACAGGCCCGTGCCGGCCGCGTACACGTCGTGCAGGCGGCGCAGCCGGCCCGCTGCCGACGCGCCCGACGGGGAAGGAGCCACCTCAGTAGTCATGCGCAGGCGGTTACCCCGCACCGCCGTCGGTATGACCGTCCGACCGCTCGGGCCGGGCGAGTTGGGGCGACACGCCGGATGCGGGGGCGGGCGCCTCCTCGCCGGCGAGGGTCTGCTGGGCGTGCGGGACGACCCGGGTCAGGCGCAGGACGCCCCACAGGATGAGGCCGGCGCCCAGCAGTTCGGGGAGCAGCCAGACGCCGGTGCGGATGTGCTCCCCGAACAGCAGGACGCCCAGCAGCAGGCTCACCGTCGCGTCGCCGATGGTCAGCGCCGGCTGGGAGGCGGCGAGCGAGCCGGCCTGGAGGGCGTTCTCCAGCAGCACCAGCGAGGCGATGCCGAGGACGGCGAACCCGTACGTCTGCCAGGTGGTGAGGAAGGCGGTGAGGCCGTCGGTCTCCAGGGTGGCGCTGGCGGACTTCAGCATGGCGGCGGTCAGGGCGTTGCCGGTGGCCGCGGCCCCGGCCAGCACGGCGGCCCGGAACAGCGACGAGCCCGAGGCGCGGGCCAGGGCGACCGCCGTGGCCATCACCCCGAGGCCCACGGCCAGCGCGGGGATCCAGCGCACCATGGGCGCCTGGTCGTGGGAGCCGGAGGGATCGGCGGCGATCAGGACCATGGCCAGGCCGCCCACCATGCCGCCCACGGCCCACCAGCCGGCGGCCGGCAGCCCCCGGCGCATGAGCAGGCCGGCGACGAACAGGGCGAACGGCAGTTCCATGATGAACAGCGGCTGCACCAGCGCCATCGGTCCGTTGACCAGCGCGAGCGCCTGGAACATGGCGGAGCACACCACACCGGCGATGCCGGCCAGCCAGACCGGGTGCCGGGCGAGGGCGAACAGCAGCCGCAGTCCGCCGCCGGCGGGTACGGTGGCGGCGGCCTTGCGCTGGCAGGCCGTGCCGACGGCGTTGCTGGCGGCTCCGAGGAGGGCGAAGCACGCGGCCAGTCCGATCACACGTCCACCATGCCCGACCCGGGCCGTCCCGTCCTGCCGTGCCGCGCGCGGCGCCCCGGACGAGGACGTTCCACACGGCCATCACCACCCCTTTGAGAACCCATAACCCCGCCTTATGACCTCATAGACGGGACCCCGGTACCAACTAAGGCTTGCCTTAGCTTAGGGTTGCGGACGAGTCGCCCATCGCTCGAAGGGAACCTGATCATGCCGCGCCCCCTGCGGGTAGCCATCGTCGGAGCCGGCCCCGCCGGCATCTACGCCGCCGACGCCCTGCTCAAATCCGGCGTGGCCGCCGAACCCGGTGTGTCCATCGACCTCTTCGAAAGGATGCCGGCGCCGTTCGGTCTGATCCGCTACGGCGTCGCTCCCGACCACCCCCGGATCAAGGGCATCGTCACCGCCCTCCACCAGGTGCTCGACAAGCCGCAGATCCGGCTGTTCGGCAACGTCGACTACCCGGGCGACATCGGTCTGGACGACCTGCGCGCGTTCTACGACGCGGTGATCTTCTCCACCGGCGCCACCGCCGACCGGGCGCTGCCGATACCCGGCGTCGACCTCGACGGCTCCTACGGCGCGGCCGACTTCGTCTCCTGGTACGACGGGCACCCGGACGTGCCGCGCACCTGGCCGCTGACGGCCCGCAAGGTCGCCGTGCTCGGCGTCGGCAACGTCGCCCTCGACGTGGCCCGCGTCCTGGCGAAGACCGCCGACGAACTGCTGCCCACCGAGATCCCGCCGAACGTGTACGACGGCCTGAAGGCCAACGAGGCCCTGGAGATCCACGTGTTCGGCCGGCGCGGTCCCGCGCAGGCGAAGTTCAGCCCGATGGAGCTGCGGGAGCTGGACCACTCCCCCACCATCGAGGTCATCGTCGACCCCGAGGACATCGACTACGACGAGGGCTCGATCGCCACCCGGCGCGGCAACAAGCAGGCCGACATGGTGGCCAAGACCCTGGAGAACTGGGCGATCCGCGACGTCGGCGACCGGCCGCACAGGCTGTTCCTGCACTTCTTCGAGTCCCCGGCCGAGATCCTCGGCGAGGACGGCAGGGTGACCGGCCTGCGCACCGAGCGCACGGAGCTGGACGGCACCGGCAACGTCAAGGGCACCGGCGCCTTCAAGGACTGGGACGTCACCGCGGTCTACCGCGCCGTCGGCTACCTCTCCGACCGGCTGCCGAAGCTGCCCTGGGACGAGGCGTCGGGCACGGTTCCCGACGAGGGCGGCCGGGTCATCGGGGAGACCGGCGAGCACGTTCCGTCGACGTACGTCACCGGCTGGATCCGGCGCGGCCCCATCGGCCTGATCGGCCACACCAAGGGCGACGCCAACGAGACGGTCGCCAACCTGCTGGACGACCACGCGAACGGCCGCCTGCACACGCCGTCCTCGCCCGACCCGGAGGCGGTCGACGCGTTCCTCGCCGAGCGCGCGGTCCGCTACACCACCTGGGAGGGCTGGTACCGCCTGGACGCCGCGGAGAAGGCCCTGGGCGAACCGCAGGGCCGCGAACGGGTGAAGATCGTCGAACGCGAGGGCATGCTGCGCGCCAGCGGCGCGTAGCCTCCCGGGGCCCGCGCCGCCCCCGGGCCGCGGGTCCCGCGGGGCGCCGTTCCGGTGGAAGACGCCGGTGTCCGTCACGCGTGTTTGGGCGCTGGGCGGACACCCGGAGTGCATGAACCGTCTGCACCTTCCCGGTCACCGGGACCACTCCACCGGCAAGGACGCCCGTAAGCACGGTGAGGACACCGTGCGCGACGAGGACGACGGGCAGGAGCGCGGGAGCGGCGCGCACCAGGCGCCGGACGCGCGGGAGAAGTCGCCCGAGGAGTTCGGGCCGGACGCGGCGACCGAGCGGGACGCCCCCGACTCGCCCACGGAGCTGCGCGGCCGCTCCTGGCTCGCGGTGATGCGGCGGGTCGTCGCGGAGTTCAAGGACGACGAACTGACCGACCGGGCCGCCGCCCTCACGTACTACGGCGTGCTGGCCCTGTTCCCCGCGCTGCTCGTGCTGGTCTCGCTGCTCGGCATCGCCGGTCACTCCGCCACCCAGCGGGTCCTGGACAACCTCCAGAAGCTCGCGCCGGGCCCGGCGCGGGACATCATCGTGAACGCGGTGCACCAGTTGCAGGGCAGCGCCGGCCTGGGCTCGGTGCTGGCGGTGGTCGGTGTGCTCGGCGCGGTCTGGTCGGCGTCCGGCTACGTCGCCGCGTTCATCCGCTCGGCCAACGCCGTCTACGACGTCCCCGAGGGCCGTCCGGTGTGGAAGGTGCTGCCGCTGCGGGTGGCGCTGACCGTCGCCCTGATGCTGCTCGCCGTGGCCAGCGCGCTGATCGTGGTCTTCACCGGCGGCCTCGCCCGGCAGGCGGGCACCGCGCTCGGCCTCGGCGACGCGGGAGTGACCGCGTGGTCCATCGCGAAGTGGCCGGTCCTGGTCGTCCTGGTCACGATGATGATCGCGCTGCTGTACTGGGCCACCCCGAACGCCAAGATCCGCGGCTTCCGCTGGATCACCCCCGGCAGTGTGGTCGCCCTGGTGATCTGGCTGGCGGCCTCGGCCGGCTTCGCCTTCTACGTCGCCAACTTCAGCTCGTACAACAAGACGTACGGCGCGCTGGCCGGCGTGATCATCTTCCTGGTGTGGCTGTGGGTGACCAACCTCGCCATCCTGCTGGGTCTGGAGTTCGACGCGGAGATGGCGCGCCAGCGCGTCATCGACGGCGGGCACCCGGCGGACGAGGAGCCGTACGTGGAGCCCCGCGACACCCGCGCCTGGGACGAGCAGGACCAGCGGCGCATGGACGAGGGCGGCTGAGGCCGCACGGCCGGCGCAACCGCCGTACGGAACGAGCCGTGCCCCCTCCCGGGGCACGGCTCGTTCCGTGTCCGGACCCGCTCTCGCCGGGGCGGGCGTGAGCGGGTCCGGACGGGGAAGCAGGGACGAACCGAACAGACACCGACGAACCCACTCGGGAGGAGAACCACCGTGTCGCGAGCAAGGATCGCCACCGCCCTCGCCACGCTCGGCCTGGTGTTAGGGGTGAGCGCCTGCGGCAACGACTCCGGCGGCGGGGCGGACAAGGACGGCGCCGCCGGCGCGGGGTCGAGCGCGACCCCGAAGGCGCGGGCCGTCCAGGACGCCTACCGCAAGACCGTCGCCGCCGACAGCGCGCGGATGACCGTCACCAGCGAGGCCGTCACCGAGGGGCAGAAGGTCACGGCGCACGGGAACGGCGTCGTGGACCTCAAGGACGGCGCCAGCACGATGACCGTGACCTCGCAGGGCAACCGGATCGAGCAGCGGGTCGTCGACGGCGTCCTCTACCAGAAGCCGTCCGGCTCCCGGCGGGCCGAGCTGCCCGGCGGCAAGAGCTGGATGCGGATCGACCTGAAGCGCCTGGCCCGCTCCGGCTCCGCCGGCCGCACCGACGCCTCCGACCCGGCCGAGCCGATCGGCTACGTCAAGAGCGTGCGGCCCGGCGACGTCACCCGGATCGGGGAGGAGACGGTGGACGGCGCGGCCACCACCCACTACCGGGTGACCGTGCCCGTGTCGGCGCTGGCCAAGGGCGACACCGCCCAGGCCCAGGAGCTGAGCCGCCAGCTCGGCAGCACGAAGCTGCCGGTGGACCTGTGGCTGGACGACCAGGGCCGGATGCGGCAGGAGAGCGTGCGGATGAGCCTGAAGCCCCTGGCGCAGCGGACGCCGGGCAAGGAGAACACCCGGGTGACGAGCACCACGGTGCTGAAGTTCTCCGACTTCGGCACAGACGTCGAGGTGACGCCGCCGGCCGCCGCCGACACCGCGGACGTGACCGACAAGCTGGTCAAGAGCGGCGGCTCCACCGCCCAGTCCGGCTGACCCCGGACGCGGCCCGGCGGGCGGGGGCGGGCCCCCGGCGGCCGGGCCGCCCGGGACGCGACGCGGCGCGGACACCGGGGCGCGCGACCCCGGGCGACCGATCATGATCCGCTACCGTGATACTGGCAGTCGTACGCCGTCCCCGCCCGCAGATTGGCCCATGTCGAACTCCTCCTCTCCCCGTCCCGCGGCGCCGCCCACGGTGTGGCCGGCCCGTGGCCGCCACACCGGCCCGGCAGCGGCGGACGCCGTACGGCGTCGGCTGGAGCAGCTGACGGCCGAGGGCGTCCTGCACAGCCATCTCGAACCGGACGGCACCCGACCCGGCGGCGAGCACGTGTTCGAGGCCCGCTGGCTGGCGCCCGGCGAGGTGACCGTACGCGCCCGGCTGGCCCTGTCGCCGCCGCGCGGCGCCGCCCTGGACCAGGAGTGGGTGCTGATCGCCGAGGCGGAGCAGCCCTGGGCCCCCCGGTGGCCCTCCCCCGCGGCGATGTTCTGGCCGCAGGAGCCGGACTCCGCCTGGGGCCACGAGGCCGGCACCGGAGCGCGGCTCGGGCAGGCCGATCCGCTGCCGGAGGACGACAAGGAGCTGCGGCGGGTGCTGCGGCACGCGGTGCGGGACACCTGGTGCGTCCACCTCGTCGTGCACGAGGCCATGACGCCCGACGAGCGCGGCCGGCAGGCGCTGGTGCGGCTGCTGCCCGAGGGCCTGCGGCACCGGGTGGTGGAGCACCGCGCGGCGCCGCACCGCCTGCGGGCCGTCAACTGGGTGCTGGACGACTTCGGCGCCCGGGTGCCCCGCGGCGGCGCGGTCGTCCTGCCGGGCGCCGCGGCCGGCGCCGGCTACGACGCGGAGGAGTTCTCCGTGCGCAGCGTCTTCCTGGACGGCTCCGAACCGGCGGAGGTCCTCGGCGCGGTCACCCGGTTCGCCGCGCTGGCGCTGCCCCTGCCGGACGGCGCGGAGGCGGCGCTGACCGCGCTGCGCGAGCAGTGGCGCCTGATGACCATGGAGGAGGAGCTGGCCCGCGCGCGGGAACTGGTCGCCATGTACGCCGAGGCGCTGGACGCGATGACCAAGTCCCGCGACCTGTACCGCGAGGCCGCCGAGCGGGCCAACGAGGCCCTCGCCGGCTACCGGGAGGCCGCCGGGGCCCAGGGCTCGCCGCCCGCCCGGAAGCCGGCCCGGGCCGGCGCCGGGTCGCCGTTCCAGCAGCTGGCGCGCGGATTCGGACGGCTCCGGGGCACGGCCATGTCCCTGCGGCCCGGTTCCGTGCCGCAGGCTCCGCCGGCCGACCCGCCGCCGCTGCCGCCCGCGCCGCAGGACCCGCCGCCCGCCGCTCAGGACAAGGCGTCCGCTCCCGGTCCGGACGGCTCCGCCCCCCGCCCGCCCAAGGACTGAACCGGGCGGGACTCCGGCGTGCCGTGACGTCGGCACGTGTCAGCCGCCGCAGGCTGGATACGCGGTGTGCACACGCACGGCACGGCACGTCGGGGAAGGTCATCCACGCCATGGACAGCGATACTCACCGTTCCGGGACGACGCTCCGCGTCAACGGCAAGCCCCATACGCTCGTCCTCGACAACCGGCGCGTCCTGCTGGACGTCCTGCGCGACGACCTGGACCTGACCGGGGCGAAGAAGGGCTGCGACCACGGGCAGTGCGGCGCCTGCACGGTCCTGGTCGACGGGCGCCGGGTCAACAGCTGCCTCCAGCTGGCGGTCGCCCTGGACGGCTGCGAGGTGACCACCGTGGAGGGCCTGGCGGGCGACGGCGAGGAGCTGCACCCGCTCCAGCAGGCCTTCCTGGAGCGGGACGCCTTCCAGTGCGGCTACTGCACACCCGGCCAGATCTGCTCGGCCGTCGCGGCGCTCGCCGAGGCCGCCGCCGGGCACCCCTCGCACGTCACCGACCCCGCCGCGCCCTCCGGCCGGCCCGTCCCGCTGGACGCGGACGAGATCCGCGAACGGCTCAGCGGCAACCTGTGCCGGTGCGGCGCCTACCCGCGCATCGTCGAGGCCGTCGAGGACGTGATCCGGTGAACCCCCTGGGCTACGTCCGCGCCACCACCGTCGAGGAGGCCGCCGAGGCGTTCGCCGCGCACCCCGGCGCCCGCTACCTCGGCGGCGGCACCAACCTCGTGGACCTGATGAAGCTGGGCGTGGAGGAGCCGTCCTGCCTGGTGGACGTCAACCGGCTGCCGCTGGATGAGGTGGAGGAGCTGCCGGACGGTTCGCTGCGGGTGGGCGCCCTGGTCCGCAACAGCGACCTCGCGGCGCACCCGCTGGTCCGCGACCGCTACCCGGTGCTCTCGCAGGCGCTGCTCGCGGGCGCCTCCGGCCAGCTGCGCAACGCGGCGACGACCGGCGGCAACCTGCTCCAGCGCACCCGCTGCCAGTACTTCCAGGACCTGTCCAAGCCCTGCAACAAGCGGGAGCCCGGCACCGGCTGCGGGGCCCGCGAGGGCGTGCACCGCGACCACGCGGTCCTCGGCTGGTCCGACCAGTGCATCGCCACCCACCCGTCGGACATGGCGGTGGCGCTGGCCGCCCTGGACGCGCGCGTGGAACTGCACGGCGAACAGGGCGCGCGCAGCGTCCCGGCGGCCGCGTTCCACCGGCTGCCCGGGGACCGCCCGCAGCAGGACACCGAGATCCGCCCCGGCGAGCTGATCACCGGCGTGCTGCTGCCGGGCGCGGCCGCGGGGCTCCCCTCCGCCTACCGCAAGGCCCGCGACCGTGCGTCGTACGCCTTCGCCCTCGCCTCGGTGGCGGTGGTGCTGCGGGTGTCGGACGGCACGGTCGAGCACGCCGGCATCGCCTTCGGCGCGCTGGCCCACCGGCCCTGGCGGGCGGCGCGGGCCGAGGAGGCGCTGCTCGGCGGCCCCGCCACCGCCGCCGCGTTCGAACAGGCCGTCGACCGGGAGCTGGCCGCGGCCCGGCCGCTGCGGGACAACGGCTACAAGGTCCCGCTCGCCCGCGCGCTCGCCGTGGACGTCCTGACCCGGCTCGCGGCGGCCGACGGCGCCTGACGCCCGCGCGCCCCTCCCCCGCTCCCCCCGGGTCCAGGACCCGGTCCGTCACATCACAGGAGGACTCCATGGCCGCCACCGCAACCGCGCTGGGCGCTCCCGCCGAGCGCCGTGAGGGGCGCCTGAAGGTCACCGGCGGCGCCCGCTACGCCGCCGAGCACCCGCTGCCCGGCCGGGCGCAGGCCTGGCCAGTGCCGGCCGCCATCGCCCGGGGCCGGGTGACGGCGATCGACGCGACGGCGGCCCTGGCGATGCCGGGCGTGTGCGCCGTGCTCACCCACGAGAACGCCCCGCGGATCGCCGAGCCCGACGACCCGATCCTCGCCGTCCTCCAGAACCCGGACGTGCCGCACCGTGGCTGGTTCGTCGCCCTGGTGGTGGCCGATTCCCTGGAGACGGCGCGGGCCGGCGCCGCGGCCGTCCGCGTCGCGTACGCCGAGGAGCCGTACGACGTCACGCTGACGCCGGACCACCCGGACGCCTACGAGCCGGAGACCGCCAACGGCGGCCACCCGGGCCGCCGCGAGCACGGACACCCCGAGAAGTCCTACGACGCCGCCGACGTCCGCGTCGACGTCGCCTACCGCGTCCCGCCGCTGCACAACCACCCCATGGAGCCGCACAGCAGTACGGCGCGGTGGAACGCGGACCGGCTGACGGTGTACACCTCCAGCCAGGGCGGCAGCGATGTGCGCGACGCGCTCGCCGCGATGTTCGAGCTGCCGGCCGAGCACATCACCGTCTTCTCCGAGCACGTAGGCGGCGGCTTCGGCTCCAAGGGCACCGCGCGCCCCGACGTGGTGCTGGCCGTGATGGCCGCCCGGGAGACCGGCCGGCCCGTCACCGTCGCCCTCCCCCGCCGCTACCTGCCGGCCGTGGTCGGGCACCGCGCGCCCACCCTGCACCGGCTCCGGCTGGCCGCCGGGTCCGACGGCCGCCTGGCCTCGCTGACCCACGAGGTGGCCACGTGCACCTCGCGCGTCAAGGAGTTCGTGGAGCAGGCCGCGGTCCCGGCCCGCGTCATGTACGCCGTGCCCGACAGCCTCACCGCCCACCGCGTGGTGCGGCTCGACGTGCCCTCCCCCTCCTGGATGCGGGCGCCGGGCGAGTGCCCCGGCATGTACGCGCTGGAGTCGGCGATGGACGAGCTGGCCGAGGCGCTCGGGATGGACCCGGTGGAGCTGCGCGTCGCCAACGAGCCGGAGCGGGAACCGGACAGCGGCAAGCCGTTCAGCAGCCGCCACCTCGTGGAGTGCCTGCGTGAGGGCGCGCGGCGCTTCGACTGGGCGCGGCGCGACCCGCGGCCGCGCTCGCGCGCGCAGGGGCCGCTGCTCATCGGCACGGGCGTGGCCGCGGCCACCTACCCGGTGCTGGTGCAGCCGTCCACCGCCCAGGCGCGGGCGCTGCCGGACGGCACGTTCGAGGTGCGGATCAACGCCACCGACATCGGCACCGGGGCGCGTACCGTGCTCGCCCAGGTGGCGGCGGACGCGCTCGGCGTGCCGCTGGAGCGGGTGCGCACCGAGGTGGGCGACAGCGACCTGCCTGCGGCGTCGCTGGCCGGCGGCTCGTCCGGGACTGCGTCCTGGGGCTGGGCCGTGCACGAGGCGTGCGTGCGGCTGGCGGCGCGCCTGGCCGACCACGCGGGTCCGCCGCCCGGGTCCGGGCTCAGCGCCCGCGCGGACACGGCCGGCCAGGCCGACGCGGAGAGCTCGTACGCGCGCCACGCGTTCGGGGCGCACTTCGCCGAGGTGAGCGTGGACACGGTGACCGGCGAGGTGCGGGTGCGCCGGATGCTGGGCGTGTTCGCCGCGGGTCGGATCCTCAACCCGCGCACCGCGCGCTCCCAGTTCGTCGGCGGCATGATCATGGGGCTCGGCATGGCGCTCACCGAGAGCAGCACGATGGACCCCGCCTTCGGCGACTTCGCCGAGCCGGACCTCGCCTCGTACCACGTGCCCGCGCACGCGGACGTGCCGGCGATCGAGGCGCACTGGATCGACGAGGAGGACGGCCACCTCAACCCGATGGGGAGCAAGGGGATCGGCGAGATCGGCATCGTGGGCGCCGCGGCCGCCGTCGGCAACGCCGTCCACCACGCCACCGGGGTCCGCTTCCGCGAGCTGCCGCTGACGCCGGACAAGGTGATCGGCGCACTGGCCGGCTGACGGTCGCACCGCCGGCCGGCCGGAGGAACCGCTGGTCCTTCCTCGCGCGCCGGGCTCAGTCGCCGGGCTGGGGGGTGGGGTGCCGTTCGGCGATGTGCACCATCAGCAGCAGGGAGAGCGCGGCGAGCGAGGCCAGCGAGGCGCACACGGCGGTGAGGCCCGCGCCGGCCGGCGGGGCCACCGTGACCGACAGAGCGTGCGACAGCTCGCGCGGCGCGAACCGGCCCTCGACGTAGCCGAGCCCCGCCAGCACCGCCGGTACGACCGAGCCGGCGACCAGCACCACCACCCCGGCCCGCAGCACCAGCGCGACGGCCAGCGCCGCGCACAGCGCGGACGCCGCGAGGGCGAGCCCGTAGACGAGCGGCGGCGCGCCCTCCCGGTGCAGCGGGAAGTGAGCGGCGGCGCACACCACGAGCGCGGCGGCGGCGACCCAGCCGGGCCAGAAGGCGAGGCGCGCGGCCGCCCGGCCGAACGCGCCGGCGCCCGGGAGGGGCAACGCCTCCGCTTCGTGCGGCGGTGCGGTGCGGTCGTCGGGACCGGTGGCGCCGGTGCGGTCCGCGCGGCCGGGCACGGCGGCCCCGGCCGCGCGGGCGTCCGTGGCGGCGTACCCGGCCGGGCCTGTCATCGGCTCCTCGCCCGGCGGGAACGGCCGCTGCCGGGAGTGCGGCTCCCGGGAGGGGTCGCGGGTGAGCCGTGCGACGGCTTCGGCGAGTTCGTCGGCGCTGCGGGGGCCGACCGCCGCGCGGACCGCCGGGGACTCCTCCAGGAGGGTGACGAGCCGGAGGATGTCCTCCGGGGGCCGGCCGGGTGCGGCGGCATGCGCCGGGCCGGGGGCCGGATCGCCGTCCGCGTGCTCGCCCTCCTGGTCGCCCGCCGGCTCACCGGGCGGACCGGCCCAAGGGGCCTCCTCAGTGAGGGCGACGACGGACCGGCCGGACTGGGGTGGTGAAGAGCGGGTGGTCATCTGGGCTCCAGGGCAGGGATGCGGCCGCTCCTGCGCCCCCGAAGCGCGACACGCGACTTACCCTGACCATTACCAGGGCGGCGGCGGCGCTACGCCACCCGGACGCGGCGCGGGAGTGAGGGGCCGCAGCGCGGCAAGAAGCAGGGGGACGGCACGCCGCACGGACGGAAAGGGGAGCGGGCCCGTGGACTCCACCTCGAAGGTGCTCCTCCTGGCCGGTGCGGCGGCGGCCGTCGTGCTCGCCGTGGCCCTGGTGCTGCTGGTGCGGCTGGTCCGGACCCGGCGGGAGCTGCGCCGCGCCGGGCTGCCGACCGGGCCGCGCTGGGTGTTCTGGGGGGCGGTCCTGTACGTGGTCCTGCCGTTCGACGTGTTGCCCGATCCGGTGTACCTGGACGACATCGGTGTCCTGCTGCTGGCGCTGCGCACCCTGCACGGCGCCGTCGGCCGCGAGGCGGCCCCGCCGGAGCGCCGGCCGGGCCGTTTCGGCTTCCGAAGGCAGCCGGGCGCCGATGACTACGCTCCGTAAGGAAACCATTCACCCGTTCGATTCGTATAAGTCTCGGGAACCCGAAACAAAGTCAGCGGGCCAAGCGACGCCGCAAGGACGACCACCGCTTGATCGCGGCTGCACCGACAGGGGAGAGACGATGCAACCGTTCGCGCTCAACTACGCCCGGCCTGCCGTGGACAGCGAGGCCGTGCTCCCGTACGTCTATGACTCCGGACTGCAGTTGAACGTGCTCGTGGACGGCCGGATCGCCGCGTCCGACGCCGCTCTGCTCAGGGAGCTGGGCACCACGACCTCCACGGCGGGCTCCAAGACTCACTTCGACGACTGAACACGGCCGACGATGACCGTTCTCATCCTCACCGGTGAGGAGGACGTGACGGCGGACATGGTGGTGGTCCACCTGAACGCCGCCTCGGTGCCGGTGGTCCGGCTCGACCCGGCCGATCTGACCGCGGGGGTCGCCCTGTCGGGCGAGTACGTGCACGGGTCCTTCCGCGGTCATCTGTCCGCCGGGGGACGGCTGGTGAGCGTCAGCGGGCTGCGCTCCGTCTGGGTGCGCCGGCCCGGGGCGCCGGCGGCCCGGGCGGCGCAGCCCTCGGCCTGGCTCACCGAGGAGGCCGGGCAGGCCCTGTACGGCATGCTGCGCGGCTCGGCGGCGCGCTGGATGAACCATCCGGACGCGGCCCGGCGCGCCCGGCACAAGCCGTGGCAGCTGCGGCTGGCCCAGCGCTGCGGACTGCCGGTGCCCGCCACGATCGTCACCACCTTCCCGCAGGCGGCCCGGGAGTTCGCGGCGCGGTTTCCGGACCTGGTGGTCAAGCCGGTCTCCGGCGCGCATCCGCAGGAACCGCCGCGCGCGGTGCCCACCAGCCGGGTCGCGCCGGACACGGACTTCGCGGCGGTCGCCTACGGCCCCACGCTGTTGCAGCGGCGGGTCGCCAAGCGCGCCGACATCCGGCTGACCGTCGTGGGCGAGGCGCTGCTGGCCGCCCGCAAGGAGACTCCGGCGGACGCGGACCCGGACGAGGTGGACGTGCGGTTCGCCTCCGCCGCCACGCCGTGGCTGCCCACCGAGGTGCCGCCGCGGGTGGCGGCCGGGGTACGCGCCTATCTGCGGACGGCCGAACTGGCTTACGGCGCTTTCGACTTCGCGGAGGACGCCGACGGGACCTGGTGGTTCCTCGAGTGCAACCAGTCGGGACAGTTCGGCTTCGTCGAGGTGGAGACGGGGCTGCCCGTGGCCCGCACCATCGCCGCGTGGCTGGCCCGTCCCGCGCCGCGGGAGCCCGGCTGCGCGGACGACCGGCACCTGGCGGCGCCGTGACCCGGGCGGCGGGCGGGGCGGGACCTCCGTGGCCCGAGCGCGGCCCGGGACCGGCCGCCGCCTCGGCACGCGGTGCCACCCAGGGCGCCGGGCCGCCCCGTCCGTCCGGGCCGCCGTCTCACACGGCCAGCGACAGTCCGCTCTCCCCGTCGGCCCCGGCCGTGCGGCCGGCGGCGACGAGCAGCGCGTCGGCCCGGGCGATGGCGTCGTGGACGCTGGTGACGCCCATCATGACGCACAGGGTGTAGCTGACGTCCTCCAGCTCCCGAGCCGTCTCGACCCGCTCCCTCTCGGCCTGCGCGATCTTCAGCGATGCGTACCGAGTCAGCAGTGTCCTGACGACCTTCGGGTCCGGTACCAGCACGGAGCGCCCCTCTCTCGATTTTCTCTGCGTATGCCCCAGGCACGCCGTGCCATGCACGTCGACCGCCTCGCGGCAGGTGATGGACCGGATTCGGCCGGTTTCCGGTGGTTCCGCGTCGATACGGCGCCGGGGTGCGGCCCGCCCTGTACGCCCTGCCTTATATGGAGCGCGGCTCGGGGCCGCGGACCGCCGTGCGGCGACGCCGCCCGCCGGACTGGATTCGCTGGGTGACGCTCACCGCAACCTCCGCTGAACTCTCGGCCGCGCGTGCTCGGGCAAGCCCGTGCGCGGCGACAGGGCGCCGCGCGACCCGGCGGAGGTATCCGCAATATAGGTGGTTTTCGGGCCTTCGGCCAAGATTGGGTTAACGGCACGCATCACGGACACCGGAGAACACAGCGTCAGGAGCCGTCCGCGACGGACGGCTTCCGCCCGCCCGGGCGTTCGGGCGGTGAATTCTTCGCACGCGCGGCCAAATCGGGGCGGTGCGGCGATGGCCGGTTCCCGGCGGGCGGACGACCGGCGGTCCGGTTCGGCGGCGGCCGATTCGTCTCTGGTCGATCCGGTCCTGCGGCGCCCGGCTCTGCGGTGGTCGGCCGGGTGGCGCCCGATCCGGTCCTGCGGCGCCCAGCTCTGCGGTGGTCGGCCGGGTGGCGCCCGATCCGGTCCTGCGGTGCCCAGCTCTGCGGTGGTCGGCCGGGTGGCGCCCGGTCCGGTCCTGCGGCGCCCGGCTCGGCGGTGGTCGGCCGGGTGGCGACCGGTCCGCTCCGACGGCAGCCAGGTCCTGCGGGGGCCGGGTCCGACGGGGGCCAGCCGGGTGGCGGTCGATCCGGGCCGGCGGTGGCCGGGGCCGGTGAGGGCCGGGGCCAGGTCCGGCAGTGGGCGGCCGGGTGGCGGTCGACGCAGTCCGACGGCGGCCGGCTCGGCGGGGGCAGGGCGGGTGGCGGTCGATTCGGTTCGACGGCGCCCGGCCCGGCGGCGGCCGGCCGAGTGGCGGACGGTCCAGGCCGACGGTGGCCGGCTCTGCGGTGGCAGGGCGGGTGGCGGCCGGTCCGGGCCTGCGGTGGCCGGGGGCGGTCGTCGGGGATCGGTGGCGGGGGGCCTGTCGCCGGGTGGGGGCGGCTGGGCTCCGTCGCGACTGGGGCGGGTCGGGGCGCGTCCGTCGCACGGCCGTACCTAGGGCGTCCGCCGCGTCCGGGGCGGGGTCACTCGGCGAGCGCGTCGGCCAGTTCCGTGGTGGCCCGCGCGATCTCCCCGTCCGGTTCCGTCAGCAGCGTGTCCAGGTCGCCGCGCCGGGCCCGGACCGCCTGCCGGGCCCGCCACTCCCACACGGCCGGGTTCTCGTGGTGGTTGAGGAGTTTGGGGTAGACCGCGGCGACGGACTCCCACTGCCGGGCGTCGGCGATGCTCTTGAGCAGCTGGATGATCTGCGGCCGGCAGGTGACGTGCGGCAGCCGGGCCAGCTCCCACAGGAACGGGACGGTGTCGGCGGTCGCCTGTTCGACGACGAAGCCGTACTGGCAGACACGCTTGCGTAATTCGTCCAGGGCGACCCGGGCGGTGGCGGCGTCGCCGCGGGCCATCCGGTGCAGCAGCTTCGGGATGGCGGCGGCCGAGCCGGTGGAGTCCCGGATGTCGCTCCACGGCACCTGGCCCAGGGCGGCCAGTGGCGCGCCGACGGCCACTCCGGTCGAGGCGTCGGCGCGGTCGGTGCGCTGCGTGCTCGGCTGCTCCATCGGTGCGGGGGGCATGGTGTCGGGCCTTTCCGCGGCGGTCATATGGGGGGCGGCGGTTCAGCGGGGCGGGCGGCGGGAGTCCGGTGCGGGGGCGCCCGTATCGGGCTCACCGGTGAGAGCACGGCATCTCGCCGCTGACCTGATGCATCGTCAACCTGGGGCGCCCACACAAGGGTTGACGCCCCCGCTATTATTCACCCTGTCAGCGTCCGCGTGCAATTGCACGCGAAATTTCTCGTGAAAGTGCGCGGGAAGGGGAAGACTCCGGTCGGGCACGGCCGGTCTTCGACCTCCGAGCCCGGCAACCACACGACGGTACGGAACAGCGAGGAGACTGCGGTGCCATCAGTGCGCAACGGAGTGCGGGCCAGTTCGTTGGACGCCCGCTGGATCAAGAGCAGGCACAGCAACGCCGAGGGCAACTGCGTGGAGGTCGCGACCCTGGCCGGCGGGGACATCGCGATGCGCAACTCCCGCGACCCCGACGGCCCCGCCCTGGTCTACACCCCGGCGGAGGTGGCCGCGTTCGTGGCGGGCGCCAAGGACGGGGAGTTCGACCACCTGCTGTGAGGCCGGCGGCGGCCGTCCGCCCAGGACTCTCCAACACGCAAGGCAGCCGGTCGACTTCGGCCATCGGAACTGCCGTGCGGAACACCGGTGCGATAGTCTGTGTCGCACGTCTGTCGGTCCACCGGGGAGTCAGGATGTCCGCCGAGCAGCATCGCGTCTCCCGCCTCGAACCCTACCTGGACCGGTCCGAACCGGCGCCGACACTGCTGAAGACGCTGGTCGGCCTCCAGCTGGCGGGATTCCGCGAGGATGCCGGGATGTCGCAGGAGCAGGCGGCGCGGGCCCTCGGTTTCAGCGCCGCCAAGCTCTCCCGCATAGAGGCGGGCAAGGGCCGCCGACCCCCGGCCGAGGGCGACGTCCAGGCCCTGCTGCGGCTGTACGGCACCAAGGACTACGAGGCCTCGGTGCTGCTCAGACTGCTGCGGCGGGCCGGTGAGCCCGGCTGGTGGCAGCGCTACGACAAGCGGCTGATGCCCGAGTGGTTCGACCGGCTGGTCGGACTCCAGGAGGCGGCGGCCGCGATCCGCACCTTCGAGATCCAGTACGTCCCCGGCCTGCTCCAGACCCCGGATTACGCGCGGGCGGTGGTGCAGCGGGGTCTGCCGACGGCCACCGCCGGCGAGGTGGATCGCAGGGTCGAACTGCGCACCCATCGGGCCGAGTTGCTGACGCGGACCGACGCACCGCAAGTGTGGGCGGTCACCGACGAGTCGGTGCTGCTGCGGGTGCTGGGCAGCCGCGAGATCATGCGCGAGCAGCTCGCCCACCTCATCGAGACCGCCCGGCTGTCCAACGTGACGGTGCAGATCGTGCCGCTGGACGCGACGAAGGCCTCCGCGCCCGCCATACCGGTCACCTATCTCCGCTTCGGCGGCTTCGACCTGCCCGACGTCGTCTATCTGGAGCACATCAGGAGCGCCCAGTTCCTGGAGGACCGGGACGAGACGGAGGAGTACCGCATCGCCCTGGACCGGCTGGCGGACGAGGCGCTGACTCCCGCCGCTTCGCTGGAGCTGCTGTGCCGGACGATGAAGGAGCGCTACCCGGCGCCCTGATCCGGCCCCCGCCGGATGAAGGACCCGGGCCGCCGCCGCCGGATCACCGGATCACTCCGACGCCGCCGAACTCCACCCACTCCGTGGTGAGCTGGCGGGGCGCGACCTCCGTGTCGGGGCGCCAGGTGGACACCTCCACCAGGCCCGGTTCGAGGATCTCCAGCCCCTCGAACCACTCGGCGACGTCCTTCTCCTCCCGGACCCGGCCCCAGTGGCCCTGGGTGGCCCGGTCCATGAAGTCCGTGACGAAGTCACGCACCTCGGCGTCGTCGCTGACCAGTTGGCACATGAGCAGGACGCTGCCGGGCACGAGCCGGGCGCGGACCCGGTCGACCACCGCGCGCGGTCCGTCGGCGTCACCGTCCGGAATGCAGTGGAACACCGAGTTGAACAGCACGGCCACCGGCTCTGAGAAGTCGATCAGCCGCTCGGTCTCCGGGTGCCGGAAGATCCCCTCGGTGTCGCGCATGTCGGCGTGCACGACCGCCGTGCGGTCGTCCTGCTGGAGCAGGGCCCGGCCGTGGACGAGGACCATGGGGTCGTTGTCCACGTAGACGACGCGGGTGTCCGGGTCGACGCGCTGGGCGACCTGGTGGACGTTGTCCTGGGTGGGCAGGCCGGAGCCGTGGTCGAGGAACTGCCGTATGCCGTACTCCTGGGTGAGGGTACGGACGGCCCGCTGGAGGAAACGGCGGTTGTTCAGGGCGAGGCGGCGCGTGCTCGGGACGACCTTGTCGAGTTCCTCGCACGCGGCGCGGTCGGCGGCGTAGTTGTCCTTGCCGCCCAGATAATGGTCGTACATACGTGCCGCGGTCGGCACATTCTGGTCGATGTGCGTGGACAACTGATTCTCCGCAGGCATCCGTCCCCCAGGTTCGCCGACAAACACCGCGCCGACGACGGGCGGGTCCGACAGAGATTACCTCTCATGGACCCTGCTTTTGCCCGAACCAGGCCATGAGCAGCGGCAGTTGGCTAATTCCCGTCCGGCGTCGGCGATCGTCACGAATTCTTCACTTCGCCGAACCCATCAACGGCGCGGTGGCGAGCACCCGCCTCAGGAGTCGGACAAGGGGGCGTCGTGGTATTTGTCGCTGTTCTGTTGTTGCCGCTCGTCTCCGTGCTGCTCGTGGTGATGGACCGCATCGAGGAGCGTGTGTTCGAACCCGGTCAGGAGCGGGGCCGGCACGCCGGACAGCGCAGGCATCTGCGGCTGATCCCGGGCGGTCGCCGGGACGCCGCGCCGCGGGCGACGCAGGAGAACTCGCCGGAAGAGCGGCGGCGGGCCGCCTGAGCCGCCGGACGCCCCCCCTCGGGGGGCGTCCGGCGGCTTCGGCGTCACTCCCTTCCCCTCCCCCGTACGCGCCCCTCCCCGCTTCGGTCCCCTCCCCCGTACGCGCGTGTGGCCGGGCCGATGAGTTCGGCCCGGCCACACTCCACGGGGTGTCCTGCACCAGCGTCATCGTGACGCGATCATGACATTCAGGCGTGGCGGTGCGAGCTGCGGTTGCCCGTGATGAGACGGTAGATGACGAGCAGGATCAGCGAGCCGACGATCGCGGCGATCCAGGTGGACAGCTCGAAGAAGCCGTCGATCGAGTCGACGCCGAATATGACCTTGCCCAGCCAGCCGCCGAGAAGCCCGCCCGCGATGCCGATCAGCATCGTGACGATGATGCCGCCCGGGTCCTTCCCCGGAAGGAGCAGCTTGGCGATGGCGCCGGCGAGCAGACCGATCAGGATCCAGGCGATGATGCCCACTTTTCCTCCACTGTCCATGGAAAGTATGTGCTTTATCGAATGCGCGCATCCAGCGGCGGCAAACCTCTCGCGTACGGCAGTCCGGGGCCGGGCGGCGCGCCTCCGCGGTCGCCGCCCGCCCGGCGTGCGGGACGGGTGCCGTCGTAGCAGCGTGGTGGTGTGCTGAAGCTGCCTGTCCTGGTGTCGCGCCGCGATCCGCACCGGCGGGGCTGGCTGCGGGGCGCCCCGCCGCCCCGCTGGGTGCGGATCCTGCCGGTCGTGCTGGTCGCCGCCGTGTGCGTCGCCACGCTGACCAGCCCCAGCCGGCTCGACATCGGCTTCCTGCTGGGCGCGATCCCGCCGCTGGCCGTGCTGTCGTACGGACCGCTGGCGACCGCCCTGCTCGGCGGCGCCGTGGTCGCGCTGCTGAGCGTGCCGCTGTTCGGTCTTGACCATCCCGGCAACACCGACCTGGAGACGGTCGGCTTCGTCGCGCTGCTGAGCGTGTTCCTGTCCTTCGTGCGCAGCCGCCGCGACGCGCAGCTGGACCTGGAGCGCACGGTCGCCGAAGCCGCGCAGCGGGCCGTGGTCCCGCCGCTGCCCGAGCGGGTCGGGCCGGTGTGCTGCGCGGGCCTGTACCGGGCGGCGCAGCGCGGGACGCTGGTCGGCGGGGACTTCTTCGACGTGCGGCAGGGTCCGTGGGGTGTGCGGGCGGTGATGGGCGACGTGCAGGGGCACGGGCTGGCCGCGGTGTCCACGGTCGCCGCGCTGCTGGGCAGCTTCCGGGAGGCGGTGCTCGACCGGCCGGACCTGACCGCGGTCGCGGGCGCCCTGGACCGGCGGCTGGTGGTGGACTCGGCGGAGGTGCGGCACGCGGAGCTGTTCGCGACCGCCGCGCTGCTGGAGTTCGCCGCGGACGCCCGGTCGGTGCGTGTGGTGGCCTGCGGTCATCCGCCGCCGATCCTGCTGCGGGGCGGGACGGCCACGGAGATCGAGGTCGCGCCGTGGACTCCGCTGGGTCTCGGACTCTCCGAGGGCGTGCCGCACCAGGACGGGCACATGGTGCCGCTGCGCCCCGGTGACGTGCTGTTCCTGGCCTCCGACGGCGTCACCGAGGCGCGGGGTCCGGACGGGGAGTTCTATCCGCTGCTGGAGCGGCTGCCCCGGCTGGCGGACCGCGCGCCGGCCGCGCTCGCCGAGCGGGTCCTGAGCGATCTCCTGGCGTACTGCGGGAACGTCGGCGACGACGTGACGATGCTCGTCCTGACCCCCTGCCCGCCCGACAGTGCCTGACCGGGGGCGGACCGGGCGACGTCCCGCCGGAGACGACCGGCCGCCCCACTCCGAAGACGGCCCGACCGGAGCCCGCCCGGACGGACCCAGCGGCTGAGCGGAGCCGCTCAGCGCGCGGCACGCTGGTGACCCACTATGCGGGCTGAACAGCGGACAGTCGGGCACACGGCGCACCGGGAACGGCCGAGCAGCCCACACCGGAGACGGCCCACGCGGACGGAACGGGCGCAGCCCGGCCACGGACAAGCCGAGCGGGCTCCCAGACGGCAGCCGGACCCGCGGCACGGCGGGCACAGGACGCGCGGGCCGCGCCGGAGACGACTGGCGCGGGCGGAACGGGCAAGCCCCGCCGGGAACTGGCCGGGCGGGGCTCACAGGGGGCGGCCGGGCGTGCGGCGCGCCAGGGGCGGTCAGGTGCGGCGGCGAGGCCCGCCGGGTGCGGGCTCAGGCCACCGAGGCGCAGCCCGCGGCGCACAGCTCGCCGTGACCAGGTGCCGCGCAGGCGGCGAGCGCGACCGGGACCGGGCGGCCCGCCGAGGACGGACGGGCGGCCGGGGCCGGACGATCAGCCGAGGCCGGACGGGCGGCGGGGGTCGGGCGGGCGGCCGGGGCCGGACGGGCGGCGGGAGCCGGACGGGCGGCGGGAGCCGGGCGGGCGGCGGGAAGGGGGGTGTAGGCGACGGTGGTGGGGTGGTGTGTGGCCGGGTTCCGGGCGGCGGTGCGGCGGGTGCGCAGGACGGCGGCCGCGCCGATGGTGCCGGCGATCAGGACGCCGCCGGTCACGAGGGCGCCCCGGGCGCCCGCGGTCTGCATCAGCAGTCCCAGCAGCGGCGGTCCGACCAGGCTCCAGCCGGTACTCGCCGTGCGCCACACGCCGAGGACGCGGCCGCGCAGGTGCGACGGCGGGTCGGTCTGGAGCACGGTCGTGCCCGCGGTGTCGGAGACGGACTCCACCACCGCCATCGGCGCGACGAGCAGCAGCAGGACCCACAGGGTCGGGGAGAGACCGGCGGCGATCTGCAGGACGGCTCCGGTGGCGGCCAGGGCGCCGACCAGGCGAACCGACGGGCTGCGCAGCCGGCCGGCCAGCACCGCGCCCGCCACGCCGCCCACGGCCAGGACGGTGGAGACCGTTCCGAACGACCCGGCGGCGCCGCCCAGCGGCCCGGTGACCAGGACGGCCAGGGTGAGGCCGTAGTTGCGGCCGAAGACGCTGCTGATCGCGGTGATGCCGGCCAGGGCGACGAGCCGCGGGCGGCTCAGGAAGAAGGCGAGGCCGTCCCGTGCGCCGGTGCCGCGCCGTTCGGACGCCGGGGCGGCCGTGCGCGACGCCGTACGCGGGGCGGGCCGCTCGCGCGGGGCCGTCCGCGCGCGGGCGGCCGGTCCCTGCGGTCCGGCGGCGGGGTGCGGGCGCAGGAACGGGATCACCGCGGCGACGGCCAGGAAGGAGACGCCGTTGGCGACGTACGCCGCTCCGGGCCCCCACCAGCTGACCACCACGCCGGCCAGGGCGGTGCCGCCCACCCGGCCGGCGCCGCTCACCACCGAGCCCAGCGCGATCGACGAGGGCAGGTCCCTGGGCGGTACGAGGTCGTTGCCGAGCAGGGCGCAGGCCGGCGCGTCGACGGTGGCGACCAGGCCGGTGACGGCGCCGAGCGCCATGAGGACCGGCACCGACAGCTGGTCGGTGAGGACCAGCGCCGCGGTAAGGAAGCCGACGAGGGCCAGCAGGGCCTGGCTCACCGTGGCGGTCAGGCGGCGCGGCCAGGCGTCGACCACGGACCCGCCGAGGACGCCGAACAGCAGTCCGGGGGCGGCCTGCACCGACAGGGACAGACCCGTCGCCGCGGCGGAGCCGGTGAGATGGAGCACCAGCAGGTTCTGGGCGGTCAGCTGCATCCAGGTGCCCGCGTTGGACACCAGGTTGGCCGCGGACCACCAGCGCATGCCGGTGTGGCGCAGCGCCCGCCACGGGGCGCGGTCCTCGTCCCGGGCCGCCCGGCGATCGGGGCGGCGGGGCGAGGGGAGGAACACCCGGCGGCCCGCGGTCGCGGGCGGGGCGGGGAAGGCAGGGGGGGAGGAAACCACGGGAGGTCGCTTTGCGTGAGGGGCCGGACGACGTGCCGTGCTGTGCCGCCAGGGGCGGCTCGACGGTGAGACATGGCCGGGCACAGCGGCTGCCCATCCTCACAGAAGTCCCGGTGTGCGCGAGGGCACAGGCCCGCCGACGGCGGCCTCCGCTGCTCCAACTGGCCGCCTGCGGCGGGGAGTCGGGGACCCGGTGGTGTTCCTCACAGGGACGGCGCCGGTGGCCCCCTGGGCCGACGCGGCGTGCGGAGGCGCGCCGGGTGGAGGCCGGACCGGTCCCCCGTTCCGGTCCGGCCTCCGCGAGCGGCCCGCGCAGTGGCTCCGCGGCCCGTCGAACCTACGTGGCCCGGGGAGCCGTCGGTACCGCGCCGGTGCCCTTTCGGGCAGCCGGAGGACTCACTCGTGCACAGGTCGGTCCGCAATGCCCTCATTCATGTCCGTCAGGGCGGGCGGGTCGAGGTCGCCCGCGGCCAGATGGGCGAGGACGATCTCGTACAGATCGCTCCCGACGGTGAGGAGCCGTCGTTCCAGGACGGGTTCCACGCCCCGTACGTGCTCCCGCACGGTCTGTGCGTGCACGCCGAGCAGGTGGGCGGCGCGTTCGGCGTTGCCGCCCGCGGCGATCCAGGCGCGCAGCGTGGTGCGCACGTCCCGGGTGTCCGCGGCCAGCCGGCCGAGCAGCTCGTGCGCCCAGGTGCGCAGCGCGGGGCCGGCCAGCAGGTCGGGCAGGCGCGCGGCGCGGGCGGGGGGCGCGGGGGCGGGTGCGGCGGCCGGGGCGGGGCCGAGGGCCGCCTCGGTGTTCAGGGCCAGGTGGACGGCGGCCCGGACGGTCAGCTGGGAGAAGTCGGCGCCGAGGAGCCGTTCCGCCCGTTCCATGCGGGCCCGTACGGTATTGCGGCTCACGCCGAGGATCCGGGCGGCGCTCACCGCGGTGAACTCCAGGCCGAGCCGGGTGGTGGCGACCAGTTCGGCACGGGTGTGGTGGGGCAGGGCGTCCAGCGGGCGCAGCAGCCGGCCGGACCAGGCGCGCAGGGCCTCGGGGTCCATCAGGCGTTCGGGGTGGGTGCGCTCGGCGTACACGGCGGTGCCGTCGGGGCGGACCCGGGCCAGGGCGAGGGCGCTGACGGCCTGCCCGTAGGCGGTGGCGGTGCGGGCCAGGGTGTGCCGGGTGCTGCCGCCGAGGTAGGTGTGCGGGCGCCCGCCGACCAGGGAGCGCAGGCTGCGGCCGACGGTCTCGGCGGGGGCGACCACGATGACGTGGCCGTCGACGGCCGGGCAGCGCACGACCAGGGCCCGCCGGCCGGCGGCGTCCAGGCACTCGGCGGTCAGCCGTTCGCGTTCGTCGGGACGGACCTCCACGACGTAGACGGTGGCGGTGTCGGTGTCGAGCAGGCCCGGCCACAGGCCCGCGGCGACCCGGCGGGCGGAGACGGTGTCCTCGACCATCAGAAGTTGCAGGACGGCCAGGCGCAGCGCGGAGGCGGCCTGTTCGAGCCGTCGTGCGGCGGCGGCGCTCTCGTCGGCGCGCAGCAGCAGTTCGACCACGGCGGCGGTGCGGCCGAGCAGTTCGGCGGCCTGCCGGTCGAAGGGGGTGGCGCGGGCGACGGCCAGGACGCCGGCCGGGGGCGCGTGCGGGCGTCCCACGCTCACCGCGTGGACGTGCCGGCCGCGGTCCTGGAGGGATGCGGAGGCGAGCCGTCCGGCGAGGAGGTCGGCGACCGGGTCCTCGGCCAGCAGCGCCGGCTCCCCGGCCAGGAGCGCGCCGTCGCCGTCCAGGAGGCAGGCCGTGCCGTGCGCGGCGTCGGCGAGCCAGGCCACGACCTTGCGCACGTCCCGCCCGCCGGGCCGCAATTGCTCCAGAAGTTCCTCGGCCCAGGTCGCCGGTAGGCTGTGCGGGCCGTGTGCCACGGCGTCCCGATCCTCTCGGCCGGCCATGTCGGCCCTCTCCTCTCTCCCTGTGCACCGCACTGACCTCGGTGTTTCCGGTCGAGGACGTTATCAGTGACGCGCACGGCGGTGCGGCTGCGGGCACGGGGCGGTGCGGCGCGCGGCGTACCGGCGGAAGAGGATCGGCGGCTTCGCCGGCGGGTCACGGGGGGAGGTGAGCGGCCGGCGAAGCCGCGCGTCCGGTGCCGGGGGGACAGCTCCCGGACGCTGTACACCTCTGGTTCCCCCGGATGCGCGGAGTAAGCCGGCGAAGTGGGAACGGGTTCGGCGCGCGTCCTCGGGGGCGGCCCCGGCGCCCGTCGCGGCCCGTACGGCGGCGCGCCGGAGGACGGCATAAGCTCGGCGGATGGCGAAGTACTTCGACGTTCACCCGGACAACCCCCAGCCGCGCGCCCTCCAGCAGGTCGTCGGCAGTCTGCGCGAGGGGGCGTTGATCGCGTATCCGACGGACTCCTGCTACGCCCTGGGCTGCCGGCTGGGCAGCCGGGACGGGGTCGAGCGGATCCGGTCGATCCGCCGGCTGGACGACCGGCACCACTTCACGCTGGTGTGCCAGGACTTCGCGCAGCTGGGGCAGTTCGTGCGGATCGACAACGACGTGTTCCGCGCCATCAAGGCGTCCACGCCCGGCAGTTACACGTTCATCCTCCCGGCCACGCGGGAGGTGCCGCGCATGTTGCAGCATCCGAGGAAGAAGACCGTCGGGGTGCGCATCCCGGACCACGTCGTGGCGCAGGCGCTGGTGGCGGAGCTGGGCGAGCCGCTGCTGTCCAGCACGCTGCTGCTGCCCGACGAGGACGAGCCGATGACGCAGGGCTGGGAGATCAAGGACCGGCTCGACCACGAGCTGGACGCGGTGGTCGACTCGGGCGACTGCGGCACCGAGCCGACCACGGTCATCGACTTCTCCGGCGGGGAGGCCGAGATCGTGCGGCACGGCGCGGGCGACACCTCGCGGTTCGAGTGAGCTGACGTCCCGCGCAGGGCTGTCACCGGCTCAGTTCCCGCGGCCGAGCCGGTAGTTGGGTCGACCCGCCGTGTGGGTGCGGCGGCGCCGTTGTTACGGTGCACGGCGTGTCTGACTCCTCACGCGATACCGTCGAAGGCGCCGGCTGGAACGCCGCCGAACGCGGCGAGTACCGGCGACTGCTGCCCGGCCGGGTCGAGAAGCTGTCGTGGCTGAACCCCAGGACGCTGTGGGCCGCCCGCAACGGCGTCGTGGCGTCCTGGTTCGGCGACCCCACCGGGCGTACCCGCGAGCGCTGGGTGGCGCAGCGTGCGGCGGCCGGCGCCCCGGCGGACAAGGTGGTCCGCCGCGCGGAGGGGGATCGTTTCTCCTTCATGGTGCTCGGTGACACCGGCGAGGGCGACGAGTCCCAGTACGCCGTCGTGCCGGGCTTCCTGAAGGTGAGCCGGGACACCTCGTTCGCCGTGATAGCCAGCGACGTGATCTATCCGGTGGGCCGTACGGACGACTACGGCACCAAGTTCTTCCGCCCGTACCAGGACTACCCGGCCCCCGTGTACGCCGTCCCCGGCAACCACGACTGGTACGAGGACCTGGGCGGGTTCATGCGCGTCTTCTGCGACGACGCGCCGCCGCTGGAACCGGAGCCCGCACCCCGGGCGCTCAGCGGGGCCTGGTGGCGGACGCTGCTGTGGCACCGGCCGCGTCCGGCCGACGAGGAGGCCCTCACCGAGGCGCGCAAGCTGCGCTCCGCGCCGGGGCAGCAGGCCGTCCAGCCGGGCCCCTACTGGGCGATCGACGCCGGGCCGGTACGGATCGTCGGCATCGACACCGGGCTGCTCGGCACGCTCGACGCCGAACAGGGCGCCTGGCTGCGGGAGGTCTCGCGCGGGCCCCGCCCGAAGATCCTGATCACCGGTTCGCCGCTGTACGTGGACGGCGAGCACCATCCCTGCGCCATCGAGGGCGGCGGCACCGTCGACGACGTCGTGCGCGACCCGGCCCACCGCTACGTGGCCGCGATCGGCGGCGACATCCACAACTACCAGCGCTATCCGGTGGACCTGGACGGGCGTGTCGTCCAGTACGTCGTCTCCGGCGGCGGCGGCGCGTTCATGCACGCCACGCACACCATCCCGCGGGTGTCGGTGGCGAACGTGACGGAGCGCGAATTCCGTTGCTACCCGCTGCGCGGCGACTCCCTCGCCTTCTACGGCCGGCTCTACGGCCGCCGGCTGCGGCTGCCCCGGTTCTTCGCCCTCACCGAGGCCGAGGCGATGGCCGTGGTCGCCGAACGGCTCGGCGTCCCGCCGGTGCGGCACCCGGCCGGGCCGGTCCGCGTCACCCGGCGGATGCGGCTGGTGGCGAGCCTGCTGGGCGCGGGCCGGCGGCCGGAGCGCCGGGCGCGCTTCCGGCTGCCGGTGCGCAAGATCTACACCCAGCTGTTCTCCCCCGGCTCGGCCACCTACAGCCCGCCGTTCTTCAAGTCCTTCCTGCGTCTGGACGTCACCCCCGAGGCGGTGCGGCTGCGCTGCTTCGCGGCGACGGGCAACCGGGCGCAGGAGATCGACCCGCCGGTCGAGGACGAGGTGACCATCCCGCTGCTCTGACCCGCCCCGCCCGTCCGGCCGTTCCCACCGACGGCCCGGCGCACGGTCCGGCCCGGTCCGGCGCCCCGGCGCACGGTCCCGCTCAGGCTCACCACCGGCCCGGCGCGCTGCCCGTGACCGGGGTGGAGGGCCTGCCGTCCACGCCGGCCGGCACGTCGCCGGCGAGCATCACGCGGTGCATGATCCGCGGGTGGTCCAGACGGGCGCTGTCGGACGGGGCCAGGTGGATGGTGGCGCGGTTGTCCCAGAAGGCCACGCTGCCCGGCTCCCAGCGGAAGCGGACCGTGTACTCGGGCCGCACCGCCTGCTCCAGCAGCATGTCCAGGACGGCCGCGCTCTCCGGGCGGGACAGGCCCTCGATCTGCTCGACGTAGTAGCCGTTGACGAACAGCACCCGCTCCCCCGTCTCGGGGTGGACGCGCACCAGCGGGTGCACGGTGGCGGTCTGGTGCTCCAGCAGGCGGCGGACGTAGGCGTCGTCGCCGGGCCGCGGCTGGTAGCCGACGCCGAGCCGGTGCTCGGCGCGCAGCCCGTCGACGAAGGCGCGCACCGGGGCGGACAGTCCGGCGTAGGCGGCGGCCAGGTTGGCCCAGGTGGTGTCGCCGCCGTACGGCGGCACGCGCTCGGCGCGCAGGACGGTCGCGGCCGGCGGGTCGACCCGGGCGCCGTGGTCGCAGTGCCAGCCGCGCAGCAGGGTGTGCCGGCGGCGGTGCAGCCACTCGTCGTGGTCCATCCCGAACCGGCCGCCCAGTTCCAGCCGGTCGGCGGTGGTCTCCACCTCCGGGACGCCGGCCGGGGAGGCGCCGCCGCGCCGCGGCAGGACCACCGGCGTGCCGAAGCGGCGGGCGAAGGCCACGTGCCCCTCGTGGTCGAGGCGCTGTCCGCGGAAGAACACCACCTTCCAGCGCAGCACCGCCGCGCGGATCGCGGCGACCACCGTGTCGTCCAGGTCGCCGGCCAGGTCGACGCCGGTGATCTCGGCCCCGATGTGCCCGGCGACCGGGCTGACCTGGACGGCGCCGGCCGGCCCGCCGCCGGCCGCCCGCTCGTGTGCCTGTGCTCCCGTGCCCGTCGTCATGTGCGCTCCGCTGGTCGTCCGTCCGGTCGCGTCCTGCCCAGAAGATCGTGACAGCGATTCGGCGCCGGGTCGACAGGGCCTGGTGCCGCTCGGCGCGGCGCGCGCCCGGGCCGGGGGCGCGTCGGCCGGGGAGCGGGGGGTACTCGGAGGCGTCGGTGCACACGATCAGTACGAGGAGGCCCGGCGTGGCTGCGGACGACCGGCTGCGGGAGTACCGCGGCAAGCGTGACTTCGGACGGACCATGGAGCCGTCGGGGCAGCGGGCCCCGGGCGACGAGGCGCCGCGGTTCGTGGTGCAGATCCACGACGCGCGCCGGACGCACTTCGACTTCCGGCTCCAGGTGGGCGACGTGCTGAAGTCCTGGTCGGTCCCCAAGGGGCCCTCGGACGACCCGCACGACAAGCGGCTCGCGGTGCCCACCGAGGACCACCCGCTGGAGTACGAGCACTTCGAGGGCGTGATCCCGAAGGGCGAGTACGGCGGCGGCACGGTGATCGTCTGGGACCGGGGCACCTACGAGCCGCTGAGCCACGACCGCCGGGGGCGTCCGGTCGGCTTCGCCGAGTCCCTGGAGCACGGGCACGCCACCTTCCGCCTGTACGGCGAGAAGCTGCGCGGCGAGTACGCCCTCACCCGCTTCCGCGACGGCCGCGACGGCGAGGAGGAGGCGTGGCTGCTGGTGCGCAAGGGCACGGGCCGTACGGACGCGCACGGCACCCCCGATCCGCACCGGGCCCGCTCGGTGCGCACCGGACGCACCCTCGCCCAGGTCGCGGCGGAGGGCGGCGAGGAGTAGCCGCTCACCCGGGCGGCAGCGGCTGCTCGCACCAGATGGTCTTGCCGCGGCCGCTCGGTCTGCTGCCCCAGCGCTGGGTGAGCTGGGCGACCAGGAGCAGTCCGCGGCCGCCCTCGTCGTAGGCGTGGGCGCGGCGCAGGTGCGGTGAGGTGGAACTGGAGTCGGAGACCTCGCAGATGAGGGTGCGGTCGCGGATCAGCCGCAGCTGGATGGGGGGTCCGCCGTAGCGGATGGCGTTGGTGACCAGCTCGCTGACGACCAGTTCGGTGACGAACGCGGTCTCCTCCAGCCCCCAGGCGGCCAGTTGCTCGGCTGCGGCCTGCCGGGCGGCGGCCACGTGCACGGGGTCCGGGGCGATGTCCCAGGTGGCGACCTGGTCGGCGCCCAGGGCGCGGGTGCGGGCCAGCAGCAGCACCACGTCGTCGTCCGGCTCCTCGGGCAGGACGGCCTTCAGGGCGCCGTCGGCCAGGTCCGCCAGCGAGTCGGCGGGCGCGGCCAGGGTGCGGCGCAGCTCGGCGCCGGCCCGGTCGGCGTCGCGTTCGAGCAGGCCGTCGGTGAACAGGGCGACGAGCGAGCCCTCGGGCAGGTCCAGTTCCATCGCCTCGAAGGGCAGTCCGCCCACGCCGAGCGGCGGTCCCGGGGCCAGCGCCACCGGTTCGGCCGCGCGGCCGGGCAGGGCGAGGACGGGGGGCGGGTGGCCGGCGGCGGCCAGGGCGAGGCGGCGGGCCACCGGGTCGTAGACGGCGTACAGGCAGGTGGCGCCGAGTTCCGGCACGTCGTCGCCGTGGTCGCCGGCCAGATGGGTGACCAGGTCGTCCAGGTGGGTGAGGAGTTCGTCCGGCGGCAGGTCCACGTCGGCCAGGGTGCGCACGGCCGTGCGCAGCCGGCCCATCGTCGCCTGCGCCTGGATGCCGTGGCCCACGACGTCGCCGACGACCAGCGCGACCCGGCTGCCGGAGAGGGGGATCACGTCGAACCAGTCGCCGCCGATGCCCGCCGGGGAGACGCAGGGCAGGTAGCGGTGGACAACCTCGACGGCGGCCTGGCCGCTCAGCCCGCGCGGCAGCAGGCTGTGCTGGAGGGCGAGGGCGATGGTGCGTTCCCGGGCGAAGCGGCGGGCGTTGTCGACGCAGACGGCGGCCCGGCTGGCCAGTTCCTCGGCGAAGACCGCGTCGTCGGCGGCGTAGGCGTCGGGCTGGGTGATGCGGACGGCGACCATGACGCCGAGCGTGGTGCCGCGGGCCCGCAGCGGCACCGTGATCATCGAGTGGGCGCGGTTGCGGTAGCCGTGTCCGGCGGGGCGGCGGGCGTCGCGGTCGGCCTGCCAGCCGGTGAACTCCGGCTCGCCGGCGTGGCTGAGGACGGCCGCGCCCTCCCGCATCGCCCGGGCGGCGGCCGAGGACGGGGGCCGTACGTCGCGTTCGCCCACGCGCACCGCCGCCTCCGGGGTGCCCTCGGTGCGGGAGCCGTGGGCGACCCGGCGCAGCACGACCTCGTCGACGGAGCGGGCGGGCGGCTCGTCCGCGCCGAGCACCCATTCGAGGACGTCGACGGTGGCGAAGTCGGCGAACTGCGGCACCAGCAGTTCCACCAGTTCCTCGGCGGTGCGCACCACGTCCAGGGTGGTGCCGATGCCGGCCGCCGCCTCGTTGAGCAGGGCGAGCCGGCGCCGGGACCAGTACTGCTCGCTGCTGTCCTGCGCGGCCAGGGCGACGCCGGCCGGCTCCCCGGAGGCGTCGCGCACGGGCCACATCTCCACGCTCCAGGCGTGTTCGCGGTGCAGGGCGGGAGCGCTGGCGAAGGTCTCGTGGCGGATCGGCTCGCCGGTCTCGGCGACCCGGCGCAGGTGCTCGGCGAAGCTCCGGTCGGTCTCGGCGCACGCCACCGTCTCCAGGTAGGGGCGGCCGAGCAGGGCGGACTCCGGCACCCCCATCCGGCGGCACGCCGCGTCGTTGACGCGCAGGTAGCGCTGCCGGGTGTCGAAGACGGACATCGGCATGGACGCCTGCTGGAAGGCCTGTCCGGCGAGGGTGGGTTCGGGCCGGCCGTCGGGTTCGGCGGTCACCACGAAGCGGTCCGGGCGGCCCGCTGCGTCCAGCACCGGACAGGCGCGCAGCACGGCCGTCACCGTGGACCCGTCCCGGTGGCGCAGAGCGGCGGTCCCCACGAGTGCGGCCACGGCGCCGGGCGGCGGCTCCTGCGCGAGCAGGTCGCGCGCCGCACGCCCGACCGTCTCCTCGGCCGCGTACCCGGTCAGCCGCCGGGCGCCCTCGCTCCAGCCCGTGACGACGCCGCGGGCGTCGACGATCGCCGCAACGGAGACCTGCTGCATGTTCCCAGGATGGGGCGCGCACCACGGCCCCTCAAGCGCGACACGGCGGACCGGGGCGGCCGGGTGCCTCCCGTCCGGGTCACGCCGGGCGGCGGGCGCCCTTGGCGACGCTACGGGCCCACAGGACCAGGGGGACCTGGAGCGGCAGGCGGCCGAGTGCCGCCGCCTTCTGGGGTGCGGGGCGGTCGCGCCAGTCGACGGCCATCTGGATGTTGGCCGGGAGGACGCCGACGAAGAAGGCGGCCGTGGCGCGGGCCGCCACCCGGCGGGTGCGGGGCAGCGCGACGCCGGCCGCCAGCGCGAGTTCGGCGACGCCGCTGGCGCGGGTCCAGGTGCGCGGGGAGCCCGGCAGGACGCGCGGGACGATCGCGTCGAACTGGCGCGGGGAGACGAAGTGGGCGACGCCCGCCGTGGCCAGCAGGCCGGCGAGCAGCAGCGATGAGCGTTCGGACCGGGGCACGGTTCCTCCTCGAATGGACTGCGGCGCGATCCTACTGGACGGTAAGTACGGCCCGGAGGCCCGTTCCGGGGGCATTCGGGGGGAAGTTCGCGGCGAATCGGGGCACAGCGGCCGGGCGCGGGCTTGGCGGCGGGGGCGGGCGTCGAGACCTCAGCCGTGACCCTGCCGATGATCGCTCCCATGCTCGCCACGCCCGGCGTCCTGCCGCCGGCCGCGCAGGACGCGCGCTGGGCGTACGAGACCAAGCAGGACGGCCAGCGGGCGGTGGCCTACCTGCCCGGCGACGGCTCCCTGGTGCTGCGGGCCCGCTCCGGCGAGGACATCACCGCGGCCTATCCGGAACTGGGTCCGCTCGGCGCGGCCCTCGGCGCGACGCCGGCCGTGCTGGACGGCGAGGTCCTGGCCCTGGACGAGCGGGGCCGGGCCAGTTTCCAGCTGCTCCAGCACCGCATGGGGTTGGCGCACTCCCCCGCCCTGGCGGCCCGCCGGGCGGCCCGGGTCCCCGTCCACCTCGTGCTGTTCGACGTACTGCACCTCGGCGCCGAGCCGCTGCTCGCGCTGCCCTACGCCCGGCGGCGCGAGCGGCTGGCGGCGCTGGCGCTCGACGGACCGCGCTGGTCGACGCCGCGGGCCGTCGTCGGGCACGGCGCCCAGGCGCTGGCCGCCACCCGCGAGCACGGCCTGGAGGGGCTGGTGTGCAAGCGGCTGGACTCGGTGTACGAGCCGGGGGTGCGCTCGCGGGCCTGGATCAAGATCCGCAACATGCTCAGCGAGGACGTCGTCGTGGGCGGCTGGCTGCCCGGCAAGGGACGGCTGACCGGGCTGCCGGGCGCGGTGCTGGTGGGCCAGCGCGGCGGCGGCCGGCTGCGCTACGTCGGCAGCGTGGGCACCGGCTGGAGCGAGGCCGAGCGGACCGAGCTGGCCGATCTCCTCGCGGGGCTGGCGACGCGGGTGTGCCCCTTCGATCCGGCGCCGGCGGTGCGCGGCGCGCACTGGGTGCTGCCCCGGCTGGTCGGCGAGGTGCGCTACAGCGTCCGTACCCGGGCGGGTCTGCTGCGCCAGCCGTCGTGGCTGCGGCTGCGCCCGGACCTCACCCCGGAGGAGTCGGCGGCGGATCTGCCGGACGGCCCCGCGAGGTGAGGGCGCGTCAGGGGGGCGGGGCGCCGGACGGTGAGCGGCGCCGGGGAGCCGGCCGACGGTCTATCGTGTCCCGCATGTCCGTGCCGGAACTGATCCGTATCGTCTCCCGCGACTCACCGATGGCGCTCGCCCAGGTGGAGCGCGTCCGCGCCGAGCTGGCCGCCCTGCACCCCGGGGTGCGCACCGAGGTGGTGCCGGTGAAGACCACCGGCGACAAGTGGCTCGGCGCGCTGTCGAAGGTGGAGGGCAAGGGGGCGTTCACCAAGGAGGTGGACGCCGCGCTGCTGGCCGGCGAGGCGGACCTCGCGGTGCACTGCCTCAAGGACGTGCCCGCCGACCGGCCGCTGCCCGCGGGCACCACGTTCGCCGCGTTCCTGAAGCGGGACGACATCCGCGACGCGCTCGTCCATCCGGGCGGTCTCACCCTCGACGAGCTGCCGCCCGGCACCCGGATCGGCACCTCGGCGGTGCGGCGGATCGCCCAGCTGGCCGCGACGCACCCGCACCTGACCTGCGTGCCGTTCCGCGGCAACGCCAACCGGCGGCTGGCGAAGCTGGCGGCCGGGGAGGCGGACGCGCTGCTGCTGGCCGCCTCCGGCCTCGACCGCATCGACCGCGCCGACGTGATCAGCGAGGTGCTGTCCCCGGAGACGATGATGCCGCCGATCGGCGCGGGCATCCTGGCCCTCCAGTGCCGCGAGGGCGACAGCGAGCTGATCGGTACGGTGAGCGACCTCGGCGACGCCGACACCCACCGGGCGGCGACCGCCGAGCGCATGTTCCTGCATGTGCTCCAGGGGCACTGCAACAGCCCGATCGCCGGGTACGCGCGGGTCGACCGGAGCGGGGAGCTGTCCCTGCGGGCGTGCGTGTTCACCCCCGACGGCAAGACCCGGCTGAACGCGCACGAGTGGGCGGGCCGTCTGGACGCCGCCACCCTCGGCACCTCGGTCGCCGTGGCCCTGCTGCGCCAGGGCGCCCGTGACATCATCGACGGCATCCCGCACTGAGCACCGCGCGCCGGGCGCCGGTCGCCGCACGCTGAACAGCGGCGCCGGGCCGCGGGACGCCGGACGCCCGCCCGGCGGAGATCCGCGGGGCGGGCGTCCGGCGTGAGCGCGGTGATCCGGCGGCGCCGGCGGGGTCAGCCGGCGGCGCCCGGTTCCGCCTGGTCCCGCAGGAAGTTGCTGACCTGGTGGGCCAGGGTGCCCTGGGCGGCGCAGCACGGCGAGCCCGCGCCGACGGGCGCCTCCTGCACGCCGATGCCGCCGGACCAGAGCCTGCGCCCGGTCCACTCGTCCTCGACGCGCAGCTGGACCTGGATGTCGACCTGGCTCAGGGCGGCCTCCGGGGCCGCCGCGTACAGCACCGCCGTGGCCCGGCGCAGCGGATGGACGTCGTAGCCCTCGATGAACTGCGAGTTGCGCCAGTCGACGAACGCGCTCTCCCCGTCCGGGCCGATCCGTACGTCGAGCTGGCCGTCCTCCAGATGGAGGCCGAAGGGCCGCGAGCCGCGGTTCTCGACGGTGACCCGGAGGCGGAAGTACGTCAGGCCCTCGGCCGCGTCGTCGCGTCCGCGCGGCGGCTCGGCCTGCTCCAGACCGTGCACGCGGACACGCAGACCGGCGTGCTCGTCGTACTCGTGCCAGTCCCCGACCACGTTCGGCTCGTACACAATGCAACCTCTCGACTTCAGAGCTGCTTCCTATCTGTGGGCGAAGGAGACTGTCAAATGCGCGGAATGCGCCGTGGCCAGGTAATTCCACCGCTTTGATCAACGATCAAGCCGTGCGCTGGAGATATCCCCGATCGCGGCCCCGGGGCGGCCGCCGCGGGGGTGCCGTACATCACGTCGGGGCGCGGTGCGCGGCGGGCCGTCCGACCGGTCGGACCGGCGGGCCCGCCGCGGGGGTTCACCGGGCCAGCCGGCCCAGCAGGGCGGAGGCCGCGGTGATGCCGGCCGCGGCGGCCAGCACCAGGACGGCGAAGTCGGCGCCCAGGTGCGCCGGAGTGCCCAGCAGCAGTCCGCGCAGGGCGTCCACCTGGTAGCTGAGCGGGTTCGCCTTGCTGACCGCCTGGAGCCAGCCGGGCATCACGGCGACCGGGTACAGGGCGTTGGAGCCGAAGAACAGCGGCATGGTGATCGCCTGTCCGATGCCCATCAGCCGGTCGCGGCTGAGCACGATCCCGGCGATGGTCATGGACAGACAGGAGAAGAACGCCGAGCCGAGGATCACGGCCGCGGCGACGCCGAGCAGCCGCAGCGGGTTCCAGGTCAGCGCCACGCCGAGCAGCGCGGCGATCACGATGACGACCACCGCCTGGATCAGCGACTTCACCCCGGCGGCGAACGCCTTGCCGGTCACCAGGGCCGAGCGCGGGGTCGGCGTGACCAGCAGCTTGTTGAGCACGCCCGCGTCCCGCTCCCAGATGATCTGGATGCCGTAGAAGATGGCGATGAACATGGCGGACTGGGCGATGATGCCGGGCGCCATGAAGTCGATGTACGGGGTGCCGCCGGTCGGGATCGCCCGGATGCGGGTGAAGGTCTGGCCGAAGATCAGCAGCCACAGCGCGGGCTGGACCGCGCGGGTGTACAGCTCGGTGCGGTCGTGGCGCAGTTTCTGCAGCTCGACCACGCACATGGCGCCGACCCGGGCGGGCAGCAGCCGCCAGCCGGCGCGCGGCCGCGGCGGCCGCACCAGGAGGCCGATGCCGTCGGCCGCGGCGGGGTCAGCCGACACGCTGGGCGGTGCGACGGGTGCTTCGGACATCGCGGAAATCTCCTGAACTGTCGTCGAGGCCGCTGCCGGCCACCTCCCGGAAGACGTCCTCCAGCGTGGGCGGCGCGCCGTCGGCGGGGCCGCCCTCGGCGCGGCGCCGCTCGCCGAGTCCGTGGCGCAGCTCGGCCGGGGTGCCGAGGGCGCGGACGCGGCCGCGGTGCATGAGGCCGACCCGGTCGCAGTACTGGTCGGCCTCGTCCATGTAGTGCGTGGTGACCAGGACGGTCATGCCGGTGGCGGTGCGTACGGCGTTGATGTGCTCCCACACTCCGGTGCGGGCGATCGGGTCGAGGCCGATGGTCGGCTCGTCCAGGATCAGCAGCCGGGGCGCGCTGACCAGGGCCTGGGCCAGTTCGAGACGGCGGACCATGCCGCCGGAGTAGGTCTTCGCCAGCCGGTCGGCGGCCTCGGTGAGGTCGACGGCGGCCAGCGCCTGGGCGACCCGGGCGGCGCGTTCGCGGCGCGGGACGTCGAAGACGCGGGCGAAGAGCGTGACGTTCTCCCGGCCGGTCAGGGCGGCGTCGGCGGACAGCTGCTGGGGGACGTAGCCGAGCAGGCGGCGTACGGCCATCCGGTCGTCGGCCGGGTCGCGGCCGAAGACGCGGACCATGCCGGCCGGGACCGGCAGCAGGGTGGTGACGCAGCGGATGGCGGTGGTCTTCCCGGCGCCGTTGGGTCCGAGCAGTCCGAACACCTCGCCCGGCCGTACGGTCAGGTCGAGGCCGTCGACGGCGTTCGTGCCGCCGAAGGCGTAGACGAGCCCCGCGCAGGCGACGGCGTCGGGGCCGCCCGGCTGGGCGGCGGAACCGTCCCGGGCGGCGGTGGGGCCGGTGCTGTCGTGGGCCGCTTCGGTGGCGGTCGTGGTGTCGGCGGGGTCCCCGGTCATGGGCGGTCGGCCTCCTCGTGCAGGTTCTCGGCCAGCCTGCGCAGGGCGGGGATCGCCGCGCGCAGGGCGTCCCGGTCGGCCGGCGCCAGCCGCTCCACCTGGCCGCGGACGAGGGCCGCGCGGCGCTCGCGCCAGTCGCGCAGCCGCGTCCGGGCGGCCTCGGTGAGCAGCAGGCGGGCGGCCCGCCGGTCGGCGGGGTCGGTTTCCCGGACCAGCCGGCCGTCCCGGACCAGCTGGTTGACCAGCGTGGAGACGGAGTTGCCGGCCAGGTGCAGTTCCTTGGCGGCGTCCGAGACGCCGATGCCCGGGCGGGCCTCGATCAGGCGCAGCAGCTCGACCTCGGCGCCGCGCAGCCGCGCCACGGTCAGGCCGGCGCGCAGCCGGCGCCGGATCATCCGCTGGACGCCGACGAGCGCGTCGGCCAGGTCGTCGGCGTAGGCGTCCTCGCCCCGCGGGTTCTCTGGTTCCACGCCGCCAGATTACCTCTGTAGCAGAGGTAATGTTCCCATGGGAGGGTCAAGACCGCGCGCTCGCCGCGGGCGCCGGTGCGCGCTCGTTTTCCGTCGTTGTTCCGTCGTTGTTCCGTCGTTGAAATGCACAGCGTTCCCTGCGGTGGCAATTCGCCGAGCGCGGGTCGACAATTGAGATTCATGCGGCCGTGCACGGCCGGCGCATTTCGGAATGGCTCTGAAATCGCCGTACCCGTGAATCCGCATTCGAGTGCTTCGGACCGGAGGCACGTCCGTGGGAGCCGGCGCGCGCCGGGACCCCGGTGTCTCTCCGGGAGCCCCCTGCCCGCGTCTCCCCGCGGTGTCCGCCCATCCAGCACCTGCTGAGGGAGGCGCAGCGTATGCGTACCACCGGCAGAACCAAGGCCCATCCGCACGACGACGCGCCCGACACCGCCGCGGCCTTCGAACGGCTCGCCGCGCTGCCCGACGGACCCGAGCGCAAGGCGCTGCGCGACGAGCTGGTCCAGGTGTGGCTGCCCATGGCCGAGCGGATCGCGGTCAGGTTCCGCGGGCGCGGCGAGGCCCTGGAGGATCTGTACCAGGTGGCGGCGCTCGGCCTGGTGAAGGCCGTCGACCACTACGATCCGGCCCGCGGCTACGCGTTCGAGGCGTACGCCGTGCCGACGGTGACCGGCGAGATCAAGCGGCACTTCCGCGACCACATGTGGACCCTGCACGTGCCGCGCCGGGTGCAGGACCTGCGCAACCGGGTGCGGCGGGCGGCCAAGGAGCTGGCCCAGACGACGCCGGGCCGGCCGCCGACCGTCGCGGAGATCGCCGAGTACACCCAGCTCAGCGTGGACGACGTGCGCACCGGCATGGAGGCGCTGGACTGCTTCGCCGCGCTGTCGCTGGAGGCGGAGGTCCCGGGAACCGACGGCTACGCGCTCGGCGACGGCCTCGGCGAGGCCGATCCGCGCTACGACCTCGTGGTGGACCGGGTGGCGGTGCGGCCCTGTCTCGAGGCACTGCCCGAGCGGGAGCGCATGATCCTCTACCTGCGGTTCTTCCGGGGGATGACGCAGAGCCGGATCGCGCAGCAGCTCGGCATCTCGCAGATGCACGTGTCGCGTCTGCTCAGCGGCTGCTTCGCCCAGTTGCGCGAGGAGCTGCTCGCCGAGACGGGCTGACGGGTCGCGGGCCAGGTCGGGCGCCGTTTCGGGGACCCGCGCAGGGTACTCGGCAGGCGCCCCCGGGACGCCGGTCCGACACTGGTGTGAGACCGGTGGCCACCGGCCGACGAGACCAGGACGTGCCATGAACCACGACGCGACACCCTCCGCCACCCCTTCGACCGGCGTCGTCTCCACCCAGACGGTGTGCGGGGCGCCGTGCTGGGTCAGTCTGACCAGCCGCGACCTGGAGGCCACGGAGGAGTTCTACCGGGCGGTGCTGGGCTGGGAGTGGCGCTCGGCCAAGCTCGGCGACCGCTTCCGCATCGCGCTGGTGGACGGCGCGCCGGTGGCGGGGATCGCGGCGGTGGCCTCCATGTGGCAGATGGCGGTGGCCTGGACGCCGTACTTCGCCGTGCCGAGCGCCGACGCGGCGGTCTCCCGGGCGCAGGAGCGCGGCGGCACGGCGGCGGTCGGCCCGATCTCGCTGCCGCCCGGGCGGGCCGCCCTGCTGGCCGACCGCGACGGCGCGACCTTCGGCATCTGGGAGGGCGACCTGTTCACCGACTGGGAGACCTGGCGCAAGGCGGCGCCGGCCTTCATCCGGCTGCACACCCGCGACGCCTTCGACGCCGCGATCTTCTACGGCGAGGTCCTGGACTGGGCCTCGGAGCGGCCGGGCTGTGTCGAGGTCCGCTACGAGGGCGACGAGGTGGTGCTGCGCAGCCACGGCGAGATCGTCGCGCGCATCGAGTCGGGGGCGCTGGGGGCGGCCCCCGATCCGACGATCCGGCCGCACTGGCAGATCCACTTCCGGGTCGCCGACGTGGCCGCCTGCGCGCGGGCGGCCGAGAGCCACGGCGGCAGCGTGCTGCGCGAGGGTCCCGAGGAGGTCGTGCTGCGCGACGCCGACGGGGCGCAGTTCACGGTCACCTCCCGCCGCGAGGCCTGACCGCCTCCTCCCCCGCCGTACGGGTGTGAGGGCCACCCCCACGAGCGGGGCGGCCCTCGCGCACGTACGGCGGCCGGTCAGCCGCCGCCGGTGCGCCCGGTGCGCGGCGGGCGGGTGAGCAGCACCAGGCTGCGCGGCTCCACGCGCAGTTCGCCGCCCGGCTTGTGCTCCGCCTCGTCCGGGGGGCCCTGCGGTTCGGCGGTGTCGATGAGGGCGGTCCAGCGGTCGCCGTAGCCGGGGCCGGGCAGCCGGAAGCCGACCGGTTCCCAGTAGCCGTTGAGCAGCAGCAGGAACGAGTCGTCCACGACCGGCCGGCCGTGCGGATCGGGTTCGGCGATCGCGTCGCCGTTGAGGAAGACCATCAGGGAGTGCGCGTCGGAGCGCCGCCAGTCCTCCTCGGCCATCTCGTGGCCGTCCGGCAGCAGCCACACCAGGTCGGGCAGCGGCTGGTCGTCGCGGGTCGCGGTCTCGCCCCGGAAGAAGCGGCGGCGGCGCAGCACGGGGTGGGCGGTGCGCAGGCCGATGACGTACCGGGTGAAATCGGCGAGCCGGCGCTGCTCCCCGGTCAGCCGCCAGTCGATCCAGGAGGTGGCGTCGTCCTGGCAGTAGGCGTTGTTGTTGCCGCCCTGGGTGCGGCCCAGCTCGTCGCCGTGGCAGAGCATCGGGATGCCCTGCGAGAGCAGCAGTGTGGCGAGGAGGTTGCGCTGCTGGCGGGCGCGCAGTTCGAGGATCGCGGGGTCCTCGGTGTCGCCCTCGGCGCCGCAGTTCCAGGACCGGTTGGCGCTCTCGCCGTCCCGGTTGCCCTCGCCGTTGGCCTCGTTGTGCTTGTCGTTGTACGAGACGAGGTCGCGCAGCGTGAAACCGTCGTGCGCGGTCACGAAGTTGACGCTGGCGCGCGGCCGTCGCCGGTTGTGGGCGTACAGGTCGGCGGAGCCGGTCAGCCGGGACGCGAAGTCGCCGAGGGTGTGCTCCTCGCCGCGCCAGAAGTCCCGTACCGCGTCGCGGTACAGGCCGTTCCACTCCGACCACAGGGGCGGGAAGTTGCCCACCTGGTAGCCGCCCTCGCCCACGTCCCAGGGTTCGGCGATCAGCTTGACGCGGCTGATCACCGGGTCCTGCTGGATCAGGTCGAAGAACGCCGAGAGCCGGTCGACCTCGTGGAACTGCCGGGCCAGGGTGGCCGCGAGGTCGAAGCGGAACCCGTCGACGTGCATCTCGGTGACCCAGTAGCGCAGCGAGTCCATGATCAGCTGGAGCACGTAGGGGTGGCGCATCAGCAGGCTGTTGCCGGTGCCGGTGGTGTCGTAGTAGTGCGACCAGTCGCCGTCCACCAGGCGGTAGTACGAGGCGTTGTCGATGCCCCGGAAGGAGAGCGTGGGCCCCTTCTCGTTGCCCTCGGCGGTGTGGTTGTAGACGACGTCGAGGATGACTTCCAGGCCGGCCGCGTGCAGCGCCTTGACCATCGACTTGAACTCGTCGACCTGCCGGCCCCGGGTGCCGTGGGCGGCGTAGTCGTTGTGCGGGGCGAAGAAGCCGATGGTGTTGTAGCCCCAGTAGTTGGTCAGGCCCCGGCCCTGGAGCACGCCGTCGTGCACGAACTGGTGGACCGGCATCAGCTCGACGGCCGTGACCCCCAGCCTGGTCAGGTGCTCGATCACCGCGGGGTGGGCGAGTCCGGCGTAGGTGCCGCGCAGTTCGGGCGGGACGTCGGGGTGGGTGCGGGTCAGGCCGCGCACGTGCGCCTCGTAGATCACGCTGTCGGAGTAGGCCCGGCGCGGCGGGCGGTCCTCGCCCCAGTCGAAGGACGGGTCGGTGACCACGCCGAGCATCGTGTGCCCGGCGCTGTCGGCGGGGTCGGGGCCGTGCGGGGCGCGCTCGTAGAGCGAGGGATGGTCGTCCATCCGTCCGTCCACGGCGCGCGCGTAGGGGTCCAGGAGCAGCTTCTTCGGGTTGCAGCGGTGGCCGGCGGCCGGGTGCCAGGGGCCGTGCACCCGGTAGCCGTAGCGCTGGCCCGGTCCGACGCCGGGCAGGTAGCCGTGCCACACGAAGCCGTCGGCCTCGGCGAGCGCCACCGCGCGGTGGGCGCCGGCGTCGTCCACGAGGACGAGTTCGACGCGGTCGGCGACCTCGCTGAACAGCGCGAAGTTGGTGCCTTCCCCGTCGTAGGCGGCGCCCAGCGGGTAGGGGTACCCGCTCCACACGGGCACGGGCACCCCTTCGCGTCTCGTGCGGCGCCTCGTCACCGAGCCCCCTCCAGGACGGCCACGGGGCCGCCGGCGGGCTGGGCGAGGGCGACGACCGGCAGTTCGCGCGGTGGCTTGAGGCCCTCGGTGAGGGTGGGGGCCGGGGCCTTCGGGACGAGCGGGACGCGCACCCCGGCGCGGGCCCGCTGCGAGAACCAGATGATCTTGCTGCCGGTCTCGGCGGCGCAGCACCCCCAGCCGTCGCTCGTCGCCGCGATGCGGGCCAGGCAGGCCCGCAGGTCCTGGTCGGGGCGCAGATCGTGGTTGTTCTCCCCGACCGCGGTGATGAGGTGCTGGCCGGTCCACCACATCTCGATGGACGTGTGCTTGTCCCTCGCGTGTGCGTCGATGGCCTTCAGCAGCATCTCGGCGCCGCCGCACACGGGCTCGACGAGATCCTCCAGGTCCCAGAGCCGAAGGTGCGCGGCCAGGATGCGCCTGACCTGTCCGACCCGCTCCGGGCTGACTTCCACGTCGAGGTGGTAGTAGCAGGGCACTGCGCTCTTCATCGTCGTTGGCTCCTCACCGGCGGGGCTCGCGCTCCCTGTTCTCGCCCCGGTGGGCGAATCCCCGAGCACGAAGCGTGAGCGTTTGTTGCCTCTGAGTCAGAACCACAGTGCGGCCGCTACGCCATTCGTGCAACACGAAGGGCGCCGACCGGGGCGAACGCGCCGAAAGGCTGGTTGAAGTCCCAACAGGACGGTGAGTCGTTGAACGTGCACCATGAGTGAAAGTCTCGAGCGCCGTGAACGGGACCCGTGCCTGTGCGTGCGCGGTCTCCGCCCCGACCGTCGGGGAGACGTGCCCATCGAGCGCTTCCGAAAGGTGAACAGCGCCATGCTGCTACCCGCCAAGACCGAAGTCGCCCGGTATCTGCGGCGCTACCGGGCGTGGGAACGCGCGACGCTCGCGTCTCCCGAGGACCGCAGGGTGCGAGCCACGTTCGAGGACGCCGGCTACAGCCTGTGCGTGCTGATGGGCAAGCGGTGCGCACGGGAGGCGGCGGACGCCGCGGAGCGCTATCTGCGCACCAACACCGGCGCCTACCTGCGGGAGCAGACGCGGGAGCAGAGCGCCCCCCGGCCGCACGTGGCGGCCGTCGCGGGCCGCGGCCGCCGCCGGGCCGCCGAGGCCGCGCCGGCGGAGGCGCGGGTGGCCGGCAAGGTCCGGGCCGCGCG
>NZ_BAABKC010000100.1:0-14191 GCF_039543625.1 Streptomyces similanensis | reverse complement strand
GCGTCGGCGAGCCGGGCCGCGACCGCCGGGTCGGGGCCCGCGGCGCGCCGGGCGAGGCGGTGGGCGCGCTCGGCGGCGTCGTCGGACGCGTCGGCCAGCGCGCGGTGCGCGGCCGCCCAGTCCTCGTAGGGTGTCTCGGCCGCCAGTACGATCGGGGTCAGCGGATCGCTGAACCTCAAGGTCGCGTGGCCTGAGCCCTGCGGGCCGGTGAGGAGGCCGTGCCGTACGCAGGTGTCGATGTCGGCCGCGGCGTCGGGGCGGCCCGCGCGCCGCAGCAGTTCCACGGTGGGGCGGGCGGCGGCGGCCGCGGTGACCAAAGTCCGGCGGGCGCGGGCGGGCAGGGCGTCGGCCCGGTCGAGGACCCGGCGGCGCAGGCGGTCCGGTACGGGCAGCGGTTCCGCGCAGTCGGGCGGCTCCGCGCCCGGGGCGCGGACCCGTTCGTCGAGGGCGGCGCCGAGTTCCAGCGCCGTACGGGGGTTTCCGCCGCTGGCGTGGTGCAGGCGGGCGAGAAGCGGCCGGGGCCAGGGCGGCTGGTCGTGCGCCTCCAGCAGCTCGGCGATCTCGTGGGCGGTCATGGGCGGTACGGCCACGCGGCGCACCGGGCGCGGGCACAGGTCCTGGGCGCTGTCGGGGCCGTAGGGGCGGTTGGGCGCCGCCGACGTCAAGGGGGCGCCGGATCCGGCGGGTGTGTCCGGCGGGCCGTCCGTGCGCAGGGTGGCGAGGACGGGCGGGGCCCCGTCGCCGCGCCGGGAGAGGAAGTCGAGGATCTGCGCCGTGGGCGGATCGAGCCACTGGGCGTCGTCGACGACCAGCAGCAGCGGGGCAGCGGTGGCGAGCCGGGCGAGGACCTTGCGCACGGCGATGCGCAGGACGAGCGCGGCGTGCCCGGTGACGGGTGCGGTGCCCGCGGGCGGTGCGGTGCGCAGCAGGGCGGCTTCGAGTACGGCGCGTTCGTGGGCGGCGAGTGCGGCGAGGGCGTCGTCGGCGACCGGGGCCAGCAGGTCGATGAGGCCGAGGAAGGGGGTGTCGCGCTCGGCGGGGGCGGGCGAGCAGCGCAGCACGCGGTGGCCGCGGGCGCCGAGGTCGGCCGCGAGCTGGGCGGCGAGGGTGGTCCTGCCGATGCCCTCCGGGCCGGTGAGCAGGACACCGCCGGAGCAGGTCAGGTGGGTGCGTACGGTGTCGCGCAGGGCGTCGCGTCCGACGGCGGGAGGTCGGGGGCCGGCCGGTTCGGCGGCGGGCGGCAGGGGGGCAGCTGGTTCGGCGCCCGGCGGGGTGGTCGGCGCGGCGCCCGGCGGGGTGGTCGGCGGGATGGTCGGCTCGGCTCCCGGCGGGGTGGTCGGCTCGGTCATCGCAAGCCCTCCCGGAGACAGCCCTGTTCACGTGTCGGAAGCCAGTGCCGATCATGAACCTGCCATGTTCGTGGTGCCGCGCCGAATTTAGGACCGGCCCTCGGGAAAGGTCAAGACCAATCGAGGCGCTGGACGCGATCGGGGCGTTGGACGCGTACGTCCCCCGGGCATGACGACCGGGCCGCCGGTCTCCCCCCGACGGCCCGGTCGCGTACGCGGCGGCGGCCTCAGCAGGCCCCCGCGTCCTTCCAGACGGCCCAGGAGCCGGGCGCGCCGGGCTCCGCGCCGGTCGAGTACCACTGCGAGGTCCACTTGTGGCCGTTGTAGGAGACCTGGTCGCCCGGCACGTAGCCGGTGGTCGCGCTCCAGGCCGGCAGGTTGCCGCAGCCCTGCGGGGGCGGGGTTCCGCCGCCGGTGATCGTCCAGGTGAAGGAGGCGGTGCCGGTGGCGTTGTCGGTGTTCTTCGCGGTGACCGTCACCGACGAGGTGCCGGCCGTGGTCGGGGTGCCGGTGATCCGGCCGGTCGTGGCGTCGATCGACAGTCCGGCGGGCAGGCCGGTCGCGCTGTAGGTGAGTGCCTTGCCGCCGGGGTCGCTCGCCTGGATCTGGAGGGAGACCGCGGTGCCGACGACGCCGTTCTGGTTGCCGGGATTGGTCACCGAGGGCGCGCCCGGCTGGCTGGTGCAGGTGCCCGGCACGGGGTCGGCGCCGGTGACGCTGACGGCCGTCCAGGCGGCGGCGACGGCGTTGTACTCGGCGCAGTGCGCGCCGTAGAGGTCGGCCGCCGCGCGCAGCGAGTCGGTGCGGGCCTGGTGGTAGTTCTCGCTGCTGTTGGCGTAGGAGGCCAGCGCCTTGTACCAGATCTTGGCGGCCTTGTCGTTGCCGATGCCGGTGACCGTGGAGCCGTCGCAGGTGGGGCTGTTGCCGTAGCCGTGCTCGCCGCTGCCGACGGCCAGCAGGAAGAACCAGTGGTTCAGCGGGCCCATCGAGTAGTGCGGGTCGAGGCCGCCGTTGCCGCTGGTCCAGCAGTTGGGCGACTGGCCGTCCAGGGACGGGTTGTACATGTAGCGCAGCGGGCGGTTGTCGCCGTTGATGTTGATCAGCTCGCCCATCGTGTAATCGGGCGTGTCCACGGGGTTGTTGGCGTAGAACTCCACCATGGTGCCGAAGATGTCGCTGGTGCCCTCGTTCATGCCGCCGGTCTCGCCGGTCTCGTCCCAGCCGGTGAGGGCGCCGCTGACGCCGTGGCTCATCTCGTGTCCGGCGACGTCGAGTTCGACCAGCGGGCGGGCGTTGCCCTGGCCGTCGCCGTACGTCATCTGGGTGCCGTCCCAGAAGGCGTTGACGTACGCGTTGCCGTAGTGCGTGCGCGACGGCACGCCCCGCCCGTCGCCGAAGATGCCGTTGCGGCCCTGGACGTTCTTGTAGTAGTCGAACGTCTTCGCCGCGCCGTAGTGCGCGTCGACGCCCGCGGAGGCCGGGTCGCTGGTGGCGCCGTTGCCGAAGGTGCCACTGGTGCTGGTGAAGACGCTGCCGGTGCCGCTGGTGGCGTGGTTGAGGTTGGTGGTGTAGCCGTTGCCGTGCGCCGGGTCCTGGAGGGTGTAGCCGCTGCCGGACTGGGTGACGTCGAGGGAGACCCGGCCGCTGTAGATGGACTGGCCGGTGCCGGCGGCGGTGGGGGCGGCCGCGGTGGCGGTGCGGGGCGTGGCGGCGGTGCGTCCGGCCCCGGCGGTGGCCGTGCCGGCCGCGAAGGTGTCCACCTCGTCGCTGGTCCGTACGACCGCGCCGGTACGGGCGTCCACCAGCACGTGCAGCCGGCTCGGTGTCTGGTCCGGGCGCACTCCGCCGACGACCGTCTCCCAGACCAGGGTGGCGTGCGCGCCGTCCAGCTGTACGGCCAGGTGGGCGGCGGAGACCGAGTCGACGCGGCCGTCGAAGGCGGCCCTGGCCTCCCGCGCCGCGCGGGCGGCGGTGAGTTCGGGCGCGGTGGAGACCGCCGCCGAGGTCCTGGCGCCGGTGGCCAGCGACTCGTAGCCGCCGTCCCGCTTCAGGCGTACGACGACGTCGCCGCCGTAGGCCGGCAGCCCCTTGTAGGTGCGGTCGAAGCGGACGGTGGCGGAGCCGTCCCGGTCGACGACCAGGTTGCGGACCGAGAAGGCGTCCCCGTCGCTCTTGTGGGCGGGGCCCGGGTGGGCCGCCAGCGCCTTGCGCGCGTCGGTCACGACGCGGTCGCGGACGGCGGGGGTCGGGTCGGCCGTGTAGGGGGCCGCGGCGAAGACTCCGGCGCCGGCCGGCGCGGGGGTCCGGTGCGGCGCGGGGGCCGCCGTGGCGGCGGGCAGGGCTACGGCGGACGCGGACACGCAGGCCAGAGCGACCGTCAGGAGTCTCGCGGCTCTTCGTATGTCCATGGGGCGGGGAGTTCCTTTCACCTCGTGCGGCGAGTGGGCCGGCGGCCGCGCCGCCCGTGGGCGGAACCGCGCCGACGCACGAGTGTCGGGAACCGGCGCTCCGGGCGGCCAGGCACTGCGCCGAGGGAGAGGGGTTTCCCTATCCGGGCCGGCCGCGTGCGGAATCGGGGCCGCCGCGTGCGGACGGCGGCGGCCACGGCGCCCTGTCGCGTTGCCGGACGGGCGCGGTCCGGGGATGCTGGGCCGATGCCAGGACAGCGGAAGCGCGGACGCGCGCGCGAGCGGGCCGCCGCGCGGCGGCCGGCCGCCGGTAAGGAACTCGGTACGGCTCTCGGCGCGGAGCTCGGTACGGAACTCGGCGCTGGGCGCTGGGAGGTCGTTCTGGAGACCGAGGACCGGGCGCGGTTGCGTGACCGCCTGCGCGAACTGGGCGCCGGCGGGGCGGGGTTCGACCCGGCGGCCGTCCGCGTCGACACGCTCTGCGGACGACTGGCGCGGCCGACCGTCCACCGGCTGAGCGTGTTCGTGCCGGAGGACGCCGGCGGGCGGGCGGCCACGGCGTGACGTTGCTGCCGGTGTTCGCGGGGCTCGTGCTCTGTCTGGTCGGGCTGCGCGGACTGCTGGGCCGTCCGACGCCGCACGTGGCGGTGAAGGCCGTCGTGCTGCTGGCGGTGCCGGTCGGCGCGCTCGCGTGGCTGTCGGTCGTGACGGCGGCCGACTACGTCCTCTTCCCGGACACCGCCCCCTGCCCCCGGGAGCCGTACCGGGTGGGCGTCATCGGCGGCGGCGCGGTGACCGGCGTCTCACGGACGTTCCCGCCGCGGGCCTACTGCGCCTGGGAGGACGGGACGACGTACGAACTCGCCACGGGGAGCGAGTTGGTGTTCTGGGTGTGCTTCGGCGTCGTGGCGGTGGCGCTCGGCGCCGGTCTGTGGCGGGCGCTGCGCGATCCACTGGCGCTGGTGCGCCGGTAGGAAGGACCGGCCCGCGCCGGGCGGTGTGGCGGGGGTCTCACCCCGGCGTGGCGGCGAGCGTGAGTGAGCCGGCGCACATCCGGGCCGGGGGCGCGCCTCAACTCGGGTGCTGTTCGCGTGCTTTGCGGGTATTCGTACAGGCGTCCTGTTTGGGACCCATATCTACTTCCGTAGTTTTTCGGACCTTTGCCCGTTTCACTCTTTCTGGTCCGCATTGCGGCAGTTGGGTCACAGGAAGCAGCCAGGAAGAAGTACGGGTATGTCCTTTTCGTCCGAGATGCCAGAAGTCCCCATCGATCCCCACCCGGTGACCGCCGAGGAGCTCGTCCCCGGCGATCTCGTCGCGCTGACCCGGGAGGCCGCCGGACAGCGGCGATGGCGTGCCGTGATGCACACCCTGCCCGAGTCGCCCGGGACGATCCGCCTCACGCTGCGGCCGCCGCTCGGCGGAGTGGACCGCGACGAGGTACTGCGGCGCGGCCAGGAGGTGATCGTCGCCGGGCGGCGCACGGACGTGGCGGCGGTGCCGTCCGTGACCTCGCCCCGGCTGGACGCCGTGGAGTTCCGCGACGGGGACACCGTCACGCGGCTGCGGGCCGTCGATCCCGAGGGCGTCGAGGTGACGTACCGGCGGCGGTGGGGCGTGTGGCACCGTGACCTGGAGTCCCGCACCTCCGGGACGGTCCCGGACGACACGGTGCGGGGGTGGGCCGCCGACGCCGACCGGGCCGGGTACGTCGTACGGCATCACGCGCGGCCGGCCCGCGAGCCCTCGCCGGTCGTGCCCCGGCGGGTGGTCGTCACCGGCCTCGGCGCCCTCACCCCGCTCGGCGCGGGAGTGCCCGAACTGTGGCGGGGACTGCTCGAAGGGCGGCACGGCATAACGGAGTTGGCGGACGAGGAGTTCGCCGGACTGCCCGTGCGGACGGCGGGCACGGTGCCGGTGGACCCGGCCGCGCTGCTGCCCCGGGCCGCGGCCCGGCGGATGAACCGGTCGGCGCAGTTCGCCGTGCTCGCCGCCCGTGAGGCGTGGCGCGACGCCGGCTTCGCCGACGGCGGCACCCGGGAGAGCGGGCTCGACCCGGAGCGGGTCGGAGTGAGCCTCGGGGCCATCCTCGGGGACGCCTCGGTGCTGGTCGGCGGGGACCGGAAGCTGCGCGAGAAGGGGCCGCGCGCGGTGTCCCCGCTCACCACGCCGATGACCGTGCCCTCGCAGGCCGCCTCCCAGGTCTCCCTCGACCTGTGCGTCACCGGCGAGGCCCGCACCGTGACCAGCGCCTGCGCCTCCGGCACCGAGGCCATCGGGCAGGCGATCGACCGCATACGGTACGGGCGCGTCGACGTCGCCCTGGCCGGTGGCGCGGAGGCGGTCGTCACGCCCGCGATCATGGCGTCGTTCGCCGCGATGCGGGCCCTGTCCGGGCTCGGGATCGAGGACGGCGCCTCGCCGTCACGGCCCTTCGCCCGGGACCGCGCCGGGTTCGTCAACGGCGAGGGGGCGGGCCTCCTCGTCCTGGAGGCCGAGGAGCACGCGCGGGCCCGGGGCGCCCGGATCTACTGCGAGGCCGCCGGGTGGGGGCTGTCCGCCGACGCCTACCACATGGCCGCGCCGGACCCCGGTGGCGGCGGCGTCGCGCTCGCGCTGCGGCGGGCGGTGCGGGACGCGGGCGGGTACGTGGTGGACGTCGTGCACGTCAACGCGCACGCCACCGCCACGGTGGAGGGCGATCTCGCGGAGGCGGTCGCGCTGCGGGCCGTGCTCGGCGGCGGCGCGGGGGCAGGGGTTCCGGAGGTCCCGGTGACCGCGCTCAAGGGGCACCTCGGGCACCTCCAGGGGGCGGCCGGCGGGGTCGAGGCCGTGGCCGCCGTGCTCACCCTGCACCACGGGGTCGTACCGCCGACCGTGGGGTGCGCGGAGGTGGACGAGGACATCGCCCTCGACGTGGTGACCGGCGCCCCGCGCCCGCTGCCGGCCGACGGCGACCTGGTCCTCAGCAACTCCTTCGGCTTCGGCGGCCACAACGCGGTGCTGGCGCTGCGGCGGGTGTAGCTGGTGCGGGGGGGCACGGGGGCGGGTCCGGAAGACGGGCGGCGGCCCCGCGGTCGGCGGCCCCGTGTCCGGCGGCCGCCGGCCGCGGGGGCGCGCCGCCCGGACGCGCGCTACGCCGTGCGGACGCTTGTCACGCCGTGCGGGTGCGGGCTATGCCGTACGGGTGCGGGCTATGCCGTACGGGTGCGCGCTACGCCGTGCGGGTGCGGGCGGCCGTCTTCTTGGCCGGGGTCTTCTTCGCGGTGCTCTTCTTGGCCGTGGACTTGGCGGTGGACGCCGTCTTCTTCGGCTCGGACTTCGCCGCGCTCTTCTTCGCCGCCGTCTTCTTCGCGGTCGACTTCTTGGGCGCCGGCTTCTCCTCGGCGGCGCGGTCGGCCTTGCGCCGCGGGAGGTGTCTGACCTCGGCCTCGGCGGCGGGCGCGGCCTCCGGCTCCCGCTCCGCCGTCTCCTCTCCCCCGTCTCCCTCGCCGCGGGACCGCTTGGCGGCCCGCACGCTGTTCTCCAGGGCCGCCATCAGGTCGAGGACCTTGCCGCCGGGGGCGGGTTCCGGGCTCTCGGGCGGCACCTCGCCGGCCGCCTTCGCGGCGATGACCTCCTCCAGGGCCTCGCGGTACTCGTCGTGCAGGTCCGAGAGGTCCACCTCGCCGAGCGTGTCCATCAGGGCGTCCGCGAGGTCCAGCTCCTGGTCGCGCACCTTCACGTCGGTGTCCGGGGCGACGCCCTGCGGGGCGCGGATCTCGTCCGGCCACAGCAGGCCGTGCATGGCGATCACGTCGTCCACGACCCGCAGCATCCCGAGGCGTTCCCGGCCGCGCAGGGCGAACTTGGCGATCGCCACCCGCTTGCTGCGCTTGAGGGCCTCGCGCAGCAGGGTGTACGGCTTGGCGGCGGGGGCGCCGCTGGCGGCCAGGTAGTAGGCGCTCTCCATCTGGAGCGGGTCGATCCGGTCGGCCGGGACGAACGCCACGATGTCGATCGTCCGCGCGGTCGGCAGCGGCAGATGGGCCAGGTCCTCGTCCGTGATCGGGACGATGCTGCCGTCCGACTCCTCGTAGCCCTTGCCGATCTCCCCCTGGGCGACCTCGCGGTCCTCCAGCTCGCACACCTTGCGGTAGCGGATGCGGCCGCCGTCCTCCGTGTGGATCTGGCGGAAGGAGATGGTGTGGTGCTCGGTGGCGTTCATCAGCTTGATCGGGATGCTGACCAGGCCGAACGAGATGGCGCCGTTCCAGATGGATCGCACGGGCGCTACCTTCCGAATCGATGCGGTACGGGAGGTTCGTGGCGTTTTGAGGCGTTCGTAGGTATTCGCAAGTGTTCGCAGTGGTACGTCGTGGTTTTCTTATCGTATGGCACCGATCACGGAGGTGGAGGGGCGGCGGGTCGCGCTCAGCAATCTGGACAAGGTGCTGTATCCGGCGACCGGCTTCACCAAGGGCGAGGTGCTGCACTACTACGCGTCCGTCGCCGATGTGCTGCTCCCCCATCTGCGCGACCGGCCGCTGTCCTTCCTGCGGTATCCGGACGGGGCGGACGGGGAGCGCTTCTTCGTCAAGAACGTGCCGCCGGGTACGCCCGAGTGGGTGACGACGGCGGAGGTGCCCCGGTCGGCGGGGGCGGCACGGATGGTGCTGGTGCAGGATCTGCCGAGCCTGATGTGGGCGGCGAACCTGGTGACCGAGTTCCACACGCCGCAGTGGGTGGCCGAGGCGCCCGGCGAGGCGGACCGGCTGGTCCTCGACCTCGACCCGGGGGCGCCGGCGACGGTGGTGGACTGCTGCCGGGTGGCGCTGTGGCTGCGGGAACGGCTGGCCGGCGACGGGATCACGGCGTACGCGAAGACGTCCGGGTCCAAGGGGCTGCACCTGCTGGCCGCGGTGCGCGGGGCGTCCGGCGAGCGGACCTCGGAGTACGCGAAGGGGCTGGCCGTGGAGGCGGAGAAGGCGATGCCGGAGCTGGTGCTGCACCGGATGACGCGGAGTCTGCGGGCGGGGAAGGTGTTCGTCGACTGGAGCCAGAACGCGGCGCGCAAGACCACCGCGGCGCCCTACACGCTGCGGGCCCGGCGGGTGCCGACGGTGTCGGCGCCGGTGACGTGGGAGGAGGTCGCCGGGTGCGAGGGGGCCGGGGGGCTGGAGTTCCGGGCGGAGGACGTGGCGGGGCGGGTGCGGGAGTTCGGGGATCCGATGGCGGCGGTGCTGGATGCTTCCGGGGCGGCGGAGTTGCCGTGAGCTCGGGGGCGGGCTCTCCCGGAGGGCGCCGCCGCGGCCGGGGGCGGGCTCACACCCGGTTCCAGGTTCTCCTGTCCCGCGCCATAGCGTGCAGGGCGTCCGCGTCCGCCGGTTTGAGGACGCCGCCCAGTCTCGCCAGGGCGGGCAGGGACGCGGCGTCGAGGACGCGCAGGGCTCTGGGCGGGGCGGTGACGAGCAGGCCGGCGGGGTCGGTGAGGGCCAGCAGGGGAACCACCTCGGCGGTCAGGGCGTAGGACGCCCGGGCGGCGAGCGCGCGCAGCAGACGCAGCAGCGGCTCCGGGGCGCGTCGGCCGAGCGTGACCACCGGGTCGGCGATCCGCACCCGCTGCTTGCGGGCGTACAGGCTGTGCACGGCGAACAGGCCGCCCGGCCCGATCACCAGGTGGTGGACGCGGTCGCCGCCGGGCAGCGGGATCGAGTGCAGGGTGTGCCAGCCGGCGCCGTCCAGCCGGTCGAGGGCCCCGCCGACGGTCCGCTCGGCGGTGAGCGCCCGGCGGCGCGGGTCCGGGCGCAGCCGGTGCGCGGGGGCCGGGTCGCGGTCGAGGGCGATCAGCAGCGCCTCGCCGGGGCGGTTCGGCGCGAGGTCGTCGTCCGGGTGCAGGCTCAGCCGGGCCAGGTCGGCGGCGGTGGGCACGGGCGGCGGTCCGACCGCGACCGGTCCGGTGAGGAAGGGGCCGAGGGCTTGGAGCACGTCCTCCCGGTCGGCCTCGCTGAGCAGGTGGACGCGGGCCGCCTCGCGGTCGTACCAGGCGGCGCTCCCGCCGTCCGGGCGGCAGACGTAGAGCCGCTCCTGGCCCTGGTGCCGGCCCGGTACGACGCGCAGGCCGCCCGGGCCGGCCGGTCCGGGTCGTCGACGTGATCCGCTCATGCACCATCACCCCTACGACCATGGGAACAGGGAGGGTGCTGTCAGGGCAAGAACCCGGCTACCGTGGAGGGGCGGTGGGGAGCGGAGTGGGGGAGGCGCCGTTGCGGACCCGCGGGAAGCAGCCCGACGTACCGGCTCCGGACAGCCCGTGGAGCGAGATCGTGCCCGGCCTGTGGATGGGCGGGCACGAGACGCGCACCCGTTCGGGGCAGCGGGAGACGGTCGTCGTGCGCGACGAGTTCGACCTCGTGCAGAGCCTGCTGAGGCTGCCGGGGTACGGCCCCGATCCGGGCGTGGAGCACCAGGTGTGGCCGATTCCCGACGGCCCGCTGGACGGTACGCAGCTGGCCGGGGTGATCCGGCTGGCCGAGGCCGCCGGTGACGCGCTGGACGCGGGCCGCCGGGTCCTGGTCCGCTGCTGGTCCGGCTACAACCGCTCCGGGCTGGTCGTCGGGCACGCGCTGGTGCGGCGGGGATGCTCCGCCGACGAGGCGGTCCGGCTGATCCGCGCCCGCCGCTCGCCCTGGGCGCTGCACAACACGCTGTTCGTCGACTACCTGCGGGCGGGGCTGGCCACGGTCCGGCTGCTGGAGGAACTGTCCGAATAATCGTTTCGTCATTCTGTGCACGCCCCGCACGGTGCGGCGCCCCGTACGCAAAAAGGACTTCCGTACGAATAAGGTGTACGCGCCCCCTGCGTGCCCCATACCCTCCTCACCCTCCTCCATCGCCCGCCCCATCGCCCACCGGAGAGCAGTGTTCCGCAGCCGTCGCCCCGCCCTGGTCACCGCCCTCGTCGCCCTGCTGGTGGGCGCGGCGGCGGGGTGCGGCGACGCTGGCGGCCTGGAGTCGGCCGGCGGCACGCCGACCGCGATCAGCCCGGCCCGGCTCTGGCCCACGCTGCGGCCGGCCGCCAGCCCGGCCTGGCCCTACGACGAGGTGCAGATCGAGACGGTGAAGGGGATCACGGCCCCCGGCGACGACATCCGCAAGGTCGACCCGGCGGCCGTCGTACGGGCCGAGGTCGCCGCGCACCCGGACGACTACACCGCCGCCAAGGCGCCCTACCGCGAGGCGGCGGCCCGGCTGGCGGACTGCGGCAAGCCCGGGGCGGCCGGCGCGCGGTGCCCGGTCATGCGGCCGTACTTCCGTGATCTGACCGGCGACGGGCGCGAGGACATGACGCTCGGCTTCCGGCTGTACCCCACCAACCAGACCGCCGTCCGCGTCTACACCTTCGAGCAGCACAAACTCGTCCAGGTGTTCGCCAACGACGACGCGGTGATCGGCGTGGAGCTGGCCGGACGGGCGGTGATCATCCGCTCGCCGGCCGGGATCGCCGGGTACGAGTACCGCACCACCTGGTCCTGGGACGCGGACCAGCGGGCGATGGTGTTCTCCCGCGACGAGTTCCTGCGCACCGGCCGGCGCAAGCCCACCCGGGCGCACACCCCGGCGGCCACCGCCTCGCCCTCCCCGGTCCCCCGCCCCACCCCGACCCCGGACCTCACGCCCTCCGGGGACACGGGATGAGGGTCGCGCTGCCCGGATGGGCCGGGACCCTGGCCATGAAGGCCGCGGCCTTCATCACGGTGATGTGCTGCGCGCTGGCCGCGCTGCTCGGCATCCTCGTGCACGTCTCGGTGACCGACCAGACCGTCGGCCAGGCCCGCGCGCTCGCGCTGTCCCGGCTGAAGGACGCGACGGACGCGTTCGAGAACGGCGACACGCTGCTGCCGGGCGCGGGCGTGGACCCGCCGGCGCTGCCGGAGTCGCTGCGCCGGCTGGCCGCGCGGGGGCAGCGGGGCACGATGGTCGGCCGGCACGACGGGCGGCCCACGATGTGGGCGGCCGGGCCCGCCGACCACGGCCGGACGCTGGCCGTCGAGGTCGACTACTCGCAGCAGGCCCGCACCATCGCCGGTCTCGACGGGGCCATCCTGTGGTCCTCGGCCCTGGCGATCGGGGCGACGCTGCTGGTCGGCGCGTTCGCGGTGACCCGGGTGACCCGGCGGCTGCACGCCTCGGCGCGGGTGGCCCGGCGGATCACCGCGGGCGATCTGGACGCCCGCGTCAACGACCCGCTGAGCCGCGACCGCTCCCGTCCGCAGGACGAGGTGGCCGCGGTCGCCGCCGCGCTGGACTCGATGGCGTCCTCGCTCCAGGGCAAGCTGCTGGCCGAGCAGCGGTTCACCGCGGACGTGGCGCACGAGCTGCGCACGCCGCTGACCGGACTGCACGCGGCGGCCGAGCTGCTGCCGCCGGGGCGTCCGACCGAGCTGGTGCGCGACCGGGTGGCCGCGCTGCGCACCCTCACCGAGGACCTGCTGGAGATCTCCCGGCTGGACACCGGGCGGGAGCGGCTGGACCTGGACGCCGAGCATCTGAGCACGGTGGCCGAGCGGGTGGTGCGCGCGGCGGGCGGCGGCGCGGGCGACGGCACCCACGTCGAGGTGGTGCGGGACGTGTACGTGGAGACCGACCGGCGGCGGCTGGAGCGGGTGCTCGGCAACCTCGTGGCCAACGCGCACCGGCACGGGCGGGCGCCGGTGGTGGTGCGCGTGGAAGGTCCCGCGCTCAGCGTGCGCGACCACGGCGAGGGCTATCCGGAGTACCTGCTCGCGCACGGGCCGCAGCGTTTCCGCACCGAGGGCGGCGCGACCGGGCACGGACTGGGGCTGACCATCGCGCTGGGCCAGGCGGAGGTGCTGGGCGCGCGGCTGGACTTCGCCAACGCGCCGGACGGCGGGGCGGTGGCGACGCTGACACTGCCGCGGCGACCGCCGGGCGGCGAGCCGGCCGGGGCCGCCCCCACGCGACCGCCGGGCGGCCCGACCGCCGGGGACGACGCCTCGCGATAGCCGGGCGGCCAGGCGGTCGGAGACGACGCCTCACGACCGCCGGATGCCGGGCGACGAAGACGACCCCACGCGACCGCCAGGCGGCCGGACGACCGGGGACGACGCCTCGCGATAGCCGGGCGGCCGGTCGGTCGGGGACAACGCCTCGCGACCGCCGGACGACCGGGAACGACGCCACGCGACCGCCGGATGGCCGGGCGACGGAGACGACCCCACGCCACCGCCAGGCGGCCGGACGACCGGGGACAACACCTCGCGACCGCCGGATGGCCGGGCGACGGAGACGACCCCCACGCGACCTCCAGGCCGGCCGGGCGGCCGAGGACCACCCCGCTCGCTGGCCCGCCGCGTCCGCCGGGCCCGCATCGGCGCCGCGCAGACGCCTCCGCCCGTGGGGACGCGCGGCCCCGATGGCGCAGTGCGGCGGGCATCGCGGGGGCGCCGCTCCTAATGTGGCGGTTAGTCAGATTCGTCCGCTCATGGCGGGCTTCGCCACCTCAGGTGGAGGTTCTTCATGTCCCTGCGTTCCCCCCTCACCCGGCTGGCCGTGGCGGCGGCGGCCGGCGTCCTGGCGGCCGCGGCGGCCGTCGTGCCCGCCGTCGCCGACGACGGCCGGGGCGGCGCCTCGGGTCCCACACCGGCCGGCGGCACGGCCACGCCGAGCGCGGGCAGCACTCCGGCCGCCCCGGGCAAGGGCGCCGCGACCGGCACGCCCGCCGCGACCGCCGGTGCGCAGACCGTCGTGCCCGCCGGTACGGACCCGGCCGGCACCCGCTTCTACCGGGGCCGCGTCACCGCGCGCGGCGGGCTGGCCCTGCGCTCCCGCCCGGACCGGGGCAGCCGGGTGTTGCGGGTGGCGCGGCCGGGCGAGGTCGTCTGGATCTACTGCAAGACGCCCGGCCAGAGCGTGCAGGGCAACAACGTCTGGTACCTGCTCGCGGACGGCACCTGGGCGTGGGGCGCGGCCCGCTTCATCGACAACATCGGGCCCGCGCCGCGCTGGTGCTGACCCACCCGGCGGGCGGGGCGCCCGTGCCCGGCGGGTCTCGGCCATGACCGAGGCCGAGACCACGGGCACGCCCGCAACCACCGGCGCGCCCGGAACCACCGGCACGCCCCGAACGCCCGGCGCGCCCGGAACCACCGGCACGCCCGGAGCAGCCGGACCCCCCGGGACCCACGGAGCCGCCGCAATCACCGGCCCGCACGGAGCCACCGGAGCCACCGGAGCCACCCGAGCCACCCGAGCCGCCGGAGCCACCCGAGCCGCCGGACCCCACGGAGCGGCCGAGACCACCCGGCTCCTCGCAGCCACCGGAACCGCGGAAGGCCGCGGCAGCCCGGGGAACCCCGACCGCCTCGAAAGCCCCGTGGCCGCCGCCGGGACGGCCGCGGCGGGCGCCGGGACGGCCGCGGCGGGCGCCGGGAC
>NZ_BAABKC010000099.1:0-6632 GCF_039543625.1 Streptomyces similanensis | reverse complement strand
GGGCGGGCGACCGTCCGGCGGCGCTTGCCCCGGCCCGGCGGCGCGCGCCGCCGTCGGCGACGGACGCGTCCCCGACGCGGGAGCCTTGCCGTCGGCGGGCGGCCGCCCGCCCGCCGACGGCGACGCCGGGACGGCCTCGTGCTCGGCCGCAGGCCGTGGTCCGGCAGCCACGCGGAGGGCGGCCGGGGGCCGTGACCCGGCGGCGGGCAGGGGGGTGGCTGTGGTGGAGGCGGGGGAGAGGGCCGCCTGGGCCGCCATCGCGGCCGTGCACACCAGGCGCGGCAACCTTCCTGACACGTCATCACCTCCGGTGCGCGGCGGCCTGTCCGCCTCACACCGTGAGATTCGACGTATCAACCGACGATGTGTGCCCACGCTGCGCCGTACGGCGCAACATGCTCACCCGCCCGTGTCACCCGGCTTGCCGACCGGGCGGTTTCGACCACGGCCACTTCGGGCCGCCGCCGCGCCGGCCCTCGGGATCGAACGCGTACTTCCACCCCTGGGGCAGCCCTAGCCGCTTGCTGTGGCCGCGCGGGACCCGGCGGTAGACGAGCACGGTGGGCGGGCCGCCCGCCGCGTCCGGGACCGGGATGCGGTACGTCTTCGGAGGGTTCCCGGTGGGCCCCACCAGCACCGGCAGCACCCGCCCGTCCATGGGGCCGCCCTCGAAGGGGGTGTCTTGGCTCTTCACGGTCCCAGTGTCAGCCATCCGCCGGCGTCAGCAGGCGCCCCACCACCGCGGCGGTCTGCTCGTCGCGGTTCGCGGTCACCGCCAGCACCGCCACGAACTGCTCCACCAGCCAGTCCCGCAGCTCCGTCACCGGCGGCTGCTTGTCCTCGTCCAGCCAGATCAGCGAGGCCGCCTCCACCGCCGTGATCCACATCCGCACGGTCATCCGCAGCCGCGGCCCGGCCTCGCTGACCTGGAGATGGCGCAGGATGTGCTCGGCGGCGGCCCGGCGCACCCCGTCCACGATGGCGCTGGTGCGGGACGTCTCCACCACGCTGCCGCCCTGGAGCAGCGCGGTGAACCCGGCGTCGTGGCCGTCGACGAAGGCGAGGTAGCGGTCCAGGGCGCGGGCGAGCCGGGGCAGCAGCGGACCCTCCCGCGGCTCGTCGAAGCAGGTGCGCAGCGCCTCCGCCGCCGAGCGCAGCGCGGCCTCGTACAGCTGCTGCTTGCCGCCCGGGAAGTACCGGTACACCAGCGGCCGGGACACCCCGGCCGCCTCCGCCACGTCGTCCAGCGAGACCTCCTCGGGCGCCCGGTGCGCGAAGAGGGTCAGGGCGGCGTCGAGCAGCTGCGCGCGCCGCTCCTCGACGCTGAGCCTTCGATAGGCGGGGGTGGATGCGGCAGGGCTCATGCTGGGCAGCGTAATCGCTGCCCACCCGGGCCGCCGCCGGCCCGCGGTCATCTCCGCGTCCGCCCGGCGCACCGGCGCTACGCCAGCAGGCCCGAGGACCGCCACATCCGCCGCGCGACTCCCCGCAGCACGCCCACGTCGTCCAGGAAGTCGGTCAGCCGCTTGGCGCCGGTCTGCATGATCTCCTTCCGGTGGCCGCTCGCCTTCACCTGGGCCATGGCCTCCCGCTTGTCCAGGCCGACGCCGGCGTAGACCTCGGGGTTGACGAAGGCCACCGAGAACACGCGGGCGAACTCGCCGGAGGTGAGGCGGGTGAACTCCCGCGACCACCGCGGCGCGGTCACCATCTGCCGGCGCAGCTCCTCACGGGCGTAGCGCACGTGCCGCGCCTCCTCCACGACGTGGATCCGGGTGACCCCGCGGATCAGCGGCTGCACCCGCTCGTCCGGGAAGGTCAGCCGCTGCATCCAGTCGAGGATCTCCTCGCCGAGCAGGGTCGCGGTGAAGGAGCCGGGCGTGGTGGAGACCGTCTTGAACAGCCGGCCGAGGTGCAGGTGGACGGGGGCCACCGGATACCAGGGCGTGTCACCGCGGTTGATCATGCGGGCGAACATCTTGGAGTGCCGGCACTCGTCCTCGATCTCGGTCAGCGCGTACCGCACGTGCGCGCTGGTGGCCGGCTTGTCGTAGATGTGCCGCACCAGCAGCTGCATCAGGATCAGCTCGAACCAGATGCCGAGCGAGGCGAGCGCGGCGGCCTCGTGCTGGGAGAGCAGGATGCGCTGTTCCTCGCCCATCCGCTTCCACAGCGGCGTGCCGTACAGCGACACCAGCTCCGGCGGCCAGAACCACTTGCCCTCCTCGAAGGGGGCCTCCCAGTCCAGCTCCCGGTCCGGGTCGAAGGAGTGCTTGGCGGACGAGTCGAGCAGCCGTTCGGCCACCTGCTCCCGGTCCTTGAGCAGACCGAGCGCGTCGCGCAGTCCGGCGAGCGCGTCGGCATCCGTCACGGTCGTCATCGGTGTCCCACCTCGTCGTACGGGAGTGTGGCCGGATCAGCTCGTTACCCGGCGGTCAGGTTCACGCCTCTTATGAGACTGCGCGTCAGCAAGCCCGTCAATCCCTGCGGCAGGACTTGTTGAGCGGACGGCCGCGTGTGAGCCTGCGGAGTATGCCGACCTATGACCTGTACGCGAACGACCCGGGCGATCCGCACTGGCAGGTCCCCGCGACCGGCGCGGCCCGCTTCGGCTGGGAGTACGACGAGGGCCGCGAGCGGCTCCTCGCCCTCTACCAGAAGGGCAAGGACAAGCAGTGGGACGGGAACAAGCGCGTCGACTGGGACCTGGAGGTCGATCCGTACGACCCGCTCGGCACGCCCGACGAGGCGATGATCCTGTACGGCACGCCGTACTGGGCGAAGATGACCGAGCGCGACCGGGGCGAGCTGCGCCGGCACTTCGCGTCCTGGCAGTTCAGCCAGTTCCTGCACGGCGAGCAGGGCGCGATGATCTGCGCGGCGCGGATCGTGGAGTCCGTCCCCGACCTCGACGCCAAGCTCTACTCCGCGACCCAGACGATGGACGAGGCCCGGCACGCCGAGATCTACGGCCGCTTCCTGCACGAGAAGATCGGGATGCTCTACCCGATCAACGACAACCTCCAGTCCCTGTTGGGCGACACCCTGCGCGACAGCCGCTGGGACATGCCGTACCTCGGGATGCAGGTGCTGATCGAGGGCCTGGCGCTGGCCGCCTTCGGCATGATCCGCGACACCACCGACAAGCCGCTGCCCCAGCAGATCCTCGCCTACGTCATGCAGGACGAGGCCCGGCACGTGGCCTTCGGCCGCATGGCGCTGCGCGACTACTACCGCCAGCTCACCGACGCCGAACTGCGCGAGCGCGAGGAGTTCGTCATCGAGGGCTGCTATCTGATGCGCGACCGGCTGCGCGGGGTCGAGGTCCTGGAGAACTTCGGCGTCCCGAAGGCCGAGGCCGACGAACTGAGCGAGCGCTCCGAGTTCCTCCAGCTCTTCCGCAAGCTGCTGTTCAGCCGCATCGTCCCCTGCGTCAAGGACATCGGCCTGTGGGGCGAGCGCCTGCAACGGGCCTACGTCGACATGGGCGTCCTGGAGCTGGGCGACTCCAGCCTGGACCTGCTGATGGCCCAGGACGAGGAGATCGCCGAACGCCTGGACGCCGAGCGCTTCGCGACGGAGGAGGCGCAGCGGGTGGCCGAGGTGCGGGAGGCGATCGAGGCGGGCGCGGCCGAGGGCTGAGCCGCACACGGGCCGCACACGGACGCCGCCGCGCTCACCGCGTCGCCGCCGCCCTCACCGCGTAGCTGCTGTGCTCACCGCGTCGGCGGTGAGTGCAGCACCGCCTCCATCACCGCCTTCGCGATCGGCGCCGCCGTACCGCCCCCGCTGATGTCCCCGCGCCGCGCCGACGCGTCCTCCACCACCACCGCGACCGCCACCCGCGGATCGAGGTCCTGATCGCCCTGCGCCCAGGAGACGAACCAGGCGTACGGCGTGCCCCGGTTGCCCACGCCGTGCTGCGCGGTCCCCGTCTTGCCGCCCACCACGGCCCCCGGGATCGCGGCGTTGCGCCCGGTGCCCTCCTCGACCACCCCGCACATCAGCTCCCGTAGCCGCTCCGCCGTCGTCGGCAGCATCACCTGACGGGCCGGCCGCGACCCGGCCGCCGACACCGTGGCGCCGCCGCGGCGGGTGGTCCGCTCCACCAGGTACGGCGCCCGCGACTGCCCGCCGTCGGCGACCGCCGCCGCCACCATCGCCATCTGCAACGGCGTCGCCCGGGTGTTGTACTGCCCGATCGACGACAGCGCCCGCTGCGCCCGGTCCGCGGGCGCCTCGAACGTGCTCGGCGTCACCGGGAACGGGATCCGCAGCCCCTCGTCGTCGAAGCCGAACCCCTGCGCCGCCGTCCGCATCGCCGCCGCGCCCACGTCCACGCCCAGCTTCGCGAACACCGTGTTGCAGGAGAACTCGAAGGCGTAGCGCAGGGAGGCGTTCTCGCAGCCCTCGCCCTCGTTCACCAGGCGCGCGGTGCTGCCCGGCAGCGGATACGGGTCCGGCGAGTCGGTCGGCATGTCGAGGTCCGTCACCAGCCCGGCGTCCAGCGCCGCCGCCGCGGTGACCACCTTGAACGTCGAACCCGGCGGATACGTCTGGCGCACCGCCCGGTTGAGCATCGGCTGCTCCGGGTCGTCGTTCAGCCGCGCCCAGGCCGCCGCCACCGCGGGCCCGTTGCCGGACAGCTCCGCCGGGTCGTACGACGGCGTGGACACCAGCGCCAGGATCCGGCCGGTGGCCGGCTCGATCGCCGCGACCGCGCCCTTGCGCGCCCCCAGGGCGTCGAACGCGGCCCGCTGCGCCGCCGGGTTCAGGGTGGTCACGACGTCGCCGCCGGGCGCCCGGGACCGGGTGAAGTCGTTCCACAGGCGCAGCCCCGCCAGCATCGGATCGGTGCCCGACAGCACCTGGTCTTCGGAGTGTTCGAGGAACGTCGTGCCGTAGCGCTGCGAGGCGAAGCCGGTGACGGGCGCGTACAACGGGCCGTCGGCGTACGTGCGTTCGTAGCGCAGCTGCTCGCCGGTGTCCCGCGACCCGGTCACCGGCCGGCCGCCGACCAGGATCCGGCCGCGCGGCTGGTCGTAACGGGCGATGGTGGGGCGGCGGTTGGCCGGGTTGCCGGCGTAGGACGGGCTCAGGAAGAGCTGGAGCCAGGCGGTGTTGACCAGCAGCGCCACCAGCAGCAGTACGCAGAAGGCGGCGGCGTGCCGGATGCACCGGCTCACCGGGGACACCGCCCGCCGGCGCGGCCGCGGCCGCGGCTACGGCTACGGCTACGGCCCGGTCGCGTACGCGTACGGCTCATGGCGGCGCCGTACCGTCGTACTGGCGGCGGGCCACGTGGCTCACCCGGATCAGCAGGGCGACGATCGCCCAGTTGGTGACGACCGAGGAGCCGCCCTGGGCCAGGAACGGCATCGCCATGCCGGTCAGCGGGATCAGCCCCGTCACCCCGCCCGCGATCACGAACACCTGGAGCGCCAGCAGCGAGGCGAGCCCCACCGCCAGCAGCCGGCCGAAGGGGTCGCGCAGCGCGAGGCCCGTCCGGTAGCCGCGCTCGACCAGCAGCGCGTACAGCAGGAAGACCGCCGACAGCCCGGCCAGCCCCAGTTCCTCCCCGGCGGTGGCCAGGATGAAGTCGGACTTGGCGGCGAACCCGACGAGGATCGAGTGGCCCGAGCCCAGTCCCGCGCCGAGCAGCCCGCCGGCCGCGAAGGAGAACAGCGACTGGGCGATCTGCCCGGGCCCCTGGCCCGCGTCGATGGACGCGAACGGGTGCAGCCACTCCTGCACCCGGCCGTGCACGTGCGGCTCCAGCCGGCCGACGCCGACCGCGCCGGCCACCGCGAGCAGCAGCCCGACCGCGATCCAGCCGGTGCGGCCGGTGGCGACGTACAGCATGACGACGAACAGCCCGAAGAACAGCAGCGAGGTCCCGAGGTCCCGCTCCAGCACCAGCACCCCGACGCTCAGCAGCCAGATCGCGGCGACCGGGCCGAGCACCCGGCCGGTGGGCAGCTGGAGCCGCCACACCCGGCGGCCGGTGTACGCCAGCGCGCTGCGGCCGGCGGCGAGGTAGGCGGCGAAGAACACCGCGAGCAGCACCTTGGCGAACTCGCCCGGCTGGATGGAGAACGCCCCGACCCGCACCCAGATGCGGGCGCCGTTCACCGGCGGGAAGAGGATGGGCAGGGCCAGCAGGGCGAGCGCGGCGACCACGCAGAGGTAGGAGTAGCGCTGGAGCCAGCGGTGGTCGCGCAGCACGAGCACCACCAGGATGAACAAGGCGACGCCCAGCGTCGACCACACCAGCTGGGCGGGCGCGGCCCGCTCGCCCGGGGTCTCCAGGTCGAGCCGGTAGATCAGCACCAGGCCCAGCCCGTTGAGCAGCACCCCGATCGGCAGCAGCAGCGGATCGGCGTACGGCGCGCGCAGCCGCACCGCGCCGTGCGCGAGCAGCGCGAGCACGCCGAGCCCGGCGCCGTAGCCGGCGGCGCCGGGCGGGAGCGCGCCGGACTTCGCCAGCCCGACGGCACAGTAGCCGTACACGGACAGCAGGACGGCGACGACGATCAGGGCGAGCTCGACACCGCGGCGCCGGGGGAGCAGGGGGGGGGGGGGGACGGACGCCGCGGCCCCCGCCGCGGCCGTCCCGGCGCCCGCCGCGGCCG
>NZ_BAABKC010000098.1:0-5977 GCF_039543625.1 Streptomyces similanensis | reverse complement strand
GATGGGGGTGGAGCGGGACGACTGGGTGTTGCGGTGTGTGGTGTTCGGTGGTGAGGCGTTGGATGTGGGTCGTCTGGAGGGGTGGTTCGAGCGGCATGGTGATGGGGGGCCGCGGTTGGTGAACATGTACGGGATCACGGAGACGACGGTGCATGTCTCGTACTTCCCGCTGGAGGGTGCGGATGTGGGCGGGAGTGCTGGTGTGGTGGGTGTGGGTCTTCCGGATCTGCGAGTGTTCGTGCTGGATGAGTGGTTGCGTCCGGTGCCGGTGGGTGTTGCGGGTGAGGTGTATGTGGCGGGTGCGGGTCTGGCACGGGGGTATCTGCGGCGTGCGGGGTTGACGTCGGAGCGGTTCGTGGCGTGTCCGTTCGGTCCGGCCGGTGAGCGGATGTACCGGACGGGGGACCGCGCGCACTGGAGGGGTGATGGCCGGCTGGTGTATGGGGGGCGTGGGGATGAGCAGGTGCAGTTGCGTGGGTTCCGGGTGGAGTTGGGTGAGGTGGGGGCGGTGTTGGCGCGTCATGGTGGGGTGCGGGATGTGGCGGTGGTGGTGCGGGATGAGCGGTTGGTGGCGTATGTGGTGGGTGAGGTGTCGGGGGCGGAGCTGCGGGCGTTCGCTGCGGGGTGGTTGCCGGAGTACATGGTGCCGTCGGCTGTGGTGGTGCTGGATGTGCTGCCGTTGACGGTGAACGGGAAGCTGGACCGCAAGGCGCTGCCGGCTCCCGCTTTCACGGCCGGCGGGGGTCGTGGTCCGGCTACGGTGCAGGAGGAGATCCTGTGCCAGGTGTTCGCGCAGGTGCTGGGTCTGCCCGCGGTGGGTGTGGACGACGACTTCTTCGCGCTGGGCGGCCATTCGCTGCTCGCGGTGTCGCTGGTGGAGCAGTTGCGTGCTCGGGGTGTTGGTGTGTCGGTGCGGGCGTTGTTCCAGACGGCGACGCCGGCGGGTCTGGCTGCGGCCGCCGGGCCGGCTGAGGTGGTGGTGCCGGAGAACCGGATCCCGGACGGCGCCGAGCGGATCACCCCGGACATGCTGCCGCTGGTGGACTTGGACGAGTCCGAGCTGACGCGGATCGTCGAGCAGATCCCGGGCGGCGCGGCCAACATCGCTGACGTCTACCCGCTCGCTCCCCTTCAGGAAGGCATCCTCTTCCACCACCTGTTGCAGGCGGATGGTGGTGTGGACGCGTATGTGGTGCCGCGGGTGCTGCGGTTCGACTCGCGGGAGCGGCTGGAGGCGTTCCTCGGGGCGTTGCAGCGGGTGGTGGACCGGCATGACATCTACCGCACCGCGATCCTGTGGGAGCAGCTGCGCGAGCCGGTCCAGGTCGTCGTGCGCCAGGCCGTACTGCCGGTCACACAGGTGGAGTTGAGCGCTACCGAACAGCGCGAAGCGGCACAGCAGTTGGTCGCCGCAGCCGGTCCGAGCATGGACACCGGTCGTGCGCCGTTGATCGATGTGCACACGGCCGCTGAGCCGGGTGAGGGCGGTGGCTGGCTGGCGTTGCTGCGGATGCATCACCTGGTCCAGGACCACACTACGCAGGACGTGCTCCTCCTGGAGATGGGCGCGTTCATGTCCGGGCGGGAGGACTCGCTGCCGGAGCCGCTGCCGTTCCGTAACTTCGTGGCGCAGGCGCGGCTGGGCGTGACGCGCGAGGAGCACGAGCGGTACTTCGCCGGCCTGCTGGGAGACGTGGAGGAGACGACCGCGCCGTACGGTCTGCTGGACGTGCACGGTGACGGCACCGGTGTGGTCCGCTCCCATCTGGGCGTGGATGAGGAGGTGGGGCAGCGGGTGCGCGAGGTGGCGCGGTCGCTGGGCGTGAGTCCGGCGTCGGTATTCCATCTGGCTTGGGCGCGGGTGCTGGCGACGGTCAGCGGCCGTGACGACGTCGTCTTCGGGACGGTGCTGTTCGGGCGGATGAACGCCGGTGCGGGCGCCGACCGGGTGCCTGGTCTGTTCATCAACACGCTGCCGGTCCGAGTCCGTGTCGACGCGGTGGGCGTGGGCCGGGCGCTGGAGGGCGTGCGTGATCAGCTGGCGGAGCTGCTGGTGCACGAGCACGCGCCGCTGACGCTGGCGCAGCAGGCCAGTGGTGTGCCGAACGGCAGTCCGCTGTTCACCTCGCTGTTCAACTACCGGCACGGCGATCGCCGCCAGGCCGAATCGCGGCCGGAGTCGGGCACCGAGTCCCGGGGCATCGCCACGGTCGCGATGCGTGAAGTGACGAACTATCCGGTGACCGTGGCGGTCGATGACCTGGAGACGCGGTTCGGGCTGACCGTGGACGCGGTGGGTCCGGTCGACGGGGAAGCGCTCTGCCGGCTGCTGCACACCTGCCTCGACCACCTGGTGGCCACGCTGGAGGACGACCCCGCCGGCCTCCTGTCGACGGTGGACGTCCTCGACACCGCCGAACAGAAGCGACTGCTTGAGGAGTGGAACGACACCACCACGGAACTGCCCCGGCTCTCGGCGCCCGAGATGTTCCAGGCCCAGGTGGCGCGCACTCCGGATGCCGTGGCGGTGGTGTACGGCGCCACCGAGCTGTCGTACACGGAGCTGGACGCCAAGGCCAATCAGCTGGCGCACCACTTGCGCGGCCTCGGGGTCGGCGCCGAGTCGGTGGTCGGCGTGTCCCTGCCGCGTGGGGTGGACCTGGTCGTCGCACTGCTCGCGGTGCTGAAGACCGGCGCGGCATACGTGCCGCTGGATCCGCAATACCCGGCGGAACGGCTGGAGTTCATGCTCGCCGACAGCGGCGCGCAGGTCGTCGTCGGCCGCGGCGATGCGGCCACCGAGCTGTCGGCGTCGGCCGTGCACGTGGTGCGGCTGGACGACGCACAGGTGGCCGGTGAACTGGCCGCGGCGCCGGTCACCGCTCCCGAAGCGGCCTTCGAGGCCGACGGGCTGGCCTACATCATCTACACGTCTGGTTCGACGGGACGCCCCAAGGGTGTGGCCGTGTCGCATGGCGGCGTCGCCAGCCTCGTCGCGGCCCAGACGGAACGATTCGCGGTGGATGCGGCGAGCCGCATGCTGCAGTTCGCGTCGGTGAGCTTCGACGCGGCGGTGTCCGAGGTCCTGGTGACGCTGTCGAGCGGCGCCCGACTCGTGCTGTCCGACGCGCAGGAGCTCCTGCCGGGCGCCGGGCTGGTCGACGTCGTGGCGCGGCACCAGGTGACGCACGTGACGCTGCCGCCGGCCGTGCTGGCCGTGCTGGCGCCCGAAGATCTGGCCTCGGTGTCGACACTGGTGTCAGCGGGCGAGGCACTCGGCGGTGACCTGGTCGGCCGCTGGTCGCCCGGCCGCCGGTTCATCAACGCCTACGGGCCGACGGAGACCACCGTCTGCGCCACGATGTCCGCCCCGCTCGCGCCGGGTGACAGCGCCGGTATCGGCTCTCCGATCGTCAACACGCGGGTCTATGTGCTGGACGGTGCGCTGCGTCCGGCGCCGGTGGGCGTCGCGGGTGAGCTGTACGTGGCGGGTGCCGGTCTGGCGCGCGGGTACGTGGGGCGCTCGGCTCTGACGGGCGAACGGTTCGTGGCGTCCCCGTTCGGTGGTTCCGGTGAGCGGATGTATCGGACGGGGGATGTGGCGCGGTGGTCGGCGGAGGGCCGGCTGGAGTACTTGGGCCGTGCGGATGAGCAGGTGAAGATCCGCGGGTTCCGCATCGAGCCGGGTGAAGTGCAGGCGGCGGTGGCCGCGCATCCCGGAGTGGACCAGGCGGCGGTCGTCGTCCGTGAGGACGTGGCCGGGGACAAGCGTCTGGTCGCTTACGTGGTCGGCGATGCGGGCGAGTCCGAGCTGCGTGACTTCGTGGCCGAAAGGCTGCCGCAGTACATGGTGCCGTCGGCGGTGGTGGTGCTGGAGGCGCTGCCGTTGACGGTGAACGGCAAGCTGGACCGCAGGGCGCTGCCCGCGCCGGCCCACACGTCGGACGCTGCCCGCCTGCCGGTCACGGTGCAGGAGGAGATCCTGTGCCAGGCGTTCGCTCAGGTTCTCGGTCGGGAGCGGGTCGGGGTCGATGACGACTTCTTCGTGCTGGGTGGGCATTCGCTGTTGGCGACGCGTCTGGTGAGTCGGGTGCGTGCGGTGCTGGGGGTGGAGGTGGCGTTGCGGACGTTGTTCGAGGCGTCGACGCCGGCTGCTCTCGCCGCGCGGTTGGGGCAGGCGGGTGTGGCGCGTCCGGCGCTGGTGGCGGGGGAGCGGCCGCAGCCGGTGCCGTTGTCGTATGCCCAGCGTCGGCTGTGGTTCCTGACGCAGTTGGAGGGGCCGAGCGCGACGTACAACATTCCGACGGCTCTGCGGTTGTCGGGTGGGTTGGACCGGGGTGCGCTGGAGGGTGCGCTGCGGGATGTGGTGGGGCGGCATGAGGTGCTGCGGACGGTGTTCGCGGTGGCTGACGGGGAGCCGTACCAGCGGATTCTGCCGGTCGAGGAGACCGGGTTCGCTCTGACCGTCGCCGAGGTGGGCACGGAGGAGCTGGCCGGGGCGGTGGCGGAGGCGGCACGGTATGCCTTCGATCTGGCGCAGGAGATCCCTGTCCGGGCGCGGCTGTTCTCGGTGGGTCCGGATGAGCATGTGCTGATGCTGGTGGTGCACCACATCGCGGGTGACGGCTGGTCGATGGGTCCGCTGGCGCGGGATGTGTCGGCGGCGTACGCGGCGCGGGTCGAGGGCCGGGAGCCGGTGTGGGCGCCGTTGCCGGTGCAGTACGCGGATTATGTGCTGTGGCAGCAGGAGGTGTTCGGGTCGGAGGACGATCCGGAGAGTGTGCTGTCGCGGCAGGTGGGGTTCTGGCGTGAGGCGTTGGAGGACGCGCCGGAGGAGCTGGCGCTGCCGTATGACCGCACGCGTCCGGCGGTGGCTTCGCACGAGGGGTATGCGGTCGGGCTTCAGCTGTCGGCCGACGTGCATGCGCGGTTGCGTGAGGTGGCGCGTGAGCGTGGCGTGACGGTGTTCATGGTGTTGCAGGCGGCGCTCGCGGTGACGTTGTCGCGGGTGGGTGCGGGCACGGACATCCCGATCGGTTCGGCGGTCGCGGGCCGTACCGACGAGGCACTGGACGACCTGGTCGGCTTCTTCGTGAACACGCTGGTGATGCGGACGGACCTTTCGGGTGATCCGACGTTCGGGCAGGTGCTGGAGCGGGTCCGGGAAACGAGTCTCGCCGCGTTCGCGCACCAGGACGTGCCCTTCGAGCGGCTGGTGGAGGAACTGGCGCCGGTGCGCTCCCTGGCGCGGCACCCGCTGTTCCAGGTCATGCTGACCCTCCAGAACAACGCCCAGGCCAGCGTCGACCTGCCGGGACTGCGCGCGGGCGCAGTACCGGCCCCGACGGCCGGCCCGGCCGGCACGCCCCGGCCGGTGACGGCCAAGTTCGACCTGGACGTCACCGCCACCGAGGTCTTCGACACCGACGGCACGCCTGCTGGTCTGCGGGGTGTGGTGACCGTGGCTGCTGACGTGTTCGAGGCGGGGGCGGCTGGTCGGTTCGCGGAGTGGCTGGCGCGGGTGGTCGAGGCGGTGGTGGAGGCTCCGGACGTTCGGATGAGTGCGGTGGAGGTACTGAGCCTGGATGAACGGGCGTTGGTGTTGGGTTGGGCTGGTGGGGTGGGTGAGGGGTTGGTGGGTCGTTCTTCGGTGGTGGAGTTGTTTGAGGCGCAGGTGGTGCGTGATCCGGGTGCGGTGGCGGTGGTGTGTGAGGGGCGGTCGTTGTCGTATGGGGAGTTGAATGCGTGGGCGAATCGTTTGGCGCGGTCGTTGGTGGCTCGGGGTGCGGGGCCTGAGCGGTTGGTGGCGTTGGTGTTGCCGCGGTCGGTGGAGTTGGTGGTGGCGGTGTTGGCGGTGTTGAAGTCGGGTGCGGCGTATGTGCCGGTGGATCCGGAGTATCCGGCGGATCGGGTGGCGTTGGTGTTGGAGGAGGCGCGTCCGGTGGTGACGTTGGGTGTGGGTGAGGTGGATGTGGAG
>NZ_BAABKC010000097.1:0-27056 GCF_039543625.1 Streptomyces similanensis | reverse complement strand
GGCGTCGGCGCCGACTCCCGTGGTGCGGCCCGCGCCGGCTCTCGTCACCGTCCCGGCGGCGAGCGGCGCCGACCGCGGCAGGAGGCCCGGGGACGGCGCGGGGTCCGGGGGCGGCGGCGAGCCGATCGACCTGCTGCGGGTCGCCGGGGTGCCGGTGGCCAGGCGTGCCGCCGCCGCGGCCGGGGCGGCCGTGGCGGTGGCGCTGCTCGTCGTGGGCGTACGTCGGCTGCGGCGCGGCTGAGCCCGGGCCCGGGCCGGTCGTCCCTGCGTCCGATGGGGGCGGAGGGGATTGTGTGACCGATGCGTTCAAAGAGATCCTGATTTTTTCCCGGTTTCCCGTTTTGTGTGGTTGAGGCCCCCCAGGAGGGGTAGGCGGGCCAGCACGGATGAGGCATGCACGCCTCCGCAGCACATGTGCCGCACATCTCCGCTGGAAGGAGGTCCGTGACAGCGCACACTCGCAGCTTCCGGGCTGCTTCCGCGCACGGAGCGGCCCGGATCTCGCCGAGAAGTCGGAATCGAGAAAGGGAAGAGTGACTCCGGGGCGGCCCCAGAGCGGGCCGCCCTCTTCGCTGCCCCCACCGTCCCGCCCCGCCGTTCCGGGCGGCGGCCCCGCCGCCGTCAGCGGGTCCGGCGCCGCGGGAGCCGGTGCAGCCGCACCTCGGTGAGGCGGCCGCCGTCGAGGGCGGCGGTCAGGTAGGTGCAGTGCGGCTGACGCCGCCGGTCGGTAGGCGAGCCGGGGTTGAGCAGCCGCAGCCCGGTGGCCGCGGTGGTGTCCCAGGGGATGTGGCTGTGCCCGAAGACCAGCACGTCGAGGTCGGGGAAGCGGGCCGCGCAGCGCGCCTCGCGGCCCTGGGCCGGACCGGTCTCGTGGACGACGCCGAAGCGCACGCCGTCCAGCTCGGCGCGGGCCACCTCGGGCAGGCGGGCGCGCAGATCGAGGCCGTCGTTGTTGCCGTGGACAGCGATCAGACGGCGGCTGCGGCTCTCCAGCAGGTCCAGGGTGGCGGCGTCGACCCAGTCCCCGGCATGGAAGACGACGTCGGCGCGCGGGAGTTCGGCGAGCAGCGGCTCCGGCAGTTCCTTGGCCCGCTTGGGCAGGTGGGTGTCGGACACGAGGAGCAGACGCACGGCGTCAGCGTACTGCGGAACGACGTCCGGCGGGCGCACGGAGGCCGTCCGGGCCGCCCGGGGCGAGCGCAGGTATGCAGGTGAGGCTGTTCAGTTCCAACTGGACAGTTTCAGTTGAACGTTCTACGGTGACGGTCATGGACCAGAAGCCCGCCGAGGCGCCCGAGGGCGTCTCCGCCTCCGCCGGCCGCGCCGCGCGCGACCTGCGGGTGGTGTTCAGCCGGCTGCGGCGTCGGATCCGTGAGGTCGCCCGGGAGGACGACCTCACGCCCTCCCAGGTCTCCGCGCTCACCCTGGTCGGCAAGCACGGAGCGGCCACGGCCAGCGCCCTGGCCGCCGCCGAGGGCGTCCGCCCCCAGTCGATGGCCACCACCCTGGCCGCCCTGGAGCAGCACGGGCTGATCCTGCGCAGCCCCGACCCGGCCGACGGCCGGCGTCAGCTGGTCACCCTGACCGAGGACGGCCGGGAGCGCATCGAGGGCAACCGCCAGGTCCGCGCCGAATGGCTGACCCGGGCCCTCGACGACCGGTTCACCGAGGACGAGCGGCAGACGCTCATCGAGGCGCTGGCGCTGATGGAACGGCTGTCCCGCCCGTGACGCAGGCTGTCCCGCCCTTGACTCCGAGTGCCCCGGCACGCTTCGGGTCCCCCGCACACCTCTCCCCCCGAAAGGCCCGAGCCATGGCTCTCACCACCCTCGATCCGCGGACCGCCCTCGTGGTGATCGATCTTCAGGCCGGCATCGCCGGCGCGCCGACCGTCCCCCACCCGGGCACCGAGGTGGTGGCGCGGTCGGCCGAGCTCGCCGACGCCTTCCGCGCCCACGACCTGCCGGTCGTCCTGGTCCGGGTCTCGTTCGGCGCCGACGGCGCGGACGCGGTGCCCGGCCGCACCGAGGCGTCCCGCGCGGGCGGCCACGCCCGCCCCGAGGGCTGGGACGTGATCGTTCCCGAGCTGTCCGGCCACCCGGGCGACATCACCGTCACCAAGCGCAACTGGGGCGCCTTCCACGGCACCGACCTCGATGTGCAGCTGCGCCGCCGCGGGGTGACGCAGATCGTGCTCACCGGCATCGCCACGAGCATCGGCGTGGAGTCCACCGCGCGCGCCGCCCACGAGCACGGCTACCACGTCACGCTGGCCACCGACGCCATGAGCGACATGGCCGAGGAGACCCACCGCAACAGCGTGGAGCGGATCTTCCCGCGCCTGGGCGAGACGGGTACGACCGCCGAGATCCTGGAACTGCTGGCCAAGACCCACGGCTGACAGGGCCGACACGGCCTGTGGGGGTGCCCGGCGCGCTCGGCGCCGGGCACCCCCACAGGCCGTGCTCGGGGTTTCGGTCTTCGTCGGTCCCCGCCTCGCGCGAAGGTCCGTCAGTCCTCGCCCCGCACGATGTTCCACTCGGGGCCGGTGCGGTCGCGCCGCGGGCCGCCGCGCTGCTCCTCGAGTGCCGGGAGACAGGTGCGTACGCCCTGCTTCCCCTGCCGGCGGGACTGCGCCCAGCCCGTCTCGGGGCTGCCGGCTGCCGGTGTCTCGACCATCTGCGCGGTCACGGCTCCTCATCCACCTTCTGCTTCGGGTGCGGTGCGGGGGCTCGGTCGCGCCCCGCCGTCCTGGCCGGTCGGGTCCCCGGGCACGCCGCGGGCAAACCCCGGGCGCAGCGGCCCGCTCACCTGCCGCCGGAGCCGCCGCTGCCGAAGGAGCCGCCGGAGCCCTGGTCCCAGCGCGGCCGGTCCTGGTCCTCGCTGCGCCGGGTGCCGGGGGATCCCAGTTCGTGCGGGCTCAGCCGGCGGCCGGTCTCCTCGGCGCGGGGCACCTCGTCCGGTTCGCGCCGCTGCCGCGTCTCGTGGACCGGCCCGGAGTCGGGCAGCGTCGGATGCTCGCCGCCCCTGGGGGTCCTGGGCTCGCGCTGCTTGACCTTGATGCCGAACCGGACCGCCCAGAGCAGCAGCCCCACGACGATCAGACCGCCGATGACCACGAGAAGGATGCCGACGGCCGAGCCCGCGCCGGCCGCCATGTCGTACCCGGTTCTGTCCATGCGCCCCGGGTACCCGCCCCCGACGAGCGGATGCGTGCCGGGGCGGGCTCACCCGCCGTCCGGGTGGGCCGCTCTCGTCACGGCGGACTCGATCTCCGGACGGGGTCTGCCCTCGTCGGTCGCGTAGGCGTTCAGGGCGGACTGGAGGTCGCGGGCGAGGTCGCGCCAGGCCCGTACGGCCGTCTCGTACGTCTCGCTCTGCAGCGCGGTCCAGCGCACCTGTGCGGGCGGGCCGTAGTTCTCGCGCAATTGCTGGACCCGGGTGTGCGCCTCGTCGGCCGCCCGCTGCTTCGCCACCAGCTCTTCGAAAGTGTGTGACACAACCCACGACCCTAATCACCGCGGGTGTGAGCGGCGACTCGGAGCGGCCGCGGCGGTCGCGCGGCGCACCCGGCCGGCGGTCCGCCCGGGTGTGACTCAGCCCCGCAGCGGCAGCTCGCACCACACCTGCTTGCCGCCGCCCACCGGGAGCGTGCCCCAGGCGGCGGACAGCGCCTCGACGAGGTAGATGCCCCGGCCGCCGGTGGCCTCCCAGCCGATGCTGGGCGGCTTGACCGGGGTACGCGGCGAGCCGTCCGCCACGGCGACGCGCAGCCGGCGGTTGACGAGGGTGAGGTCCAGGCGGACCTGGCCCTCGGTGTGCACGAGGGCGTTGGTGACCAGTTCCGAGACGATGAGCAGCACGGAGTCCACCTCCTCGGTCACCCCCCAGGTGCGCAGGGCGCGCCGGGTGAAGCGGCGGGCGTGCCGGACCGCCTCGGGGACCCGCCACACCGTCCAGCTCTCCCTGAGCGGGCGCACTGCGAGGCCGTCGTAGCGCAGCAGGAGCAGGGCGATGTCGTCGTCGCGGCGGGCGCCGGTCAGCAGCGCGTCGGCGACCAGGCCGAGGTGGCCGGGGTCGGCGCCGGCCAAGCCGCGGGCGAGCCGGTCGAGGCCCACGTCGATGTCGGCGTCCGGCGACTCCACGAGGCCGTCGGTGGCCAGCGCGAGCACGGCTCCGGACCGGAGCCGGACGGGCGTCATCGGGAAGTCGGCCTCGCTCTGCACGCCGAGGGGCGGTCCGCCCTCGGCGTGCACGATCTCGGTACCGCCGTCCGGGTGGCGCAGCACCGGCGGCAGGTGTCCGGCGCGCACGCACCAGGCGGTGCCGGCCTCCATGTCGACGTCGACGTAGGCGCAGGTGGCGAAGAGGTCGGTCTCCATGTCCAGCAGGAGCCGGTTGGCGTGCGAGACGACCACGTCCGGCGGGTGGCCCTCGACGGCGTAGGCGCGCAGCGCGGTGCGCATCTGGCCCATCAGGGTGGCGGCGCCCGCGCTGTGTCCCTGGACGTCGCCGATGACGAGGGCGACGTGGTGGTCGGGCAGCGGGATCACGTCGTACCAGTCGCCGCCGACTTCGAGGCCGGCGGTCGCGGGCAGGTAGCGGGCGACGGCCTCGGCGCCGGGGAGCCGGGGCAGCCGGCGCGGCAGCAGGGTGCGCTGGAGGGTGCCGACGAGTTCGTGCTCGGCGTCGAAGGCGTGGGCGCGCATCAGGGCCTGTCCGGCGAGGCCCGCCGAGGCGGTGAGCAGGGCGCGTTCGTCGGGGCCGAAGTCGTGCGGGGCGTCCCAGCCGATCAGGCAGGCGCCGGCCATCCGGCCGCCGGCGGGCAGCGGCAGCACGGCGAGGCCGCCCGGGCCGACCTCGGTGAGGGCGGGTTCGAGGGCGGTCCCGGCGGGCCATATGCCGGCGCGGCCCTCGCGCAGGGCGGCGGCCAGGGTGGGCATGGCGCGCACGGGCGCGTCGGGCCATTCGCCGCGCCACTCCAGGCGCCACAGTTGGGGCCAGGACTCGGGTTCGGGCGGGTCGAGGACGGTGACGACGAGCCGGTCGTTCTCCAGCTCGGCGAGGGCGATCCGGTCGGCGTGCAGCGGTCTGCGCAGGGCGGCCACCACGGCCTGGCTGACGTCGCGGACGGTGCCGGCGGTGGCCAGCGCGGCGGCGAGCCGCTGGACGCGGGCGACGTCGGTGACCCCGGAGCGCAGCGCGGAGGCGTCGGCGAGGGTGCCGACCAGGCGGGCGGGGCGGCCCTCGCCGCCGGGCAGCAGCCGGCCGCGCAGCCGCAGCCACCGGGGCGGGCCCGTGGGCCGCAGGACGCGGAACTCCAGTTCGCGTTCGCCGATGGACAGGTAGTCGGCCTCGACCACGGACATCAGCGAGGGCAGGTCGTCGGGGACGGTCCGGGCGAGCAGGGTCTCCACCTTGCCGTCGAAGCCGGCGCGGTCGATGCCGAACAGGCCGAGGACGTCGTCGTCGACGTCGATCCGCCCGGTGTCCATGGCCAGGGAGAAGCCGCCGGGCGGCAGCTCGCCGCCCCGGGGGGTGCGCGCGGGCGCGGGGCAGGCGACGGCCTCGGCGATCAGGCGGAGGCAGGCGCGGTCCTCGTCGTCGAAGCCGCCGGGGCGCTCGGTGACGGCGAGCAGGCAGCCGCCCGCCTGGCCGGTCAGGGGCAGCGCGGCCACGAAAACGTCGCCCGCGGGCATCCGCCGGAAGTCGGCGCAGGCGGCGAGTTCGGCGGGGCCCCGCCACACGGGCCGTCCGGTGCGGCGGGCGTCGGCCGGCGGGGACGGTCCGGTCAGGGGGTAGGCGTCGCGCAGTCCGTACAGGGTGCGCGGCACTCCGGCGGCGTCCGACAGGCACAGCGCGTCACCGCCGTCGCCTGGGGTGTAGACGCCCGCGAACGCGGCGCCGGTGAAGACGAGGGCCTGTTCCAGGATCTGGTGCGTCCGTTCCGGGACGGGCGGGCCCGCGGTCAGCGTCGCGAGGGCGAGTTCGGCGCGCGCGAGCCGTGACGTCCTCGTTCCGCGTGCCGTCGTGCCCTCACTGACCACGTTGGCCATTACAGCGCGTATCGCGGCGGGGCGCAGCCCCTGTGACAGCACGTTCCGCCCGGTCGCACGCCCGGGAGCATCGGCGGCCGGCCGCCGGCCGCGCACCGCGCGTCCCGCGGGGCACTTGGGTCACAGCCACCCCTCGCCGTGCGAGATCCTGATCGCGTCGATGCGGTTGCGCGCCCCGGTCTTGCGGGTGATGGCCGCCATGTAGTTGCGCACGGTCCCGTGGGACAGGTGCAGGCTGCCGGCGATCTCGGCGACGGAGGCTCCCTCGGCGGCCAGGGACAGCACGCTCAGTTCGCGCCGGGTGAGCGGCATCTCGGCGGCCTTGCCGAAGCCGAGGCCCAGCGAGTCGTCGACGAAGCGCTCCCCCGCGGCGACGCGCCGTATGCCGTGCACCAGACGGTCCGGCGAGCCCTTCTTGTCGACGTAGCCGAGCGCGCCCGCCTCCATGGCCCGCCGCAGCAGGGCGGGGCGGTCCGCGCCGGTCAGCACGAGCAGGCGCGGCGGGCGGCGGCCGGCGGCCGGGGGGCTGAGTTCGTTCAGCGGCGGCAGTCCGCGGGCGGCGGTGTGGTCGAGGTCGGCCGCGCAGACGTCCGGCCGGACGGCCCGCACCATGGCCGCCGCGCCGCGCCAGGGTGTGTCGTACACCCTCAGGTCGGCCTCCCGGCGCAACCACTCCGCCATGACGGAGCGCACCAGACGCGCGTCGTTCACCAGAAGTACCCGGATCACTGCCGCCCCTTCAGCTCACCTTGCACCGGTTGTCCGCGGATGGTCAGCGCGTGCCCCATTCTTGGGGGCGCGGGCCGTCACCGTGCGCGGAGAACAAGCCATCGGGATGCGCGGGGGCGCACGCGTGGCACTTGTCCGCCGGCGTGCGCCCCATGTGGGGGGCGTGGGCTGTGGCCGCCGGGGTACGGATGCGGCCACGCGCCCCCACCTCGTCGTACGGACCCCACTCCGCCGTACGGTCCAGAGGGCCCCCACCTCGTCGTACGGTCCGTACGACCGCCGGCCGCCGGCCGTGCGCGCGAGGCGTCCCCCGCGCCGCTCGCCGTGCGCGCGGGGCGGTCAGGGGGGAACCTTGATCCCGGGGGCGTCACGCGGCCGGGCGGGGACGAGGAGGTGGTCGGCGTGTCCGAGGGGCACCGGCCGGGACAGCCGCCGCCGGCCCCCCGTGGTACGGCCGGACGGCCGATGCTGTCCCTCGCCCTGGCCGCCCTGCTGGACGAGGTCCACGCCCACTCCGGCGCGGTCTATCTGCTCGCCCCCGACCAGCCGGTGCTGGAGATGGCGGTGATGGCGGGCATGCCGCGCGACTTCGCCGCGCCCTGGGAGCGGGTCGGGCTCAGCGCCCCCATCCCGGTCGCCCAGGCGGTGCGCGAGCGGCGGCTGATCTGGGTGGGCGGCGAGGAGGAGATGGCGCGCCGCTATCCGCGCATCGCCGTCGTCCTGCCGTACCCGTTCGCCCTGGCGGCGCTGCCGCTGGCGACCGGCGGCGCCGCCTACGGCGCGGTCTTCGTCACCTGGCCCGCCGCGCATCCGCCGGTGCTGTCCGACTGGGAGCGCGATCACCTGACCGCGGCCTGCGACCGGCTGGCCCTGCGGCTGGAGCGGGCAGCGGCCGAGCGCCGGCCGGTGCGGGCCGAGCCGGATCTGCCGGCCGCCGGGCCGTCCGGCGGCACGGCCGGCTCGCTCGGCTCGGTCGAGGCGGCCCGGATGGTGGCGCGGCTGCCGTACGGTCTCGCCGCCCTCGACGTGCACGGCCGGGTCTCCTTCGCCAACACCGCGGCGGCCGATCTGCTGGGCCTGCCCGTCGCCGAACTGCTCGGCACCCGGTTGTGGGCGTCGGTGCCGTGGCTGAACGACCCGATGTACGAGGACCGCTACCGGGGCGCGCTGCTCAGCCAGCAGGTCACCGCGTTCGTCGCGCTGCGGCCGCCGAGCGACTGGCTGTCGTTCCGGCTCTACCCGAGCGCGACCGGGCTCAGCGTCCGGATCACCCGGGCCCGCGCGGTGGCGGAACTCGGCCGCGGCACGCCCCGGCCCGGCGACGGCGCCTCCTCCTCCAGCCTGGTGACCATCTCCCGGGTGCTGGGCCTGGCCGGGGCGATGACGGAGGCCGTGGGCGTGCGGGACGTGGTGCAGCTGGTCGCGGACGAGATCGTGCCCGCGGTCGGCAGCCAGGCCCTGATGATCCTGGGCTCCCAGTCGGGGCGGCTCCAGGTGCTCGGGCAGCGCGGCTACCGGGACCGCCGGGCCGTGGAGCAGTTCCACGGCACCCCGCTGTCCGCCCCGACCCCGAGCACCCGGGTGCTCTCCACCGGCGCGCCCGCCTTCTTCGGCTCCCGGCAGGAGCTGGAACGGCTGTATCCGGTGCGGTACCCGGTGCGCGACGACTTCGCGGCCTGGGCGTACCTGCCGCTCATCGCCTCGGGACGGCCGGTGGGCACCTGCGTGCTCGCCTACGCCGAACCGCACCCCTTCCCGGCCGACGAACGCGCCGTCCTGACCAGCCTGGGCGGCCTGATCGCGCAGGCGCTGGAGCGGGCCCGGCTCTACGACGCCAAGCACCGGCTGGCGCACGGCCTGCAACAGGCGCTGCTGCCGCACTCGTTGCCGCGGGTGCCGGGCTTCGACGCCGCCGCGCGCTATCTGCCGGCCACCCAGGGGATGGAGATCGGCGGCGACTTCTACGACCTGGTGCCCACCCGTCCGGCGGCGGCCGTGATCGGGGACGTGCAGGGCCACAACGTGACCGCCGCGGGGCTGATGGGGCAGCTGCGCACCGCCGTGCGCGCGTACACGACGGTCGGGCAGGAGCCGCAGGAGGTCATGCGGAGCACCAACCTGCTGCTGATGGACCTCGGGGTGGAGCTGTTCGCCAGTTGTCTGTACCTGCGGCTCGATCCGGCCGACGGCTCCGCCGTGATGTCCCGGGCCGGGCATCCGCCGCCGCTGCTGAGACGGCCCGACGGGCGGGTACGGGTGCTCGACCTGGCCGGCGGCCCGCTCCTGGGCATCGACCCGGCGGCGACGTACCCGACGACCCGTGTCGGCCTCGCCCCCGGTTCGGTGCTCGTCCTGTACACCGACGGGCTCGTCGAGTCGCCGGGCGTGGACATCGAGGACGCGCTCGCCGAGCTGGGGCAGTTGCTCGGCGCGGCCGGGGAGGTGCCGCTGGGCGTGCTCGCGGACTGTCTGGTGCGGCACAGCGCGGCGGCCCGCGAACGGGCCGACGACGTGGCGCTGTTGCTGCTGCGGGCACGGGGCGACGGCTGAGGGAGCGGAACGCTCCCGTTCCAGGGGTGCGGCCCGGCCGCCCCCGGGCTCCCTCGGGCGGAGCCCGGACCTACGGGTCGGCGGCGGGCCGGGCCGGCAGGCGGAGGGCCCGGCCGGTACCTCGGCGGGAGCCCTGACCGGCGGGTCGGCGGGAGTGGGCCGTAGCGGTCGGTGGCTCCGGCCTCGGCTGTACCCGTGGCCGCCGCCCGCCGGAGACGGCGGAGTCCTCGGCCGCGCCCGAGCCTGCGGCGGCACCGGACGAGTCGTCGCCGGGCACAGCCGTGGAGCCGGCACCGGACGGGCCGGCACCCGACCGCCCGTCACCGGGCCGGTCGTCACCAACTGCCCGTCACCGAGCTGGTCGTCACCCGACCGCCCGTCACCGGGCCGGTCGTCACCAACTGCCCGTCACCGAGCTGGTCGTCACCGGACCGGCCGTCACCGGCTCGGTCGTCACCGGCTCGGTCGTCCGGTGGCGGTCAGTGGCTCCGGCCCCGGCCCTGCCCGTGACCGCCGCCCGCCGGGGAGCCCCCGGCCGCGGCCGGATCCCCTGCCGCACCCGAACCGACGGCGGCACCGGACGCGTCGTCACCGGGCGCCGCCGCGGAACCGGCGCCCGACTGCCCGTCACCGGACTGATCGTCGCCGGGCTGGTCGCCCGCGCCCTGGTTCCCGGCGTCCGCGCCGCCGTCCCCGGCGCCCGCGCCCGCGCCGCCGTCCCCGCCGAGCGTCGCGCCCGTCGCCTGGAGGGCCGTGGTGACCGGCTGGAAGAAGGTCTCGCCGCCCTGGGCGCAGTCGCCGCTGCCGCCGGAGGTGAGGCCGACCGCGCCGCCGTCCTGGGTGAACAGCGAGCCGCCGCTGTCGCCCGGCTCCGCGCAGACGTCGGTCTGGATGAGGCCGGTCACCGTGTCCACGCCGCCGGGGTCGGTCTCGCTCTGGAAGTTGACCGTGGCGTCGAGGCCGGTGACCGTTCCCTCGTGCAGCCCCGTGGTGCTGCCCATGCGGAACACGGTCTCGCCGACGGCGGCCTCCGCGGCCCCGGTGATCCGGACGCTCCGCCCGCCCCCGACGTTCACCTCGCTCGGCGCGGAAGTCGCGGGATCGTCGTACTTGACGAGGGAGAAGTCGTTGCCCGGGAAGGTCGCGCGGTCCACCGTGGCGACGGGCTGCCCGTTCTGCGCGTCCGCCCACCGCTCGGCCGCGACGCCGCAGTGCCCGGCCGTCAGGAAGGCGGGACTGCCGTCGGCGGCCGTGACGTTGAAGCCGAGCGAGCAGCGGACGGTGCCGCCCTGCGCCTGGGCGAAGATCGCGTCGCCGCCGGAGGCGAACGTCCTGAAGGCGCCGGCGGACCTCTTGAGGGTGGCCATGCCCGTGCCGAGGCTTCGCACGGTGGACCGGAGCCTGTCCCAGCCTGCGCCGGTGACCGTGCGGTCGGCGGTGACCACGACCTTGTTCGTCCGTGGGTCCACGGCCCAGGACGTGCCGGGCAGGGTGGCGCTCGCCTTCAGGGTGTGCGCGGCCGCCGCGAGGGCGGCGCTGCTGTTGCCGACCCGGCGGACGGCCGCGCCGGCCCGCTCGGCCCGCGCGACCGCCGCGTCGTCGGCGCCCACGACGTTCACGACGAGCCGCCGCCGGGCGCTGTCGTAGTAGGAGCCGGCGTACGCCTCGCCCAGGGAGCCGGCGAGCCGGGAGGCGGCGTCCGAGGCGTCCTTCGCCTGGAAGGTCCTGGGGGCGGCGGCGCTCGCCGTGCCGTCCTGGGCGGCGTCGGCGTGCGGGAGGAGCACGGCCGCCGCGCCGAGCGCCAGCACACCGCCCGCCGCTATCGCGGCCCTGCGCTTCGGAATTCGCTGGTGACTCAAACTTCTCGACCTCCTGGGGGCGGGTCCGTGCCGCCGTCCGGCAGTGGGTAGGGGCGCGCCTGACTGGCCGTTGGTACGCGCCGGGGGCGTGGAGCGTTCAGTCAGGTGTGTCAACTCGCCCCACGCGGGCGGGGCTCACCCCCTCAGACGCACTCACTCACCGCCACCACTCGACTGCTCTGCGTCGACACTCGGGCGGGGCACGGGAGCGGAATCCCTGCTTCAGGGAATCTGCACAGCGCGTGCCCAGCGAGGTCACCGCGCGCGGCGGATCTGCACAACCGCCGCCTCCGTGGCACGTGTTCCACGCGGTGTGCGCGCTCGTCGGCGCGCGGGCAAGGGTGTGCGTGGGCCGATGCCGCGCGACATGTGAAGAAGTGGCCGACGACTCGTGCCCGCACATCCACGCGAGAGGCTCCCGGATCGACAAGTCCGCTGGTGAGAGCCCTGCGTGAGTGGAAGCCGCGGGTGGCGCCGTGCTTTGATCCATCGCACCGCAGGGGCCGGCCGGGACGCTTGGGAATCAGGTGGCCGGCGCCCGTGGCCGGCGGCCGTCCGCACCTGTGCGGCGGGGCCGTTTCCCCCCTTGTAGAAACCCCCACACGAACGAAGGGAAGTTCCCCATGAACTCCACCCCCCAGGTCGAGACCGCCGAGATCTCGGACGCCGAGCTCGACACCATCTCCGGCGGCCTGTCCGTGAACGCCCTCGGCACCGTCACCGGCCTGGTGGACGGCGTCGCCCCGGTGTCCGGCCTGGTCGACACGGCCGTCGGCACCGTCGAGGGTGTGACCGGTCTGAACACCGCCCCGGTCACCAACCTGGTCGCCGGTCTCTGAGCGCACCGCGCCGCCGCCGAGGCCCCGGAGCCGTACGCCGGTTCCGGGGCTCTCGGACGTCCTGAGGAAGCCTCTCCCGATCGTCTCTCTCCAGGTGAGGGAAGTCCCGTGCAGTTCCGTCAACAGGCCCTCGCCAGGCTCCAGTCGCCCGAGGAGCTGGACCTCCCGGTCCGGCTCGCCCGCCCCCGGGGCGCTCTCGTGCTGGCCGTCACGCTGGTCGCCCTGGCCGCCGCCTGCGGATGGGCGGTGACCGGTTCCGTGGCCGGCACGGTCACCGCGCCGGCCGTCCTCACCCACGCTCAGGGCAGTTACGTGCTCCAGAGCCCGGTCGCCGGGCAGGTCACGGCGGTGCTCGCCGAGGAGGGCGAACGGCTGCCCGCGAACGCGCCGGTGCTGAAGGTCAGTACCGCGCGGGGCGAGGCGGTCGTGCGGACGGTCGCCGCCGGCCGGATCACCGCGCTGGCCGCCGCCCTCGGGCAGATCGTCTCGACCGGTTCGGACGTCGCCGCCGTCGAGAAGGTGACCCGCGCCACGGACCCGCTGTACGCGACGGTGTACGTCCCCGAGCGGAGCGGCGCCTCCGTCCCGGTCGGCGCGGCCGTCGACCTGACCGTCTCCTCCGCGCCCGCCGAGCGCTACGGCGTGCTGCGCGGCCGGGTCCGGTCGGTGGACCGCACGGCCCAGTCGGCCCAGCGGATCGGCGCGTTCCTCGGAGACGCCCGGCTGGGCGCGCAGTTCGCCGGCCGGGGGCGGCCCGTCGCCGTCCTGGTGCGGCTGGACGCCTCGGCCGCCACCAAGAGCGGCTACCGGTGGTCGTCGGCGGACGGGCCGCCGTTCCGGCTCGACTCCATGACCCTGGCCGACGCCTCGATCCGGCTGGCCGCCCGGCACCCCGTCGACTGGCTGCTGCCGTGAGCGCCGTCCGGCGGACCCGGGGCCGCCGCCGCGCCGCGCCGCCCCGGCGCACCGTCCCGCGACCGCGCGTCCGGGCCGTGCGCACCCCCACGGTGCTCCAGATGGAGGCCGTGGAGTGCGGCGCCGCCTCGCTGGCCATGGTGCTCGCCCACTACGGCCGCCATGTCCCGCTGGAGGAGCTGCGCATCGCCTGCGGCGTCTCCCGCGACGGCTCGCGGGCGAGCAACCTGCTGAAGGCGGCGCGCGGTTACGGCCTGACCGCCAAGGGCATGCAGATGGACACCGCCGCCCTCGCGGAGGTCAAGGCCCCGGCCATCCTGTTCTGGGAGTTCAACCACTACATCGTCTACGAGGGCCGGGGCCGCCGCTTCGGCCGGCGCGGCGTGTACGTCAACGACCCCGGCAAGGGGCGCCGGTTCGTGTCCATGGAGGACTTCGACGCTGCCTTCACCGGTGTGGTGCTGGTGCTGGAGCCGGGCGAGGACTTCACCAGGGGCGGGCGCAGGCCGGGCATCCGGGGCGCGCTGCCGGCCCGGCTGCGCGGCACCGCGGGCGCGCTGCCGGTGGCGGTGCTGGCGAGCCTGCTGCTGGTGGCGGTCGGCGCGGCGGTGCCCGCGCTCAGCCGCGTCTACATCGACACGTATCTCATCGGCGGCCAGTCCTCGCTGCTGGGTGTGCTGTTCGCCGCGATGGCCGCGTGTGTGCTGTTCACGGTCGCGCTGACCTGGTTGCAGCAGGCCAACCTGCTGCACGGGCGGATCGTCTCCTCCACGCTCACCGGCGCCCGCTTCCTGCGCCATCTGCTGCGGCTCCCGGTCACGTTCTACGCCCAGCGCAGCCCGGCCGACCTGGTGCAGCGGCTCCAGTCCAACGACGCGGTCGCCGAGACCCTGGCCCGCGACCTGGCCGCCGCCGGGGTGGACGCGGTGGTCGTGGTGCTGTACGCGGTGCTGCTCTACACCTACGACCCGCAGCTGACCGCCGTCGGCATCGGGGTGGCGCTGCTCAACATCGTGGCGATGCGGGTGGTGGTGCGGCTGCGCGCGACCCGGACGGCGAAGCTGCGCGCGGACACCGCCCGGCTGACCAACACCGCCTACACCGGCCTGCAGTTGATCGAGACGATGAAGGCGACCGGCGGCGAGGACGGCTACTTCCGCACCTGGGCCGGGCAGCACGCCACCACGCTGGAGGAGCAGCAGCGGCTCGGGGTGCCGAGCGCCTGGCTCGGGGTGGTCGCGCCGACGCTGGCCACGGTCAACAGCGCCCTGATCCTGTGGATCGGCGGGATGCGGGCCGTGGAGGGGCACATCTCGGTGGGTCTGCTGGTCGCCTTCCAGGCGCTGGTGGCCCGTTTCACCGCCCCGCTGACCCGTCTGAACGGCGTCGCGGGCCGCGTCCAGGACTTCGCGGCGGACGTGGCCCGGCTCAAGGACGTGGAGGACTTCCGCACCGATCCGCCGCACACCCGCTCCGGCGCGGGCGACTCGACGCGCCGGCTGCGCGGCCACGTCGAGCTGGAGAACGTCTCCTTCGGCTACAGCCCGCTGGACGAGCCGCTGCTGCGCGGCTTCGACCTGCGGGTGGGGCCGGGGCAGCAGGTGGCGCTGGTCGGCGGCTCGGGCAGCGGCAAGTCGACGGTGTCCCGGCTGATCTCGGGCCTGTACGCGCCGTGGGAGGGAGTGATACGTGTCGACGGGCGGCGGCTGGCGGACATTCCGCGCGGGACGCTGGCCGCGTCGGTGTCCTTCGTCGACCAGGAGGTGTTCCTCTTCGAGGGCACCGTCCGCGACAACGTCGCCCTGTGGGACCCGTCGATCACGGACGAGGCGGTGGTGGAGGCGCTGCGCGACGCCGCCCTCTACGACGACGTCGCCCGCCGTCCGGGCGGCATCCGCGGCAAGGTGGCGCAGGACGGCCGCGACCTCTCCGGCGGGCAGCGTCAACGCCTGGAGATCGCGCGGGCGTTGGTGCGCCGGCCGAGCATCCTCGTGCTGGACGAAGTGACCAGCGCCCTGGACGCGGAGACCGAGCAGGTGGTGATGGACAACCTGCGGCGGCGCGGCTGCGCCTGCGTGGTGATCGCGCACCGGCTGTCCACGGTGCGCGACAGCGACGAGATCGTGGTGCTGCGGCACGGCACGGTCGTCGAACGCGGGCGGCACGAGGAGCTGTTGGCGCGCGGCGGTGCGTACGCCGCGCTGGTCGGGGAGCGGTGAGATGACGGGGACGACACAGGTGCGGGAGAGCGATCCGGTCCTCGGGGCGCTCGGCTCGCTGGGCGCGCCCGTGGAGTGCGCCGGTCTGAGCCGGCTGGATCTGGCGGGCCCGCAGGCGCTCTGGCTGGTCACGGCGGGCGAGCTGGACCTGTTCGCGGTGGACGCGGAGCAGCAGGGACACTGGCACCACCTGGGCCGGCTCGCGGCGGGCTCGCTGCTGCTGGGGCCGGCGCCGGGTCCGCGGCACACGCTGGTCGCGCGGCCGCTGCGCGACTGCGCGGTGCGCCGGATCGCGCTGCGCGAGCTGTACCGGCCGGCGCCCGCCGAGGCGTGGTCGTGGGACGAGTTCGGCCGGCCGCGGGACGTGCCGCCGCGGAGCGGCCCGGTGGAGTACGCGCTCGCGCTCGGCCTCGGCCGCAGCCTGTCGGTGCTGTTCCAGGCGCCGCTGGCCGGGCAGGGGCCGGCCGTGCCCGCCGACGACGAGGTGTTCTGGATGCAGGTGCCGCCGGGCAGCGTCCAGTACGGGGCGCTGTACGGCGCGGAGGCGGCCGCCGATCTGCTGATGGACCCCGCCGTGTGGCAGTCCGTGGTCGACCAGCAGCACCGGCTGCTGACGGCGCTGGACCGCTGGATCGAGGAGCTGGAGCGGGCTCACGAGACGCGGACGGCCGCCGGGATCGCGGCCGGCGAGGCGGTCCGGGCCCGGGCCGACCGGACGCTGCTGGCGTCGATGGGCCGCTCCCCCGCCGGTCCGGTCACGGCCGCCGACGCGGACGCCGTGTACGCGGCCTGCGAGCTGGTCGCCCGGGACGCCGGGATCACGCTGGCCGGTCCGCCGCGGCCCGGCACGGTCGGCGACCGGCTCGATCCGGTGGAGCAGGTGGCGCTGGCGTCCCGGGTGCGCAGCCGGGCCGTACGGCTGGAGGGCCGCTGGTGGCGGGAGAACACCGGGCCGCTGGTGGGCCGGCGGGCGCCGTCGGGGGCGCCGGTGGCGCTGCTGTGGCGGCGCGGCCGCTACACGGCCGTGCATCCGGCGACCGGGCGCGCGAGCGCGGTCGGGCCGGGCGACGCCGGGCAGTTCGAGCCGCGCGCGGTGATGTTCTACCGGCCGCTGCCCGAGCGCCCGCCCGGTCCGCTCGCCCTGCTGCGGTTCTGTCTGCGCGGCAGCCGGGGCGATCTGCTGAACTTGCTGATCAGCGGGCTGGTGACGGTGGCGCTCGGCGCGCTGGTGCCGGTGGCGACGGGCCGGGTGCTCGGTCAGTACGTGCCGCGGGCCGAGCGCGAGCCGATCGCGCAGGTGTGTCTCGCGGTGCTGGTCAGCGGCGTGGTGGCGGCGGCGTTCCTGCTGCTGGAGAACCTGACCGTGCTGCGCCTCGAGGGCCGGGTCGAGGCCGCGCTCCAGCCGGCCGTCTGGGACCGGCTGCTGCGGCTGCCGACGCGGTTCTTCACCGAGCGGTCCACCGGCGAGCTGGCGAGCGCGGCCATGGGGGTGAGCGCGATCCGCCGGCTGCTGGCCGGGGTCGGCCCGGTGGTGGCGCAGTCGGCGACCGTGGGGGCGATGAACCTGGTGCTGCTGTTCTGGTACAGCGCCTCGATGGCGTGGGCGGCGGTCGGCATGCTGGTGGTGATCGCGGCCGTGTTCTCGGGTCTCGGGCTGTGGCAGGTGCGCTGGCAGCGGCGGCTGGTGGTGCTTACCAACCAGCTGAACGACCAGGCCTTCCAGACCCTGCGCGGGCTGCCGAAGCTGCGGGTGGCCGCCGCCGAGGACTACGCGTACGCCGCCTGGGCCGAGAAGTTCGCCCGGGGCCGCGCGCTGCAGCGGCGGGTGGGCGGGATCAAGAACGTGACGACGGTGCTCGGCGCGGTGTACCTGCCGGTGTGCACGCTGGTGATGTTCATGCTGCTGGCCGGTCCGGCGCGCGGCTCGATGTCGGCGGCCGCCTTCTTGACCTTCAGCACCTCGGTGACGATGCTGCTGACCTCGGTGACGTCGCTGACCGGGGCGTTCGTGTCGGCGGTGGCCGCGCTGCCGCTGCTGGAGGAGATCCGGCCGGTGCTGGAGGCCGCACCGGAGGTGTGCGCGGCGAGCACCCGGCCGGGGCCGCTGTCCGGGGCGATCGAGGCGCGGCGGCTGTCGTTCCGCTACGGCGACGACGGGCCGCTGGTCCTGGACGACGTGTCGTTCGAGGCGCGGCCGGGCGAGTTCGTGGCGGTCGTCGGGCCGAGCGGCTGCGGCAAGTCGACGCTGCTGCGGCTGCTGATCGGCTTCGACAAGCCGCTGTCCGGGAGTGTGCTCTACGACGGCCAGGACCTGGCGGCGCTGGACCGCTCGGCGGTGCGCCGGCAGTGCGGGGTGGTGTTGCAGCACGCCCAGCCGTTCACGGGCTCGATCCTGGACGTCATCCGGGGCGCCGAGCCGTGTTCGCCGGAGGAGGCGATGGCGGCGGCCGAGCTGGCGGGGCTGGCCGAGGACATCCGGCGGATGCCGATGGGGCTGCACACCCTGGTCGCGGGCGGCGGATCGGTCTCCGGCGGGCAGCGGCAGCGTCTGATGATCGCCCAGGCCCTGGTGCGGCGGCCGCGGCTCCTCTTCCTCGACGAGGCGACCAGCGCCCTGGACAACGCGACGCAGCGGATCGTGATCGACAGCACCCGGGAGCTGAACGCCACCCGGATCGTCATCGCGCACCGCCTGTCGACGGTGCTGGACGCCGACCGGGTCGTGGTGCTGCGGGAGGGCCGCGTCGTGCAGCAGGGGCCGCCGGCCGAACTGCTCGCGCACGAGGGCGGCCCGCTGCGCGAACTGGTGCGCCGCCAGCTGGTCTGAGGAACCGGCCGCTTCGGCCGCGGCACCGGACGGGAATGAGCCGTTCCTGCGTCGTTCATCTGCCGTTCGGCCGCCGGTGGTCGTGTCGTCAGGCGTACGGACCGGCAGGGCGGGTACGGACCCGGCCATGCGAATCAGCGTGGTGGACGTGGGGTCGAACACGGTTCGGCTGGTGGTCGCGGACGCGGCGGGCGGGGTCCCGTTGCCGGTCCACACCGCCAAGTGGCGGCTGAGACTCTCCCAGCAGGTCTCCCCCGGGCAGGCCATACCGCCGGACGCGGTGCGGAGTCTGGTCGAGGCGGTCGGGGAGGCGGGCGAGACGGCGGCCCGGTGGGGCGCGGCCGGTCCGCTGGCCTTCGCGACCACCGTCGTGCGCGGCGCCCCGAACCGGCTCCAGGTGCTGCGCGCGGTCCGGGCCGGCACCGGGGTGGAGCTGTGCACGCTGCCCGGGGAGGTCGAGGGCGAGCTGACGTTCCTGGCGGCGCGGCGCTGGGCGGGCTGGCGGTCCGGGCCGCTCGCGCTGCTCGACATCGGCGGCGGCTCGCTGGAGGTGGCCTTCGGGCGGGGCCGGCTGCCCGACTTCGTGGCCTCGCTGCCGCTGGGCGCCGGCCGGCTCACCCACGAGTTCCTCGCGGCCGGGGACCCGCCCTCGCCGGAGCAGCTCAAGGCGCTGCGGCGCAGGGTGCGCCACCAGCTGCGGGACGCGGCCGCCCGGATCCGCTGGGAGGGCCCGCGCACCGCGGTGGTCACCTCGCGTACGTTCCAGCAGCTGGGCCGGCTGTGCGGGGCCGCGCCCGGACGGCAGGGGCCGTTCGTGGAGCGGCGGCTGCGGCGCGGCGAGCTGCGCCGGGCCGTCGACCGGCTGGCCGCCCTGCCCGCCGCCGAGCGCGCCGCGCTGCCCGGCATCTCCGCGCCGCGGGCCGCGCAGAGCCTGGCCGGCGCGGTGGTCGGGCACACGGCGATGAAGCTGACCGGGCTGAAGACCGCCGAGATCTGCCCCTGGGCCATCCGCGAGGGCGTGCTCCTGCGGCACCTGGAGGACGGTCCGTCCTGGTGGGCGGGCGTGTCCCGGCTGGACGAGGACGCGGCGCCGCCGGACCCCGTGCCGCTGCGGATCGCGAGCGCCGCGCCTTAGCGCCGGTGCCATAGGGCGCGCGAAGACGGGAAGACGTACCGGACCCGACCCGAGGCAAGGAGCGAGCATCATGGCCGACAACCACGGCAAGCAGCAGCACGACCACCCCGAGACCGCGCTGGGCGAGGTCCTGCGCGAGTTCGAGAAGGCCGAGACGGACGTGGACGAGGCCGGCGACCGGCGGCACCGGGGCGAGGCCGCCGAGGCGATCACCCCGAACACCCGGGCGGAGGAAGAGGCCCAGGAGGAGTCCGGGGGCCGCTGAGCCGGCCGCGATCACCCGGCGGATGGCGGCAGGCGCTCCGGGTACCCGGAACCCATGGACGACGCACACCGAGGACCCCAGCTGCCGCCCGCCCGGGGCCCGCTCTCCGCTGCCGTGACGGCCCACCTGCTCGACACCGGCCCGCTTCCCCGCCCCGCGGACGCCGCCGCCGCCGACCCGTACGGCGACGACCTCCAACTGGCCCTGTACCTGTGCTACGAACTGCACTACCGGGGCTTCGCGGGCGTGGCCGCGGCGCGGGAGTGGGACCCGGACCTGCTGCGGGTGCGGGCGGCGCTGGAGGACCGCTTCCTGACCGCCCTGCGCGCCGACACCCCCGGGCACGCGAGCCTGGACGAGGCGCTGGGCGAGCTGCTGGTCGAACCGGTCGACGGCTCCGGTGTCTCGTACCACCTGCGCGACGAGGGCGAGCTGTGGCAGGTGCGCGAGTACGCCGCCCAGCGCTCCCTGTACCACCTCAAGGAGGCGGACCCGCACGCCTGGGTGCTGCCGCGGCTGTGGGGGCGGGCCAAGGCGGCGATGGCGGCGGTGGAGTTCGACGAGTACGGCGGCGGCCGCGCCGCCCGGGTGCACGCCCGGCTGTTCGCGGACCTGATGACGGACCTCGGGCTGGACACCGCGTACGGCCGCTATCTGGACGCTGCCTCGGCGGAGGCCCTGGCCACGGTGAACATGATGTCCCTGTTCGGGCTGCACCGCGCGCTGCGCGGGGCGCTGGTGGGGCACTTCGCCGCGGTGGAGATCACCTCCTCGCCCGGCTCGCGGCGGCTGGCCGAGGCGATGCGCCGCACCGGCGCCGGTAAGGCGGCCGAGTTCTTCTACGACGAGCACGTGGAGGCCGACGCCGTGCACGAGCAGGTCGTGCGCCACGAGGTCATCGCCGGGCTGCTGGAGGAGGAACCGCACCTGGCCGCCGACATCGCCTTCGGCGTCGACGCCACCGGATACCTGGAGGACCGGCTCGGCGGCCGGCTGCTCGGCAACTGGCGGGCGGGCCGCTCCTCGCTGCGCGTTCCGCTCACGGCGGAAGCGGTCGGCGCCTGCTGATATTCGCCGGACCGCGGGGTACTCGCGTGGCGTGAGTGAACTGGTACTTCCGGGCGTCTACGCCCCGCAGGACGACACCGCTCTGCTGACCGAGGTCCTGGGCGACGAGCCGCTGCGGCCCGGCGCGCAGGTCCTGGACGTGGGCACCGGGAGCGGCGCGCTCGCGCTGGCGGCCGCCCGCCGCGGGGTCGAGGTGACGGCGGTCGACGTGTCCCGGCGGGCGGTGTGGAGCACCCGCCTCAACGCCTGGCTGCGGCGGCTCCCGGTGCGGGCCCGCCGCGGCAACCTCTTCGGCCCGGTGCACGGGCAGACGTTCGACCTCATCCTCGCCAATCCGCCCTACGTCCCGGCCCCCGCCGCCCGCCACTCCCCCCGTGGCAGGGCGCGAGCCTGGGACGCGGGCTGCGACGGCCGCGAACTGCTGGACCGGATCTGCCGGGACGCCCCCGCGCTGCTGCGGCCCGGTGGAGTGCTGCTGATCGTGCACTCGGCGCTCAGCGGCCCCGACCCCACCCTGGACCTGTTGCGCGGGGCCGGACTCAAGGCCGCCGTGGTGCGCCGCCGCTGGATCGCCTTCGGGCCGGTGCTGCGGGCGCGCCGGGACTGGCTGCGCGAGCGGGGTCTGCTGGACTCGGGCGACGAGAAGGAAGAGCTGGTGGTGATCCGTGCCGAACGACCCGTGTGAGAGCCGCGAGGACGCGTGCCCGACTCCGCCGGCCGCCCGGGTCACCATGCAGCGGCAGGGGCCCATCCTGGTCGACGGCCCGGTCGAGGTGGAGCTGGAGGACGGCACCACCGTCTCCTCCGACCGGTTCCGGGTGGCGCTGTGCACCTGCCGCCGCAGCCGCCGCTACCCGTGGTGCGACACCAGTCACCGCAAGCGGGTGTGACGCGGGGCGCGCGGAAGTCGGGAGGACAGGACGACAAGATGTCAGGGATCGGCGGGAGGCCCCACTCCGCCCGCCGATCCCTGTCGCGGGATCACCCTCGGTTCCCTCGCCGGGCCACGCACTCCCCAGTCACGTGGCCCATGGTGCCGCGCGGAAACCGTGCGATCCCGGCTCTAGAACGCGAAGACGCTCGTCATGGCGGCGTTCTTCACGCATTCGTTGGCGAAGGTGCGCTCGAAGGTCACCCGCTTGCCCTGCCAGACACCGGCGGCGGTGACCACCACGGGGTTGTACTCCTTGGTGCACAGCACGTCGCCGCCGGCGGTCAGGGCGGCGAAGTCGCCGCCCACGGTGCGCAGTTCGGCGCACGCGTCGGGTGCGGCGGGGTGTGTCCCGGAGGCCGTGGGGGCGCAGGTGAGGGTGACGGCGCGTTCCGGGGTGGCGGTGGCGGCGTCGGGTCCGTGGCCGACGGTGAGCACCAGGGCCGAGGGGGCGTACAGGGAGGCGGGGGCGGCGGACGGGGCGGCGAGGGCGGCCCCGGTCAGGGGTCCGCAGACGGCGGTGGCCGTCAGACCGAGGGTCGCTGCCCAGCGCGCGGTGTTCCGCATTGTGTGCTTCCTTCCGCAGGTTCGATGAGAGATGCCCGTCCGGCGCGATCGGTGCCGGACCCGGCGAGCGGGAGTCTGCCGAGTCCGGCACCGAAACTCACATCGAACCCATGGGTTTCGGTAACCTTGCGTATTGAATCAGTGGCGTGAAGTCACGGAATTCGAACGTGCAAACCCCGGAACCACGGGCCCGCCGGGTGTGAGATCCGGCCTGATGGCGTGTTCTCCCGTGTTCCGCAATCGACTGGAAACACTCCCGTCATACGCGCCGGAACGCGCTCGGCGCGGTCAGATCTCCCAGGAGCGCAGCCGGTCCGCCGCCCCGTAGACGTCGGTCTTGCCGGACATCAGGTCGCGGGCGAGGTCGACCAGGGCGCCGTAGGGCGGGTCGATGCCGACGCCGCTGGCGTACATGTAGGCGACGGCCGTGGCGCAGGCGAAGCGGGCGTTGGCCGAGGGCAGCGGTTTGAGCAGGGCGAGGGTGTGCAGCAGGGCGGCGGCCCGCCAGGCGGGGTCGGAGTCCACGCCCAGGCGCGGCGGGTCCACGCGGTGGCGGGCGACGGCGGCGACCAGGGCCGAGAAGTCGTTGACCGCGGGCTGGTCCGGAAGTACTTCCTCGTGGCGCTGGAGCAGCCAGGGAACGTCGATGTGGATGACGGGGGTCATCGGTCAGGCGGCTCGTCCCTCGCCCCGGGTGGGCGGTTCGTCGTCGGGGAACGCGGCGGCGAATTCCTCGGCGTGGCCGGCGAAGAACCGGCGGAAGGCCTCGGCGCCCTCCTGGAGGGCCCGGTGCCGGGCTATGTCGGCGGCGGCGGCCTCGCGCACGAGCGCCTTCATCGACGTACCGCGTTCCTTGGCGATCTGCCGCAGGTCCTCTAGCTCGCGGTCGCTGAACTCCACATTGAGCGCTGGCATACTCCAAACGGTACCGCGCGGGCACTTTCACGTAAATAGCCGCAGGTCACAGCGGTGGCACCACGGTACCGGAGAAGGCGTGCACCGGGCCGCCCGGCCCGGGCGGGCGATCGGCACGGCGGAGCGCGCGCCCCGGCGCACCGTCGGGCGTGCGCGCCGGGGCGGACGGCCCGGGCGCGCCGCAGCGCGGTCGCGCGCCGGGAGACCGCCCGGCGCCGGACACCGCGAGGGGGGCCGCCGACCGCGCGGAACGGGTACGCACTAGGCTGGATCGCGAGTGACACACGTCTGATCACTGTGGGTGTGCGCGATGGAGTGGCGACGATGAGCCCGGTGTATCCGTTCGACGATGCCGCCACGGCCCGGGCCGTCGTCGACGAGCGGGGTCTGCTCGCCGAGTGGAACGAGGGCGCGCGCCGGCTGCTCGGCTGGACGCCGCAGGAGGTCGTGGGCGGACCGGCGGCGCGGCTGCTGGCCGGCGACGCGCCGGCCCCCGCCCTGCCCGGGGAGCGCCGCTGGAGCGGCACGCTGCACCTGCGCCACCGCGACGGGCACACCGTGCCCGTGTGGGTGCTGGCGCACCACCGGCGGCCCGCGGACGGCGGCGACTGGCTGCTGGTGACCCCGCTGGAGGGCGGACCGCCGCCCCAACCGGACGACCCGCTGCTGCGGGCCCAGCTGACGCAGTCGCCGTGCGCCGTCGCGGTCTACGACGACCGGCTGCGCCTGCACGCCGCCAACGACGCGATGGCGGAGGTGATCGGCGTCCCCGGGGAACACCTGCGGGGCCTGCGCCACCCCGAGATCGGCGGCCGCTCGCACAGCGAGGACATCGAGGCGCACATGCTCCGGGTGCTCGCCACCGGCCGGGGGCACGACGTGCGGACGTACGTCCCGGTCGGCGGCGACGACCGGCTGAGCGCCTGGCTGGCCCGGGTGTCCCCGGTCAAGGACGCCGACGGCCGGGTGCTCGGGGTGTGCGTCGCCGTGCACGACTTCACCGAGCAGTACCGCTCCCGTGAACGCCTCCAGCTCGTCAACGAGGCGAGCGCGCGCATCGGCACCACGCTCGACGTCACCCGGACGGCGCAGGAACTCGCCGACGTCTGTGTCCCCTCGCTCGCCGACTTCGTCAGCGTCTACCTGGTGGACCCGCCCGAGCACGGCGGCGAACTGCCCAGCGGACCGCTGAAGGTCCCGGTCTCCCTGCGCCGCGTCGCGCACCGCTCAGCCGATCAGGGCGATCCCGAGGCCATGTTCCCGCCCGGCAGGAGCGAGGTGTATCCGGCGGTCTCGCCGCAGGGCGCCGCGCTGCTGGCCGGCCAGCCGATCGTGGTGTCCGAGAAGTCGGGCGACCTGGAGAAGTGGCTCGCCTGGGACCCCGAGCGCGTCCTGCTCGCCCGGCGCCTCGGCGTCCACTCCACGATGTCGGTGCCGATCCTGGCCCGGGGCGTCACGCTGGGCGTCGCCGTCTTCACCCGCTTCCGGCACCCGCACCCGTTCATGCCGGACGACGTGCTGCTGGCCGAGGACGTCACGGCCCGGGCCGCCGTCTGCGTCGACAACGCCCGCCGCTACTCGCGCGAGCGGGAGACCGCGCTCGCCCTCCAGCGCAGCCTGCTGCCGCGCTCGCTGCCGCGCACCGCCGGCGTGCAGGCGGCCTCGCGCTACCTCCCGGCGGCGCGCGCCGACGTGGGCGGCGACTGGTTCGACGTGATCCCGCTGTCCGGGATGCGGGTGGCGCTGGTGGTCGGGGACGTCATCGGGCACGGGGTGCGGGCCTCGGCCGCCATGGGCCGGCTGCGCACCGCCGTGCGCACCCTCGCCGACATCGACCTCGCCCCGGACGAGCTGCTCACCCATCTGGACGACGTGGTGGTGCGGATGTCGGCCGAGGACGGCGGCGACGGTCCCGGCGAGGTGGGCGCGACCTGTCTGTACGCCGTCTACGACCCGATCTCCCGGCGGTGCACGCTCGCCCGCGCCGGGCACCCCTCGCCGGTGCTGGTGCCGCCGGACGGGCCGCCGCACCGGATCGAGCTTCCGGCGGGGCCGCCGCTCGGCCTGGGCGGACTGCCGTTCGAGTCGGCGGTGCTGGAGCTGCGCGAGGGCAGCGTGCTGTCGTTCTACACCGACGGGCTGCTGGAGAGCCGGGAGCGGGACGTGGAGGCCGGGCACCGGCTGCTGTGCGCGGCGCTGGCCGGCGAGGCGGACTCCCTGGAGGAGACCTGCGACCGGGTCCTGCACGCCCTGCTGCCCGGCGGCAGCGCCGGCGACGACGTCGCCCTGCTGCTCGCCCGCACCCGGGGCCTGCCCGCCTCCCAGGTGGCGACCTGGGACATCCCCGGCGACCCCGCGCTCGTCGCCCCGATCCGCAAGCAGGTCGTCGAACAGCTCGACGACTGGGGGCTGAGCGTGGCGGCGTTCACCGCCGAACTGGTGGTCAGCGAGCTGGTCACCAACGCCATCCGCTACGGCGCCGCGCCGATCCGGCTGCGGCTGATCCACGACGAGACCCAGCTGATCTGCGAGGTGTCCGACACCAGCAACACCGCCCCGCACCTGCGCCGCGCCAAGACCTGGGACGAGGGCGGCCGCGGCCTGCTCCTGGTCGCCCAGCTCACCCAGCGCTGGGGCAGCAGGCACAGCCTGGAGGGCAAGACCATCTGGGCCGAGCTGAGCCTGCTCGACGGGGAGTGAAAGCGGTTCGCCCGGTCGGCCGCTGTGCGGTGCCGGCCGGTCAGGCCCCGCCCGCCAGCCAGGGCCGTACCTGGCGGCGGGCCTCGTGCAGCCGGGACTTGAGGGTGCCGAGGGGAATGCCGGCCCGCTCGGCGGCCTCGGCGTACTCCAGCTGGCAGATGTCCCGGTAGACCAGCGGCGCCACCAGGTGCGGATGCTCCCGTTCCAGGCGCTCCAGCGCCTCCAGCAGATCGATCCGGGAACCGGCGATGACGCTGGTGGTACGCGGGTCGACGTGCCGCTCCGGCTCGATGACGGCCGGGTGCTCGGCGGCCCGCCGCTTCAGCTCGCGGTACTTCTGCCGGCAGCAGTTGGCGACGACCGTGTAGAGCCAGGTGCTGAACCTGCTGCGTCCCTCGAACGTGCTGATCTTCCGGGTGACCTGCCACAGCACGTCCTGCGCCGCCTCCTCCGCGTCCTCGCGGCAGGGCAGGAAACGCCCGCAGCGCCGCAGCAGCTCGGGCCGCAGCTCGGCAAGAAGCTCCTCCAGTGCCGCGCCGTCACCGGCGGCGGCGCGCCGGGCGAGTTCTTCGGTCGGCGCCGCGTCCGGCACGTGGGGCCTCCTTGGAGTCGATCTCAGGGCAGGCATGATAGTCGTATGCACTCCGTCGAGCGGATCGGCCGCTACCGGCTCGAACGGCGCCTCGGCGCCGGCGCCTTCGGCACGGTGTGGCTCGCCCACGACGACGACCTCGAAGCGCCGGTGGCGGTGAAGGTCCTCGCCGAGAACTGGGCGCACCGCCTCGATGTGCGCGAACGGTTCCTGGCCGAGGCGCGGCTGCTGCGCAAGGCGGGCTCGCCGCGCGTGGTGCAGGTGCACGACATCGGGGAACTGCCCGACGGCAGGCCGTACTTCGTCATGGAGTACGCCGACGCGGGCACCCTCGCCGACCTGCTCGCCGAAGGCGCCCTGCCGGTGCCGGAGGCGCTGCGGCTGACCGCGCTGGCGGCCCGCTCCGCGCACGCCCTGCACGAGGCGGGCATCTTGCACCGGGACGTCAAGCCGAGCAACGTCCTGCTGCGCACCGCGCCCGACGGCACGCGGCGGGTGCTGCTCGCCGACCTGGGGCTGGCCAAGAGCCTGGCGCAGGCCTCCGGGCTGACCCTGGCCGCGGGGTCGGAGGGCTACCGGCCGCCGGAGCAGGCCGAGCCCGGGGCGGGGATCGACGCGCGGGCGGACGTGTACAGCCTGGGCGCGGTCGGCTACGAGCTGGTCACCGGCACGGTCCCGGCCGCGCCGGGCAAAGTGGTGCCGCCGGAGCGGCTGCGGCCGGACCTGGCGCCGGACGTGGCGCGCACGCTGATGCGCGCCCTGGAGCCGGACCGCGAGCGGCGCTGGCCCAGCGCCGAGGAGCTGGCCCGGGAGCTGGAGGACTGCGCGGCGACGGCCGCCGCGGCCCGGCGGCGCGGGTGGCGGGCCCCGGGCGCCGGCCGGCCGCGCG
>NZ_BAABKC010000096.1:0-25083 GCF_039543625.1 Streptomyces similanensis | reverse complement strand
ACCTCCACACCCCAAACCATCCCAAACAGAACCTGGGCGCCTTGACGGAAGACATAGAGGCACCCCCCGCTAGGGTTCGTTGAGAAAGCGACTCGATTGAGTGAGATGGGACGACGGTGGTCCGCGCTGGCGCGAAGTCGAGCTCCTGAAGCGCGAAGAGGTCGTCATCTTCCATGACCGCTCAACGTACCTGGACCCGTCATGGTCACGCACGCGTCGACCTCACAGGCTGCGAGAAGACGGCGGAGGACTGATCAGCTCTGGGGCCGCTCCGCGCTGTGGCGAGGGCGCCTTCTGGCGGCTGCCCTCCGTCAGCGGCCGAATCTCCAAGGGCTTCCGCGACGCCGCCAACTCCCGTCGCATCCGCATGGCCGCCGGCTCCCAGCACACGACGCGGGCTTCGGGTACCGCGGGCTGAGGTTCAGGCACTCCACGCATTCGTAGCTCGTCAAGGTCGGGGAGAGGGATCTCCGGCAAGGAGGCGATGAGCTCGGCCTGAGCCGCGCTGATGCTGTGCCCGGCAGCCTCGAAGCCGGTGCCTAGGGAACGGCAGGTCACGCTGATCATCGTACGGGCGACGGCACACAGACCCCGCTACCAGCCGCGTTAAGACGGGAAGCGGGGCCAAAGAGTGGTGTCAGTTCGAGGATCTTGCTCTGGATCTGGTGCCAGCGTTCCAGAAGCGGCGGCATCATCGCAGCGAACTCGGTGTCGTTCATTTTGTGGAGCAGGTGCTGCGCAGCCTCCGCCCCGTTGTCGTATGGGAATCGCTTGAGAGTGGGTGCCGAGGCAGGCATGGTTGGTGCGGCTGCGGTCCGCGGCTCAGGGATGTTCTCCCCTCCTCCGGCGAGCTGGCGATCGGCCCTGGGTACGGCCTCTGGCGTTGGCACGGAGCCGGCGGGGGCGTATACCGCGGTATACGCCAGAGGTTCGGAATGCAGCGCCGGATTATGCCGCGCGTCGGGCTGCGGATGGTAGGCGGCGGATCGTGAAGGCTCGGACGTGTATACCGCGGTATACGACTGCGGTGCCGCTTCCGGCTCTTGCCGTACTGTCTCTGTCCGGGGAAGCTGCTCTTGCTCCGCCTTCCAAGCCGCGTACTGCTCCTCCGGTGGCATGGTCGCGTACCGGCGCATCTCGCGGAACGCCGTGAGCTTCCCGTCCAGGACCAGCTGCACCATCTCGTCCGTCAACCGCAGTAGTCCAACGCGCTGGTTGAACCACGCCTTGGACTTGCCCATCGCTTTGGCCGTCGCAGACCGGTTGCCGTCATGGAGATCCAGCATGGCGCGCAAGTCGTTGGCTTCTTCGATGGGGTTGAAGTTGGCGCGCTGGACGTTCTCCGACAGAACTGCAGCCAAGAAGCGCGCAGGAGAACATCGAGAGTGTCCAGTCCGACCATGGCGGCTGCGCGCCAGCGGCGTCATGTCCTCGCCGAGCTCTACGAGCTCGGTCTCGCGGCTGAGGACCAGGCCAGCGGCTCGCAAGCCCGAGGCGAACCGGCTCGAGGCCACGGCGACGGCCGCGCGCGAGTGGGCCCGCCACCGCGAGGGCTGACGCACTGAACCGACGTACCGCCACCGATCCGTCCTCCACATCACGGCGACGAAGGTCGCTCCTCAGGTTTCGCCAGGGGCGTGTCACCGATCGTCTGCCACAGCCGCCGCGCCCGCTCGCGGTGGACATGCGCCAGGTCGTGGAGGCCGGCGGTGGCGGCCAGGTCTCCGAGGAGTTGCCAGCACGCGGCCTCGTCGTGGCGGTCGCCGTGGCGGTGGAAGAGGGCTGCCGCGCGTTCCAGGGCCAGGCCGGCGCCGTCGCGGTCGTGCTGGCCGGCGTGGACGCGGCCGACCTCCAGGAGGGTGTAAGCGACGCAGCGCTCGTCGGCGAGGTCTTCGAAGGCGGCCAGCGCCTGGTCGAGGCAGCGCAGTGCTTCGACCGGGTCGCCGCGGCGGTCGTGGAGGCGGCTGAAGCGGCGGAGGACGACGGCCACGCGGTGGCCGTCGCCGAGGTTCCTGGCCTGGCGCAGGGCTTCGGTGAACCAGAAGTGCGCCTCGTCCAGTTCGCCGTGCATCAGGCGCATTACGGCCGTCGAGCAGGACAGTTGCGCCTCAAGGTGCTGGTCGCCCTCGCTGACGGCGATGGTCCGTGCGTACTCGACGCGTTCGAGGGCTTCGTCGTAATGGCCCCGCACCCGGCTGACCGTGCTGAGCATCGCCATCGACAGTGCCTCCCCGCGTTTGTCCTGGCCGTCCTGGCACAGCCCCAGAGAGGTCTGGAGGGCACGGATCGCCGCGTCGAACTCGTCCCGGTAGATGTGCAGCTGGCCGAGCCCGCGCAGCAGCACCGACGCGCCGCGCGTGTTGCCCGCGGCCTCTGCGGCATTCAAGGCGAGGCGGTGGCCGTGTTCCCAGTCCTGGTAGAGGCACCGGTGGTCGTAGTACGTCGCGGGCTCGGCGGCCAGCTCCCAGGCCAGCTCGTCCAGCCCCCAGTCCACGGCCAGCTTCACCGCGCCGAGCAGCGTGTCGCGTTCCGCGTCGAACCAGCTGAGGGGGTCGGCCATCAGCCGGTCCGCGAGCGCGTCGGGCAGCGGCAGGCGGGGCGCCGAGCCGGGTGCCGCGCCGGTCAGCAGCCCGGCGGGTAGCCGGCCGGTGCCGCGCCCGGCCAGGTCGAGCCAGGCGGACAGCACCCGTACGATCGCGTCCCGCCGGTCTGCCTCGGAGAGCCCGGCGGCGATCTCCACGGCGCAGGTCCTGATCAGGTCGTGCAGCCGGTAGCGCGGCTGACCGATGGCGTCGGTGGCGGTGAGCCGCACCAGGCTGGCGTCGACGAGGGTGTCGAGCACGTCGTCCGCATCGGGGCGGTCCAGCAGCGGGCCCACCACCCAGCCGGGCAGGGTGTGCGGGCCGAGCAGGCCCAGCAGGCTCAGCGCGCGCACCGCGTCGGGCGGGAGCAGCCGTAAGCTCAGCTCGACACTGGCCCGTACGCTGAGATCCCCGATCCGCAGCTCGGCCAGCCGCCGGGACTCGTCCTCGATACGTTCCCGCAGCACGCGCAGCGACCACGCGGGGCGGCCCATGAGCTTGGCGCCGGCGATGCGGATCGCCAGGGGCAGGTTCCCGCAGCAGGCGAGGATTGCCGCGGCCTCCGCCGGCTCCCGCTCCACCCGGGTCCGCCCGACGATGCCGGTGAACAGCTCGCCCGCCTCCTCCGGGCTCAGCACGTCCAGGTCGATGTGCCGGGCGCCGGGAAGCTGCGTCAGCAGGGTGCGGCTGGTGATCAGTACTGCGCAGCCGTCGGACCCCGGCAGCAGCGGCAGCACCTGGTCCGCGTGCCCGGCGTCGTCCAGCACCACCAGCATCCGGCGGTCGGCCAGCAACGAGCGGTAGAGTGCGGCCCGTTCCGACAGGCCGCCCGGGATCGCGCTGCCGGCGATCGACAGCGCGCGCAGCGCCTCTGCCAGCATCAGCGCCGGGTCCCGCGGCTCGTCCGATGTCCCGGCGAGGTCCAGGTAGAGCTGGCCGTCGGGGAAGGCGGCGCTCGCCAGCCGGGCGGCGTGCGTCACCAGGGAGGACTTGCCGACGCCCGGCCCGCCCACGATGACGGCCACTGTGGCCCGGTCCGGCGCCGACCCGTCGAGTAACCGGGCTAGTTCGGCCAGCACTTCGGCGCGGCCCAGGAAGTCGGGTACGTCGAGCGGCAGTTGGCGTACCGGCATCACCATGACCGGTTCGGCGGTGGCCGTGTCCGGCGGTGCGTCCGGGGGACCGCCCGTGGGGGCAGGCGCCGTCAGGGCGGGATCGGCGGCCAGGACGCGCAGATGTAGCGCCCGGAGCGGCGGGCCGGGGTCGATGCCCAGGTCGCTCGCCAGCGTCCGGCGCAGCCGCTCGTACACCTGGATCGCCTCGCCCTGCCGCCGGGACCGGTAGAGGGCGAGCATCAGGTGCTCGGCGACCTGCTCGTCGTAGGGGTGCTCGCGCAGCAGGGAGATCAGCTCCTCGATGACCTCGCGATGGCGCCCCAGGACGAGTTCGATGCTCAGGCACTGCTTGTACGTGGCCGCGCGCTTCTCGTTCAGCTGCGCGGCATCGAGCTCCAGGACCTGGCTGGAGATGTCGGCGAGGGCGGCGCCGCGCCAGCATGCCAGCGCGCGCCGCAGCCCGGCGGCCTTCTCCGTCGGGGCCTGGTGCCCTTCGGCCAAGTGCCGTTCGCGGTCGAACTCCAGCCGGTCGAGTTGATCTGGCGCCAGGTTGATCTGGTAGCCGCCGCGCCGCGTACTGATCAAGGAACTCGGCGCTCCGCAGGCGGCGAGGTTGCGGCGCAGTCCGGAGACGGCATCCTGGACCTGTCGGACCGCGGTGGCGGGCGCCGTCTCGTCCCACAACACGGTGACGAGCCGTTCCGTGGTGACGAGCTTGTTGGCGTCGACCAGCAGCGCGGCCAGCACCTTGGCCTGCCGCGGGCCGTCGAGCAGAACCTCGAGCCCGGTGATCCGGGCGTGCAACGGCCCCAGTACGCCGAACCTCATGCTCCCCCCAACATTTCACGATCGGCGTCGATCCCCAGGCTGACCTGGCACTAGGACGAATCTAGGACCGCCCAAGGACATGTGTCCATAGCGTCACTGCGAGGCACGGCACAGTGCCAGGGACGTTTCAGTCGACCGGGAGGAAGTCTCATGTACATCGGCAAGAAGCTGGCCGCGACCACCGCGCTGCTCGGCGCTGTTGCCACGGCCGGGGTGCTCACCGCCACCCCGGCGAGCGCGGCCATCACGGATATGGGCATCCACCTCTCCACCGGGCACAACGTGGGGCTGTACAACGACTACAAAAAGATCAACAACGCCGACAAGGCCACCCCGAACGACCTCATCTACAGCACGAATCCGAACCTCACGGACGGCATCGAGACCGACTGCTGGAGTGACAGGGGAGCGAGTCTGAACAACATGGATCCGTACTGGTACCACACGAAGACTGAGTACTACAACCACCTCGTCGGTACCTCGCCGGTGCACATCTACGCGTGGACCTACGCCCCCTATGTGGACGGCGAGGCCGGCATCCGCGCCGGCCTTCAGAAGTGCAACTACTAGACAAGACACGTCGCCCCGCGTCCGCGCAGATCCGCCGCGCCGGGTGCCCGTGACCTCACCGAGGTGATCCCGCCCCGGCCCCCGACGGGCCGGGGCGGGCGGCGCTACGCCCAGAGGCGGTCCGCGTGGAGGTCGAGGGCGAGGGTGCCTTCGGGGCCGCTGAGGAGGGGGTGGGCCTCGGCGGTGAGGGCGAGGGCCGCGCGGGGGGTCAAGGCAGCGCCCGGACGCGCTCAATCCGCCCGGGCCCATGAGCGGACAGCGCTGGACGCTGCGCGAGGGCATGCGGTAGCCGCTGACGGGCGGTGCGCCGGCCGAACAGCCCGTGAGCCCCGGGCCGCAGTCGGTCCAGGGCTCACGGGCGTCTGCCGGCTCCGCGCGCCTTCACGGTCCGGCTCGGGACGTCCGGCACCAGATGGCTGTGCGTCTCACACGCTCTGGCCCGCGTGGCTGATCCGCTCCTGCGTGTAGGCGAAGAGCCGGTCGACGTACTGCCGGAACAGATGCGGGTAGGCACAGCACACCGCGGCCGGTGAGAGAGCCCCACTCGTAGTGGTGGGGTAGCGGCCCTGGTCGCCCTTGGGATCGCGGTTGTGCAGGTCCCTGATGAACTCGAGGACCAGGCGCCGTTCGTCGTCCGCGGCGAACAGATCGTCGTCGCTGCCTTCCAACCGCCTCGGCAGCCTGCCCGAGGTCGTGGCCACGCGCCTCCGGTCCGAGGCGCGCCTTCAGCGCCAGTTCGGCCGGTTGCCGGGCCAGGAAGAAGGCCGGCTGCGGAACCCCGGCGTCGATCAGCTCGATAGCGCCCCTGTGAAACTCGCCGATCGTCTCCTTGGACGCGTCCGCATGCTGCTGCGGAATCTGCGGAGCGTCACCGGTCACTATCTTGACGCCGGAGCGACGCGCCTCGTCCTCGCCGGTGTGATGGAGGACCAGGACGAGCGGAAGCTACTGGCCGATGCCGTAGGTGGTGAACTTACGGTCTGCCGGCTCCGGGCCAAGCTTTCGGTCGTTCGCCAGCGACTGGCCCAACGCCACGACAGTGAGCCCGAGGCACTGCTATGGCACCTGAACCGGTCCGGTGAACTGGAGGGAATCCTCAGCCGGTCCGCAGTCGACGACTGCACCGTCGATGCCCGATGCCGGCACAGGCTCCGTCACTGACGTCGCCGTAGCGGTGCTCAGGCAGCAGGCTGACCGTGACCATCGGATTGCGGCGGTAGCCGTCATGGAGGGGTGATCGCGCCCTTTTCCGGAAATCCCCGTCAACGGCCTTCTACGATCTGTGCATGCTGGATCCCGAGTTGCTGGAACGGATCACCGCGCGGCGTGCGGAACTGGACGAGCTCGGAGAACAGCTGGCCAAGCGGTTGGCGGAGGTACGGGCCGAGCGTGATGAACTCGCTCTCGCCGAGAAGGTTCTTGAGCGGGTGCGTGAGCAGCTCGCCCAGGAGCGTGCGGAGGCCGCGCCGGTGCCGGTGCCGGGGCAGGTGGGCGGGATGCCGGTGATGATGATCCCGCACCGGGCGGCGAGTGTGAGGGAGACCGCACTCCCCGCCGGCTACCAGCGGATCCTCGCGGCCGTGCGGCAGGCCGACGGGCCGGTCATGGCCCGTCAGGTCGGCGAGATGGTGGGGGTGGATGTCAGCGTGCGGGCCAAGCTGGAGCCGCTGCGCGGAAGGATGAACAGGATGGCCGACCGCGGCTGGCTGCGGAAGCTGCTCGACGGCCGGTTCACCACCCGTCTGTGACCAGCAGTACCGCCACTCCAAGCGGCTCGGAACGGGCGTAACCGGTGTGCCCCCGGCGGCCGTTGGAATTCTGTGACGAATACCAAAGAACGCGCCGAGGACACCTGCCCGCTTGTCTACCAGTGCCGCCTGCCGCTGTCCACGCGCACCGTCAACCACCTCGCCGACCTGCTCAGGCGTCATCTGAAGGCGATCCGGTCGAGGTGGCGGATCCTGCCGCAGGGAAAGATCGCGGTGATTGTCCTGGCCGTACTGCGGCACGACCAGCGCCTCGCCGACATAGCTGGCGGCAACAACGTGTCCGAGTCCACCGTCCGCCGCTGGCGCGACGAGCTGATCGGATTGCTCGCCGCCCAGGCCCCGCGCCTGGACCGCGCCCTGAAGAAGGTCGCCAGGCAGGGCGGGGAGGCGGTCCCGATCGACGGCACCCTCATCCGCACCCAGCGCCGCACCGGCAAGGCCGACCGGCGCAATTACTCCGGCAAGCACCGCAGCCACGGCCTGCACTTCCTCGCCCTGACCGACGAGAAGGGCCAGTCTGATCTGGATATCCGCGGTGTTCGGCGGCGATGTCGTCCTGCATGTCGGTGACCGCGTCCCACCGTGCTTCTCGGTCGCCTTCGGGGAGTTGCTCGGCGACGTCTTCGGCGAAGGGCATCAAACGCTCGGGACAGGAGGCGATGACACATGCGGCGCCGCCCTTCAGTCTGCCGCCGCCGCTGGGACACATACGCCTGAGTACGCCTACTCAGGCGTCAGTGGCCCAGCGAACCTACGCTGAGGCCCGATTCGACGTCCGGGGGAGGATGCTATGGGTGCTGCGGTGACCGAACCGCGTGCTCTGCGGGTGCGGCAGGCGAAGCGGGCGGCTCGTGCCGCCGTAGCGGGTGTCCTCGCGGTGGCTGCCGCGGGGCTGTCGATGCGGCTGGTGGTGAACTCCAGCGCCTGCCGCAGTGCGCCGGGCTTCGGCTGTCTCGGCTATGCCCTGTGGTGGTCCTATCTGCTGCCGGTCCTGGTGTTCGGCCTGACCTGGCCGGTCCTGCGGCTTCTCGCGGTCCGTCCGGCCTGGCTGACCGCGCTGCTGGGCACCGGCACCGGCTGGTATCTGCTGTGGTGCCTGGACTCGTTGCGGTGGCTGCCGAACGGCACCCTGCTCTTCCAGGCGGCCCTGTGCGCGGGAGCATTCGCTTTCGCGGCCTGGTGCACCCAGTCCCGTAGGCCCCTGTGGCCGCGAGCTGCCGCCGCCCTGGCCCTGGCCGTGCTGATGCCGCTTGACTCCTTCGCCTCCACGCAGCTCGCCCACCACAAGCAGAACACCGAACTCGCGCATGCGGGTGTGCCGTTGCTGGGGCCGCACATACCCGACGGCTACCACCTGGAGGGCGTCGGCACCAGCGGAACGGCGCACAGCAGTCAGCCCACCTTCTACTACCGGATCGCCCCGAATGACGCCGGCCGGCACGCCGACTCGATGGAGGAGCTCAACCGGGTCATCCAGGTGGTGGTGGGTCCTCGCCTGCCGAATTTCACGCCGCCCTCGCACTGCACGGCGCTCACCAGCGTCTATCCGGTGCCCGCACCCGCCTGCACCCCCGTCGCGCCCGGGGTGTGGCGGTGGTCGAGGTACGACTTCGTCGAGTACTTCGCCCGGGTCGGTGATGCGGTCGCCGTGGTCGAGGCGCGCACCCCACCGGCCAGCAGTGCGTTGCTGCGAGACATCGCCGGCAGCATGCGGGTGCGCCCGCCCGCGTACTTCACCGAGCACTGAGTCTCCGCCAACTTGAAGTCGCGGGCCAAAGGACTGGTGTGACCGGTTGGCGGGGTACTCACGCTGGTCGCGGGCTGCAGTCCGAGGAGTAGATCGTCTGTCAGCGGTTGATTTCGAGGTTCGTCAGGACGAGCAGGGCTCGCCGGAGGTGGGTGGCGTGGGCGGGGTCGGTGCGGAGCTTGGTGAGGATCCGCCAGTTCTTGAGGTGGGCGAAGCCATGTTCGAGGGGAGCGCGGCCGACGGCGAGGACGCGGTTGGCGGACTTCTCGCCGGGGGTGAGCTTGTGAGTGCGGCTGGCGTGGAAGCCGGTGACGGTCACGAGGTCGAGTACGTCGTTGTCCAGGCCGCGGAAGCCTAGGTCCGCCAGGGCAAGGGAAATGCAGGCCCGTGATGGTGGTGTTTGCCGGAGTAGTTGCGCCGGTCGGCCTTCCGGTGCGGCTCTGGGTGGCGATGAGGGTGCCGTCGATTCAGGACCACTTCCCGCCCTGCCTGGCGACCTTCTTCAGGGCGCGGTCCAGGCGTGGGCCTGAGCGGCGAGCAGGGTGATCAGCTCGTCGCGCCAGCGGCGGATGGTGGACTCGGACACGTTGTTGCCGCCGGCCAGGTCGGCCAGGCGCTGGTCGTGGCGCAGCACGGCCGGGACGATCACCGCGATCTTTCCGGGCAGCAGGATCCGCCGCCTGGACCGGATCACTTTCAGGTAACGCCGGAGCAGATCGGCGAGGTGGTTGACGGTCCGCGTGGACAGCGGCAAGCGGCACTGGTGGACAAGCGGGCAGGCGTCCTCGGCGTGCTTTTTGGTTTTCGTCGCACGATTCCAAAGGCCGCCGGGGGCACCCCGGTTACGCCCGCGCTGCCCCCTTCCGGGCAGCGGGACAGGTCACAGGCGGGTGATAAGCCGGCCGTCGGGCAGTTTGCGCAGCCAGCCGCGGTCGACGAGTCTGACCAGCTTGCCGCGATGCGGTTCCAGCTTGGACCGCACGTTGACATCGATTCCCAGCGCGTCGCCGACCTGCCGGGCCATGACCGGTCCGGCGACCTGCCGCACGACGGCGAGAATGCGCTGGTAGTCCGGCGGAAGCATCGTCTCGTCCATGTCCGGCGTTCGGTGCGGGACCAGCATCACCGCTCGTCCGCCCACCTGTCCGGGCGCCGGCACGTCCGAGGCGCGCTCGTTGGCGATCTGCTCGCTCATCCGCTCAAGAACACGTAAGGATCGCCCAGCTCGCCCCGACTCAAAGCACGCGCTGGTAGCGGAGTTCTGTGAGCGTGATTCCGTCGTAGACGTCGTCCTGAGCCGCACCGTCAGCCTGGTAGCCGGCTCGTTCGTAGAAACGCTGGGCTCGTTGGTTGTCACCCAGAACCCACAAGGCTGACGCCTCAAAGCCCTGGTCCTTCATCTGAGCATGAGCCTCACCCAGGAGGCTCCGGCCGATGCCCTGGCCGATCAGGTCGGGCAAGATGTACAGGGCGTAGACCTCGCCGACCCGTCCCAGACCGGACACCTCACTCCGACACGGACCGAAGCAGATCCATCCCACCGGGCACCTGTCACCGAGCGCCACAAGATCGCGTGACTTTCGTCCGGATTGGGAAAACCACTGCCGCCTTTGCCTGGCGTCACCTTCCACCGTCATGGCATCCAAGTACGTCTGAGGAACCATGCCGACGTATGCCGCTTGCCATCCGCGGACTCGGATCGTAGAAACGGCCTCGATGTCGGCCGCGCCCATCTCCCTCACGTGCACCATCGCGCCACCGTAATGGCACAGGTACCTCAGGACGAACTGCTTTGGCCCACCGCCGGTGCTTCCTCTAACCAGGGTGGTTCCTGACGAACGACCTTCTCCAGGGACTGCCGCCCACGACCAGGGCGAGTCCCCGGAGTACCGGTCACCCCAGCCCTTTGGCCTGCGACTTCAAGTTGGCGAAGGCTCAGTCGACGCCCTTCGGCTTCGCTCCTGATCGGAGAAGCATCACCTCATGCGTGGAGGGCGAAAACAGCGTTCGTCACGTTCTCCGGGCGGACCGCCGGGAGCTACGTTCGGTGTGCGCCGTGTCGGCACGGCGCACACCTTCCGCTTGTCGGGCGCCTGGCGTCAGCCTCGGAGGGCTGAGGCGAAGAGGACGGGAAGGTCCCGCCATCGGGGGTTGGCGGCGAACTCGGTGAGGAGGCGGCCGGTGCGGGCGGCGGCGGTGTGGGTGACGAACCACGGGGGCTTGGGGGCGATCGAGGCTTCGCCGCTCAGGAGTGAGCGGGGTGCGGGACGGAAGGGGCCGGTGACGATGGTGCGTTCGGTGTGGTCCAGGAGAAGGGCGTTGTGAAAGATGCCCATGCCGCTCTGGACGTCGTCGAGGGTGTGGCCGGGGTAGGCGCCCCAAGTGGCGCAGGGGGGGTGGCGTAGCCGACGCCGGTCCAGGCGTTGATGGCGATGGTGCCGTGGCGGAGGTCGGCGACGGCGGCGCGGAGGTGGTGGACGAGGGCTTTGATGGTGTCGGGGTGAGCGATGAGGTTGGCGCCGAGGGTTCCGTGGAGACGTTCGTTGGCGGCGGTGACGGCGGTGTCGAGGAACTGGGTTGCGGTGCCGGGGAATTCGGCGACGCCGAGGACCGGGCTGAAGTATTCGGTGGTGAAGGCTGTTTCGTCGGGGTCGGTGAGGTCAAGGCCGGTGAGAAGGGTGCGCTCGGGCGTGCCGCCGGGCTTCTCCGCGTCGGGGTGGAGGTCGCGGGCGGCAGCGCGGCGGTAGGAGAGCCGGGCCCGGCCGCTCTCCGGACACACATCGGGCGTCGGTGTTCCGGTCGGCGCCTTGCGGTCGGTGGGGCACAGCGGGCCGCAGGTGCGGCGGGCGATGAGGCGGGGCGGAGCTGGGCGGTGCCGGACTGCCAGTGAATCCACTCGATTGCCCCGCCCTGGCGGTGACCTTCCCCCGGTATATCTGCCGCGGTCCTGCAAGAGGGCCGCTGGCCTCCGGGCCTGGCATGACTGTGTCCCCCTGTCGAAGTCGATGACCTGGGGGGTGGTGTTCACCGGGTCCTGGAGGCGCCGTCGGAGACGCTGATGAGAGGTCCGGCCGCCACCCGGTCCGGCGCAATGCCGGACAGCTCACGGATGACAGGTCTGCATAACGTGGATGCGCGAGTACGACACCGACTCCGAGGCCGGCACCGTCAGGACTCCTGGAAAGGCGCGATGTTCGACACCGAAGACGTGGGCGTGTTCCTCGGCCTGGACGTCGGCAAGAGTGCCCATCACGGGCACGGACTCACCCCGGCCGGGAAGAAGGTCTTCGACAAGCAGCCGCCCAACAGCGAGCCGAAGCTGCGGGCCGTGTTCGAGAAGCCGGCCGCGAAGTTCGGCACCGTGCTGGTGATCGTGGACCGGCCCGCCTCGATCGGCGCCCTGCCGCTGACCGTGGCCCGGGACGCGGGCTGCCCGGTCGCCTACCTGCCCGGACTGGCGATGCGGCGGATCGCCGATCTCTACCCGGGCGAGGCGAAGACCGATGCGAAGGACACCGCGGTGATCGCGGACGCGGCCCGCACCATGCCCCACCCCCTGCGCTCGCTGGAGCTGACCGACGAGATCACCGCCGAGCTCACGGTCCTGGTCGGCTTCGACCAGGACCTCACCGCCGAGGCCACCCGCACCAGCAACCGGATACGCAGCCTGCTCACCCAGTTCCACCCGTCGCTGGAACGCGTCCTCGGACCCCGCCTGGACCACCAGGCCGTCACCTGGCTCCTGGAGCGCGCTACGGATCCCCGGCAGCCCTGCGCAAGGCCGGCCGCCGCAGACTCCTCGAACTGATCCGGCCCAAGGCCCCGCGCATGGCCCAGCGGCTGATCGACGACGTCTTCGACGCACTCGACGAGCAGACCGTCGTGGTCCCGGGCACCGGCACCCTCGACATCGTCATCCCCACCCTCGCCGCCTCCCCGACCACCGTCCACACCCAGCGCCGGGCCCTGGAAGCCCAGATCAACACACTGCTGGAGGCTCACCCTCTTTCTCCGGTCCTGACGTCGATGCCCGGCGTCGGCGTCAGGACCGCCGCCGTCCTGCTGGTCACCGTCGGCGACGGCACCGGCTTCCCCACCGACGCCCACCTCGCCTCCTACGCCGGACTCGCCCCCACCACGAAGTCGTCCGGGACCTCCATCCACGGCGAACACGCACCCCGAAGCGGAAACCGGCAGCTCAAACGCGCCATGTTCCTCTCCGCCTTCGCCTGCATGAACGCCGATCCGACCTCCCGCACCTACTACGACCGCCAACGAGCCCGCGGCAAGACCCACACCCAGGCCCTCCTCCGCCCGGCCCGTCAACGCATCAGCGTCCTGTTCGCCATGCTCCGCGACGGCACCTTCTACGAACCCCGCACGCCCACCGACATCGAACTCGCCGCATGACCCCAGCAAGCCAAACCATCCCAAACCCAACCTGGGCGTCATGACGAAAGGCATAGAGGCACCCCCCGCTTGCCCTGCGGGTACAGGTCTTCCACGTTCAGGCACAGCCCCTCATCGGCTCGCGCGGCGGACTCGCAGAGCATCTTCCACTCCTTCTTCTCCCGCAGCGCGACGTCGAGGCACCACAGGCCGGCGATCTGGTTCTCTGCGAGAGCCTTGGTTCGGTCCGGCGGCGCTGGCCGACCGCCGCTCGATGCCGATCGCCGTATCGCCTTCGATCCAGCGCTGGCGCTGCCACCAGCCGATCGCCCTGCGGGCGATGGACAGCTCTCGGTTGACGGTGTCGGCGTCCATCTCGTCCGCCCGCGCGGCGGCCAGCTCGGCGAGGACTTCCGGCAGTGCCGGATCGTCGATCGCGGTGACGTGAAAGACGGGCGGCTTCGCACCCCGGCGAGCCGGGCCGGTCGGCGCGGGTTCGCCGGCGAGCATCCACCCCCACGTCGTCAGCGAGATCCGGTAGACGCACGCGGAGAACTTCGCAATGCCCGCGCCGGTGAGGTAAGCACTCGACCGCCGCGGTGTACGACGCGGGAGGGCGGCCATGGGCGCGACGCGGGCGCGCGACAACCGCAACGCACCCCCGCTCCCAAGTTCGGTCACCGGTTCGACTGTCATAACCGCTCCGCCAAGCGGGAACTCCGTCCCGGTGTCGGCCGTCGCCGGCACGGACATGGCGGGCATGCCCGCCACATTGAACGACGACCGGTCGAAGACGCGACGAATCCAGCCGAGGCCGTCCAGCGCCTCTGAGCGCGGCGGCCCGACGTCCACGGGCACGGCATCCCGCTGACCAGCGGCGAAACGCTTCAGCACGTGTCCCGCGCTTGCCGTGACAGACCGTTCATGAACGATCGAAGGCAGCAGTTCGCATGGTCAGCGGCGGCTCGCGTGCAGGTGGGTCGCGAAAAACTCGGCAGCAGCCGAGGAGGTGGCCTCGAACTGTTCGACATAGGGGTCGAAGTGGCCGCCGGGTATGATCTGCAGCCGTTTGGGCTCCAACGCTCTGTTGAAGGCGGACAACTGCAAGTCGGTGCCCGACGTAGTGTCGTCGTCTGCAACGATCATCAGCAGTGGCCGGGGACTTACCCTCTCGATATGGTCGCTGGCGTTGTAGGCGCGGCTCCACTCGCCGGTGCGGACGGTGACCTCGTTGCGCCACGACGGGGCGATCTCTCCGACTGCGGTGAAGTAATCGAACGCGTCGTCGGCGGCGTAGACGGGGCCGTCGGCAGCGCCGCCGATCACCGGGCGTGTTGCGACTTCGCCGGTTTGCATGCGGACGATCCGCTCAGCCGCGAACTGCTCACTGGCTGCCGCCAATTGCGCCATGGGAGTACGCCGCCATCCGGTCTGCACGCCGTTGACTGCGGGGGCCTGGCAGACCACGGCCTTGACCCGCAGGTCGCTGGCCGCCACGACGATGGCGTGCCCGCCGCTGTAACTGGTCCCCCACACCCCGATCAGGTCGGGGTCGACCTCCGGCAATGTGCTGGCGTAGGTGATGGCGTGCCGGTAGTCCTCGATCTGACGCCACGGATCGATCTCCTGGCGAGGACTGCCGTCGCTCGCACCGAAGTTGCGGTGATCGTAGACCAGCACCGCCAGCCCGGCCGCGACGAACCGCTCGGCGTAGCGGTCCAGGTACGCCTCCTTGACCAGGGAGAACCCGTGCGCCATGACGACGGCGGCCGTCGGGGCACTGCCAGGGGCCGGATAGAACCAGCCGCGCAATGTGGTTCCGTCCGCGTCGAATTCGACGTCGCGGCGTGTGCTCGAGTTGGAAACTGCGGACATGAGCGAGACTCCTTCGTGGAACGTCGGCAGGTGGGCCGACGATCGAGGGTGGTGCAGGCAGCGCGCACCGTAGGGTCGCTTCTCAGTGGCCCGTGCGATTCCCTGCCCACACCGTGGGGATTCGGCCCGTCCATGGGCTTGCCTGTTCGAGCTGGCTGGCGAGGCGGAAGAGGCGGCTTTCGAGGCCGTATCCGGCGGCGAACTGCATACCGATCGGAAGCCCCGTCTCGGCGTCGGCCGTCAGCGGTACGGACATGGCGGGTGTGCCTGCCATGTTGAACGGCATGGTGAACGGCGAACGGTCGAAGACGGTGTCGATCCAGCCGAGGCCGTCCAGTGTCTGCGCGCTCTCGGCAAGGGCGCCCAGGGGTGCGGGAAGCTCCGGCACGGTCGGGGTGAGCAGGATGTCGTAGGTGTCGAAGGACCGGGCCAGGCTGCGGGAGACGCGGTTGCGGATCGTGAGGGCGGCGATGAGCTGGGGCGCGCTGACCCCCTGTCCGTAGTGGTAGCCGGCGAGGGTCGCCGGTTCGAGGGTGGAGGAGTCGACGGGCCGGCCGAAGGCGGCGGCCAGCCCGTCGACCGTGGCCGCGAGGTTCGTCGTGAACAGCTGGGCGTTGGCCAGGACGTACTCCTCCCAGTCGGCCCCGAGGCCGACCTCGGCCTCCTCCACCTGGTGGCCGAGGGATTCGAGCAGACCCGCGGTGTGGGCGAGGGCGTCGGCCACCGGTGCGGTGGTGCGGCGTCCGCCCCACGCCTGGGGGAGGACACCGATCCGCAGCCGGCCCGGGTGGTGGGTGACTTCCTCCGTGTACGGCCGGGACGGCTGCTGGGCGAAGTAGGGGTCACCCGGTTCCGGGCCCCGGACCTGGTCGAGCAGGGCCGCGCTGTCGCGTACCGTGCGGCTGACGCTGCCGGGCACGGCCAGGCCGCTGAAGAGCTCGTCGAGGTCGGGTCCCATGGAGACCCGGCCGCGGGTGGGCTTCAGCCCGAAAAGGCCGTTGTAAGCGGCGGGGACACGGAGCGAGCCGGCGGCGTCGGTGCCGTGGGCAAGCGGGACGACCCCGGCCGCTACGGCCGCGCCCGCGCCCCCGCTGGATCCGCCCGCGCTCCGCTCGAGGACCCACGGGTTGCGGGTCGCGCCGTACAGCACCGGTTCCGTCGTGATGCTGTAGGCCATCTCCGATGTCGCGGTACGCCCGAACGTCACCAGCCCGGCCCGTCGCACGCGCCGCATCAGGAAGGAGTCGGCGTGTGCGACGTTGCCGGCCGCGAGGCGGCTGCCCAGCTCCATGCGCCGCCCGGCCATGGCGGCTCCGATGTCCTTGATCAGGAAAGGCACCCCGGCCAGCGGTGTGCTGCCGGGCTCGGGCTCGTCGTCGGTCGGCCAGGTCTCCACGACGGCGTTGATCTGCGGATTGACCGCCTGCGTGGCCTCGAGCGCGGCTGCTTGCAGTTCAGCGGTGGTCACCTCCCCTTCGGCCACCAGCTCCGCGAGTCCGACCGCGTCGTAGTTCACGTACTCGGCAACTCTCACTTTTTACTCCCAGGGGAAAGAACGATACTGCTGAGTCCCAGACGGTACCCAACGGTATCGCATAGAACGAAGTGGTATCGTAGGAGCCGTGAGGCAAGGGCCCCGCACCCGGGCGGACGTCACGGAGTAGTCATGGCATCGACCACCAGAAGGCCGAGCAGGGTGGCGAAACTGCCGCCCCGTGAGCGCATCCTCGACGCGGCGGAAGAGCTCTTCCAGAGCGAGGGAATCCGGCGGGTGGGCGTCCAGGCGATCGCTGAGAAGGCCGCGACCACCAAAATGGCGATCTACCGGCACTTCGAAACCAAGGACGCGCTGGTCGCGGAGTGGATGCGGATCGTCGCCGCCGACTACCAGGCGGCCTTCGACCGGGTCCAGACGGAATACCCCGGCCGGCCCAGGGAGCAGATCATGGGCTTGGCCCGCTTCATCGCCGAGGGATTGCCGGCCATCTCGCACCGAGGCTGCCCGTTCATCAACTCCCTCGCCGAATTGCCCGACCGCTCTCATCCCGCACGGCAAGTGATCGAGAAGCACAAGGCCGACCAGACCCGCAGGCTGGTGGGCATGTGCGCCGAGGCCGGGATGCCCGACCCCGAGCAGGCCGCAGCCGAGATCACCTTCGTACTCGAAGGCGCACAGGTCAGCACGCAGAACGGAAGTATCGATCAAGCGGGGGACCGCCTGATGAGAATCGTCGAGGGGATCGTAGATCGGCACCGCTCTCCCCTCGGCGCATCCCTGCCGAGCGACGGCTGACAGCCTCGAATCCGCGTCCCCAGTACCGAGAACCCGGTGCGCGTTCGCCCAAGAAGCCATGGTGGCGCGCTCTGGATCGCTGTTGCTGAAGCGGTGAGTGCTGGCGGCCCTGGTGGTCGCCGCAGAACGTCCGTGTTCCGCGACATGGCCGGGGCGGGCGATCCGGCGGTGGTGTCGGCCAGTCGCGGCGCACCACAACCATGTGTCCTTCTACGGTGGTTTTACGGTCCTGCCGATCGTCGGGCGGCGCCGACAACGGGCCAGCGCTACCGCGTACGAAGTTCGCGGTAGCCGCCCGGATTGGGGGCGGCTACCGCGGTGATGCGAGTTACTTCTCACGCGCAAGAGGGCCGGAGGAATTCCGTTCCGATCATCCGGCTCGCGGTCAGTTCCGCTTTTGACCCCGTTTCCGCATCACGAAGAAGATGATGAGGAAGAAGAGAACGGCGCCGATTCCTCCCACATATGCAGGCCAGGTAGATCCGCTTCCCGCAGCCAGGGAAACGGCCTGATTGCGCAAGGCCATCACGGCGTGGGACTGCCGCGTGATCGTGGTCACTGACCGCGCCTGCGACGCAGATAGTCCCGGAATCCGGTTCCCTGCATCCACATGGCCAGGCCGGCGAGCAGGGCTACGCCGATGATGGCCAGCACCAGCACGACACCATGCATGGGCGCCTCTCTCTTTCAGGTATCAGCCAGAAGAACGACTTTGCTACGTCCAGGAAGTATCTTTCCTTCAGGACCGTGTCGATGGCATCCAGGTACAGGATCCTTCTCGCCGCCGTGGTCGCTGAGCACTTCGATACCCACGTCGACCGCGCCCAGCCGTTTCGGCAGTCCTCATCCATAGATTCCCACGGAATAGAGAAGACCGCTCACAGCCAGAAGACCGCCGACCAGCCTGAAGATGATGCGGTTATGAGTGTCGAAAGCCCTTCCCGTTTTCGCCCCGGTCTGGCGCTGGGCGAACAACGGACCCACAAAGAAGAAGAATATACCGAAGAGGCACATGAAAATTCCTACTAGGACGCGCATTCACTTTTCCCTTCGGTTTATCAGGAAAGTCCGGGTGGCCCGCGCCGAAGGGCACGGTCCACCCGGCCTCCGGAACTACCGGTCAGCGGCGACGGCTTCTCATCAGGAGGAAGACGATGATGGCGCCGAAGAGAATCACCATGCCCATCGCCAGATAGGGACTCCACGAGGGACCCTTGGGCTTCGCCAAGTAGTAGGATGCGGCCGCTGGCATGGTGGAAACCATGATTAATTCCCCTCGATTCCTTGCCAGTCAGAAGGCGCACTTGGCGTTAACTGGGAACTTTCCGGTGATGCCGCTCGATTCGAAGGCGGCATCGCCTTGCGTATTTCCGGTGATACTGCCTGCCCCTGCGCCGCAGGGCCCCTCTCCGGTCCAGCCGCTGCCCACGTCACCGCTTGAGCCGCCAATCCCGGTGCCACCACCAGGAGTTCCGGCACCAAATGTGATGAACCATGCTTCTTTACCGCTGTTGCCCTCTTCCCTTCCTCCCCCGACGCGAAGGTAGTAATAAACCTCTCCAGTCGCCTTCGGCGTAGAGGTAGGGGATTTGTTCCTGGCCGGAGGGGTCGGGCTGGGTGAAGCGGCCGATGTTGGCGTCGTAGTAGCGGTTCTGGAGGTGGTAGGGGCCGGTGGGGTCCTGGTAGTTGCGGGCGAAGCGGTAGGGCTGGGCGACCGGCTCGCTGGACTGGGCGAGCAGGCGGACGCCGCGGGGGCTGTAGGTGTAGGTGTCGACCTTGTTGCCGTCCACGTCGACCAGGCCGGTCACGGAGCCGATCGAGTCGGTGAGGTAGTAGTAGCTCTTGCCCCCGGTCTTCATGGAGTTCAACGTGCCCCCGGGCTCGCGGTTAAAGCCCATGCCCACAAAGGCAGTTGACTTCGCCGACAGACCGAGCGGGCCGTTGTGGAAGAGCGTGTCGCCGAGCTTGACGCGTTCGCTCTGGTCGGTGGAGCCGTGCTGACCGGCGTAGGTCTTGTTGTTGACGGTGATGGACGGCATCTGGGAGTGGCCGGTCCGGGTTTCGCCCGTGCGCAGGTGGTCGTCGGTGGAGGAGCCGGCGTTCTCCTTGCCGATCGCGTCGTAGGACCAGGGCCCGGTGGCGCCGGACTTGCTCTGGACGTTGAGAGAGCAATGCTCGGGGCTGTGGATTGGCCTTCGGGACGGGACGCGAAGGGCGTACCTTCCCGAATGTTCTACAGGTCACCGAGCAGAGGCCCGCGTTCGCAGCGCGAGTCGGGATGGCACGCCCGTGCTCAGCGTAGTGAATGCCGACGGTTCCACCGAGTCCGGCTCCCTGATCGACGAGATCGTCCGCGAGGGTGTCCGGCGGATGCTCGCCGCCGCGTTGGAGGCGGAAGTCAACCGGCACGTAGCCGAGTTGGCCGCCGAGACGGACGAGCCTGGGCGGCGCCTGGTGGTCCGCAACGCCCACCACCGGCCCCGCACTGTGACCATCGCCGCAGGTCCCGTCGAGGTCACGGCCCCGCGTGTGAACGACAAGCGGGTGGACGCGGCCACCGAAGAGCGGATGCGGTTCTCCTCGAATGTCCTGCCGCCGTGGTGCCGCAAGTCGCCCAAGGTCAGCGAGGTGCTGCCGCTGCTCTGCTCGCACGGGCTGTCGTCCGGGGACCTTGTGCCTGCGCTGGAGCAGTTCCTCGGCTCGACGGCCGGCCTGTCGCCGGCCACCGTGACCCGGCTGACGAAGCAGTGCAGCGACGGCCACTGCGCCTTCCAGCAGCTTGACCTCGCCGCGTCCGACTGCGTGTACGTATGGGCTGCGTCCACCCCAAGGTCCGGCTCGGGCAGGCACACTCCTGTGTCCTGGTGCTGATGGGTGTGCGCTTGGACGGTACCAAGGCGCTGATCGCGCTGGCCGAGGGACTGCGGGAGTCGACCGAGTCGTGGGCCGACCTGCTGCGCGACTGCCGCCGCCGGGCATGCGCGATCCCGAACTGGCCGTCGGCGAAGGCGCGATGGGGCTGTGGAAGGCTCTGGCGGAGGTGTCCCCGGCTGCCCGCCATCAGCGATGCTAGGTCCACAAGGCCCGGAATGTCACGAACGCCATGCCAAAGTCCGCGCAACCGGGCGCGACGAAGACGATGCAGGAGATCTACAACGCCGAGGACCGCGCGCACGCCGAGAAGGCGATCGAGGCATTCGCGAAGACCTACGGCGCCATGTTCCCCAAGGCCGTCGCGGAGAGCACCGACAACACCGAGGCACTGCTGGCGTTCTACGACTTCCCGGCCGAGCACTGGATCCACCTGCGGGCCACGAACCCCATCGAGTCGACCTTCTCCACGGTCAGGCTCCGCACCAAGGTGCCCTGCGGCGCCGGCAGCCCGGCCGCGGCCCTCGCGATGGTGTTCAAGCTCGTCGAGTCCGCCCGGGCCCGTTGGCGCGCGATCACCGGGGCCCACCTCGCAGCCTTGGTCCGCGCAGGCGCCAAGTTCGAAACCGGCGTCCTCGTAGAACGCTCCGAGGCTCACGCGGCGTGATCCACCACGACCGGCCCATAAGATCTGCCTGACATGATTCCTGCCAGACCTCTCGATGGACGGATGACCGATCATGGGTGAACCGCACCCGCTCCTGACGTTCTTCCTCGACGCGGCCGGCGGCCGGTTTCCGCCCGTCGACGGCCGGGTGACCGTCCTGCCGCCCCTGCCCGCAGGGCTTGAGTGCTCAGTCGCCTTCACTGGCCACGCAGTTGTCGCCACAGCCCTGACAGACGGGGCTGTCCACGATCAAAAGCCGGACGGCTTCGGCGCATCACTCTCCCCGGACTTCTTGCGCCACCTCGCCGGCGACAATGGTTGGATCGGCGTCATCGACGCCACGCTCACCGCCCGCGGCACCGGCGGCTCACCGCGCCTGCAGCCGCTCGCCGACGCAGACGATCACCCGCGTGTGCGCCACGCCCGGGAATTGCGGAGCAACGTCACGATTCATGGTGACGAACGCGGCCTCATCACCCTGGCCGACGGCCTGGCAGGCCGACGAGAGTTGAGCATCGAACTCCACTACTCCCACAACGACAGCCGCGGCCACGGACGGTCCCTGCTCACCGACGCCCTCTCACTGGTCCCCGAAGGCGAACCGGTCTTCGCAGCCGTCTCACCGGGCAACGCGCGCTCCCTGCGCGCCTTTCTCGCCTGCGGGTTCACCCCCATCGGCAGCGAGGTAGTACTCCGCCCCGAGCGGGAGTCACCAACCGCCAACCTTCGATGAGACAACCAATCGATCCACAACTATTGACCATTGCTCCGTGGATGTGGCAGCTCGGTGCCCTGCCAAGGCTGGACGAAAGCGTGATGGAGGGGCAACACCGAGCCGAAGCTCGGCGAGCTGGTCGCCAAACTTAAGGCCAAGCACCGGACGGTGCTGGTCGTGGTCGACCAGCCGGCGCCTCGATCGGCGCCCTGCCACTGGCGGTCGTGCGGGACATGGGCTGCTCGGTCGCCTACCTGCCACTGACGATGCGGCGGATCGCCGACCTCTACCCGGGCAAGGCGAAGACCGACGCGTAGGACGCCTTCGTCATCGCGGACGCGGCCCGCGCGATGCGGCACACGCTGCGCGCGATCGACGGCGAGGACGAGACGATCGTCGAGCTGGAGATGATCGTCGGAGTCGACGACGATCTCGCAGGGGAGGCAACCTGGGTCGCGAACCGGCTGCACGGCCTGCTGGCCCGGATCCATCCGTCGCTGGAACGGGTGCTGGGGCCGCGGTTGCAGCACCCGGCCGTCCTGATGCTGCTGGAGCGATTCGGGCCCCCAACCCAGATCCGCGAAGGGGGCCGTCGACGGCTGGTCACGCTGCTGCGGCCGAAGGCCCCACGGATGGCCGAGCGGCTGGTCGAGGAGATCTTCGGCGCGCTGGACGAGCAGGTCGGTGACGGCAGTACCTTTGCGGCCGCCGGCCACCTCGCCGCATACGCGGGACTCGCACCGGCGACCCGAAGCTCGGGCTCCTCGATCCGCAGCGAACAACCGTCCATGAGAGGAAACGAGCAGCTCAAACGGGCCTTCTTCCTCGGCGTGTTCGCCGCTCTGGGCGACCCGGCATCGCGGGCCTACTACGACAAGGAGATCGCCCAGGGCAAGCACCGCACCCAGGCCCTGCTCTGCCTCGCCCGCCGCAGGGCCGACGTTCTGTTCGCGATGCTCCGCGATGGAACCTTCTACGAATCCCGTCCCGCCGCAGCCCGGTGAGGAGTTGAGACCGCTCGATCAGTCCTCTGGCCGCAGCCGCTGACGAGCGGCCTCGAGCCGCTGGTCATAGTCGGATGCGAACAGCTCGGGAAGCGTCTTGTCGAGCGTTCCGGCGATCCGATGGATCGGCGCCCAGACCGCCGGATCGTCCACAACCTGGCTGAGGTCCGTCATCTGGAGCTTCTCCAGCCAGTGCGACAGCACCAGCGCCTCGTCACTCGTGAGCTTGATCGTGACCTGTCTATCGCCCATGCACACCCCTACGGTTCGGCCCGCCCCCGACCACACGAACCTACTGGCCTTCGACCTGATCACCGCCTGCCACGCCTTCGTCGCGGCATCTGGCCGCGTCGTCCCGGCCTGCGGGACCGGCAGCTGGACGAGGACGAACGCGTGATCGTCCACGAGAACATCGCCCGCGTCAGGGCGACCCTGGAGTGGATCGAAACGGCCGCAGTGCTGAACCCGAGTCGGCGAGAGTCCGCAGCGCCGGTTGCGCATCATGCGTCGGAGTGAGCTTGTTCCGCTTTGACGGACACCATCCGTGTGGTGGTCAGGTCGGCGGAGCTGTCTCGTAGTCCACGGGACTGCGGTAACCGGGCCCGGGTTCTGCGTCCCGGCACCTCACACCCGGAAGCGGACACGAACCGTAAAGTCGCTGGCCTGTGGATAGAGCGCGGCGAAAGTGGGCCCTGAGCCGCGATCTGTGGACAACTTTCCGGCCCGAAAAATCCGCAGGCGCCCCGCCTGCGAGCCGCGGTCGGTACAACGGTGAGGAGAGCCCAACCGCGAGGGGCTGCACGACCGAACACGACGACGCGATCGAAGACGACGCGCCCGAGTACAAAGCCCCGGTGGAGCGCGCGAAGCAGTACGAGGCGATGGCCGCCCGATCCGTCAAGAAGGCGATGGCGGGCGAAGCGCATCTGGCGCAGACGTTCGCGTCGCTGGCGGCCGCCGCCCGGATAGAGCGTATGGACTGGCGCATGCGGGTGCTGGGGCGACCAGCTCGGCGACGTGAAGAAGGCTACGGATCGTCTTCGCCTCGAACTGCCGGAGCGGTGATGTCCGTCAGCTTGGCGACGCCCGCCTGGGCGCGCGCCCTTCCGGGGACGGCGGTGTTGGTGATCGGCGCGTTGACGGTACAGCGTGGACAGGAACAGGAAGCCGCCGAGCGCGGCGGACGCGCTGACCGCGATGACGGTGGCTCCGCTGAACGGCGCGGCGCGGAAGAAACGCAGGTCGATCAGGGGTTCGGCGCGGCGCGGTTCGTAGACGAGCAGTCCGATGAGGGCGGCGAGGGCGACAACGGCGACGACGGCGAACGGGAGGACCTGGGAGAGGCTCTACAGCCGGTCCTGGGTGTTCCGGCCGGTGCAGACGCCGTTCTCCCAGGCCCAGGCGGCGATTTCCACCCGGTTGCGGGCGGTGAGTTTGCGCTGCACGCTGGCCAGGTGCGTCTTCACGGTGGAGAGCGAGACGTGGAGTTCGGTCGCCAGTTCCTCGTTGCTACGGCCGCGTGCGACGAGCCGTACGACGTCCGTCTCACGGGTGGTCAGCGGGAGTTCGCGCATCGGGGGGCGCGGTCGGCGCCGGCCTGGCAGGCTCGGTGTGCGGCAGGGGTCGAGAGACCGCGTGCGTCATGTGTTTGAGGAGCCGGACCGTGATCGAGGGGGAGATGAGGGCGTTGTCGGTGGCTACGGCGCGGACCGCCTCGACGAGCAGCGCGGGTGATCCGTCCTTGAGGAGGAAGCCGCAGGCTCCATTGCGCAGGGCCCGGTAGACGCACTCGCCGACGTCGAACGTGGTCGCGATGAGCACGTTCAGCGGGTCCTCGGCGTCCGGGCCGGCCAGCAGCCGGGTCACCTCCAGGCCGTCCAGACCCGGCATGCGGATGTCCAGCAGGCACACGTCGGGGCGCAGGCGCCTGGCCCCCTGGACGGCGGTGGCGCCGTCGGCCACCGAGGCGACGACCTCCATGTCGGGCTGCTAGCCCAGGATCATGCCGTAGGCCGAGCGGATCATCTGCTGGTCGTCGGCGATGAGGATTCTGATCGCCGTCATGGCTTCAGGGTGTCAGCAGCTGGGGCGTCCTCCGTGCCGAGGGACGGGGGCCGGGCAGCGGGATGTCGGCCTCGACGAGCCAGCCGACCCCGGAGCGCGGGCCCGCGGTGACGGTTCCGCCGACCAGGGCGGCGCGTTCGGCGAGCCCGAGCAGGCCGTAGCCCCCGGGCCCGGGCGCCGCGGCGGCTCCGGGCTCCCGGCCGGCGGTCTTCGCGTCGTCGCAGACCGAGACCCGTACGACGGGCCGGGCGGTGTCGCCGCCCAGTCAGACGTCGACGGTGACCGTCTTCGCTCCGTGCGCGTGCTTGCGTACGTTCGTGAGGGATTCGCGGACGATCTGCCATCCCCCTGGACGTCACCGCCAGCACCCAGGCCCCCCAGCCCAGAAGAGTCACCCGGTGAACCCACCGGCGCAAGGACTAGACCGTCCGGTCGTGGCACTGCCCATCCAGGTCCTCCCCCGCTCTTGCGAAGGCGCCAAGACCTTCATCGCACGCCTCGCCCCGCGAACTACCTCGAGCCCTTCTAGGGGCTGTTTGAGGTTCGGATCATGTGGTTGAGGTGAGGTGCTTCAACCACATGAGCGATCCTCGG